>NZ_DATCRU010000095.1:0-95961 GCF_036568825.1 Mucilaginibacter sp. | reverse complement strand
GAAAAGCTGTCCACCAACCTCCCATCTACCATTCAACTTAAAATAAGCGGCTTAGAGTCAGGGTTTGTAACGTAAACCACCATTCCAAGCTATAAGCGCATCTTTATTGACCTTCATCGATTTTTACCGGACAACAGTGAACTTGTTTCAGCACCCCATCATAAAAGTCTGCGATAAGGTAAGTCTGCTACATACAAACGTAGACCAAGCAAGCGTCGACCTGTACTGTGGGTTCCCGAAACAAGTTCGGGATGACGAGGGTGCCTAATGCAAACTAATCACCCTCGTCACCTGCCAGGTATCGCCTTTTTGCTGCCACACACAAATAAACTTATCCGGCTTGGATGGAGTTTCGCTTTCCTGATGATTAATAAAACGGTGCAAGCCTATCTCGACAGCTCCATAACCGGCTATAGGATAAACCTCTATGCTTCCTGGTACCAATACACGGGTCACTTTGCCACAGATATTTCTTTTAATAGCATCAAGCACATCTTTTTTGGAGGTAGATAAACCGCCTTTATCGTGGTAAAACTCCAGGTTATCTGAAAATATTTTGGCCTGCGTTTCCATGTCGCAGTTGTTGTAGGCGTTAAACAGCACGCTATCCATGTGTACGATTTTGGCGTATAGTTCTTTGGATTCGGGGACATATTTATAGCCATCCTGCGCATGTGCGGCCGACCAGGATGCGATAAAAGTAATTACCGCAAAAGCAGTTATGATTGGTTTTGACAGTTTCATTGCAATTTGATTAAACTGCAATATACCAATATTCTAAGATAAATTACTGCCTCACAAAGGGTGTCATGCTGAGGCACAAGCCTGTCCTGAGCCTTGTCGAAGGGAAGCATGGTGGGCAAAGGCCTCTACGCGCCGCACTTCGACTAGGCTCAGTGTGACACCCGATGTTTTGACACAAAGAAGATTACCTCCCAAATGCCCATACCAGGAACTTCGGCATAGCTTCAGCCCAGGTTTCCACATTGTGCGCACCGCCAACCATTTCCAGGTATTGAATATCCGTCGGGCGGGTGTAGCCTTTGTTTTCCAATTCTTTTATCAGGTCGATGGTGTCATCAATCGAGTCGATGATGCCGTTCATGTTTCTGTCGGCAGTTTCGTCTTTGGTGCCGGTTTGCAGCCAAATTTTCAAATCAGGTTTGCTTGCGGTATTGTGGATAATGCCGTGCATAATACGGTCGTTATCGGTATAGTTTTTACCCAGATCTTTGCTTCTCCACCAGAATGATCCTGAGAATACGCCCACCTTGTCAAACAACTCCGGATAGTGCCAGGTGATATCCATGGCAGATAATCCGCCTAAAGAGAATCCGGCAAAGGCAGTCGAATTAAAATCGGTTATACCGGTTTCCTTTTTTATGACAGGCAATAATTCAGTTACAATAAACTTGGTGTAAGCTGCTGCTTTAGAGCCGCGTTGTTTAAAGTCGGGAATTCCGGCAGTGCCGTATTCCTGTATGCGCTCGTCACCCGCATGGATAGCGGCAACCAGCACAGGTTTTATAGCGCCAATATTATATAAGCTTTCCAGGCTTTCTTTTATTTTTAGGTTATCGGCTTCCTGGCCATCATTCAGTAATAACAGGTTAACAGGTTCGCTTATTTCATTTTCTTCGGGTAGCAGCAATGTTATGGTAACCCCTCTTTTCAAAGCGTCAGAAGCAATGGTTATTTGGGTTTCTGTCAGGGTCATTTCGTTATCAATCCAGCTCAAATACATCTCTATCAAAATATTACAAGGTGGCAAAAATAGGTTTTATCTATTTATGAAATGACATGTACGGAATAATTTGACAGAATGTTGTCATTTTAAATCAAAGCACTTAACTTACACTTACTAAAGCAGCTATAGTTTGACAGAACAATATCACAAATGGTATTCGCACAACCTGGGCCTCGATGTAGAGATGCTGATCTTCGGCACGCGCGGCTACCCGGTTATCCTTTTCCCGACCTCTCAGGGCAGGTATTTTCAGAATAAAGATGAGGGGCTGATCGAGTCGGTACGATGGTTTGTAGAGGAAGGATTAGTAAAAATTTACTGTCCCGATAGCTTTGATTGGCTCACCTGGTACAACAAAGGCGTTCCCCCGGCGGATAGGGCCAGGAACTATAATTACTACGATAAAATGCTTTATGAGGAACTTGCTCCCTGGGCCATGCACGAAACCGGCGTAAGCAAAGTGGCCACAGCAGGATGCAGCTTTGGCGGCTACCATGCGGCTAACTTCGCGCTGAAGCACCCGGATAAAGTGGGGCACCTGTTCAGCATGAGCGGTGCGTTTGATGTGAAACAGTTTGTGGACGGGTATTATGACGATAATATATTTTATAACAATCCGCCAGACTACCTGCCGGGCAGTAATCAACCGGATTTATGGAATATGAATATCATCCTCGGCACAGCTGAACATGATATTTGCAGACCGGATAACGATCACCTGTCAAACATTTTACGGCAAAAGAACATTAATCATTGGCTGGATATCCGCGGCATAGGCGACCACGACTGGCCCATGTGGCGGGCGATGTTCCCGCATTATCTGTCCACTATCCCGTAGATGTGAGATTTGAGACGTGAGATTTGAGAATTGACTCTTTAGGATTTAGAAATTAGAGTTTAGAACTTCAAACAATATACCCATGAAACCATCATGAACTACAAATCAAATTAACACGGTTCATGATAGCTTCATTACCACTGAAAAACAAATTACGACAATGAAAAAAATAGGCATTCTTTTCGGTCAGGAAAATTCATTCCCCCATGCTTTTGTTGAACGGATCAACCAGAAGGCAGAAAAAAATATATCGGCAGAGTTTGTGCGCATCGATAAGGTGCTGCAGGCTGAGCCATTGAATTATGCGGTGATCATCGACCGTATATCGCAGGACGTTCCTTTTTACCGGGCCGCGCTTAAAAACGCTGCCATCTGCGGAACGGCGGTCATTAACAACCCGTTCTGGTGGAGCGCCGATGAGAAATTTTTTAATAATGCATTGGCGGTTAAGATCGGAGTGCCTGTTCCTAAAACGGTTATCCTGCCGTCAAAGGAATTGCCTCCTGATACAACAGATCAATCCTTCCGCAACCTGGCTTACCCATTGGATTGGGAAGGAATATTTAACTATGTAGGTTTCCCTGCTTATATGAAACCGTTCGATGGTGGCGGCTGGAAAGAGGTTTACCAGATCACCAGTTTGGAAGACTTGTGGCCAAAATACGATCAAACCAAACAATACGTAATGATGCTGCAGGAAGAGATCATCTTTGAGGATTACTTCCGCTGCTATTGCATTGGCGGCAAGCATGTGCGTATTATGCAGTACGAGCCTCGCAACCCGCATCACCTGCGTTATGAGCATGGCAAGGCTCCTGCTGAAAAGAAATTATTGGACCAGGTAAAAGAGTACGTAATCAAGCTGAATAAATACTTAGGGTACGATTTTAATACCGTTGAATTTGCCGTACGCAACGGTGTGCCTTATGCTATCGATTTCTGCAACCCGGCACCTGATGCTGAGGTTACCAGCGTAGGCCAGGAAAACTTCGACTGGGTAGTAGAAACTGCTGCCGATTACGCCATCGAGCGCGCCAAAAAGCAAAAAGACGGCATGGATAATTTAACCTGGGGCGAGTATGTGAAGACTGGTGCAGCTAAAGAGGATCTTTTATCATCAGAAAAGAAAATTGAGAAGAAGGCGAGTAAAAAAGATGCCGCTACAGGTAAGATAGATCACGAAATATTATCAGAGGGAACGATAAAGACTGTACCTAAAAAGACAGCAGCGAAAACAGCGGCAAAGCCAAAAGTAGTGACAAAAAAATAATACCTCATCCATTATAGCGATGGGTTTGAAACCCATCGCTATAATGGATATAGACATCTTTCCTTAAAGTAGGAGGATAACTAAACCAATTAACAATTATGAACGAGTTTACCTTAGGTGTTGAAGAAGAATTTATGGTGATTGACCCTGTGAGCAGGGAACTGACATCGCACGACCAGAAAATAGTTGATGGCGCCCAAAAGATACACGAGGACCAGGTAAAGGCCGAAATGCACCAGGCCGTGGTGGAAGTGGGTACGCACATTTGCCGCAACACCGCCGAGGCACGAAAGGAAGTGGGCAAACTACGCGGAACAGTGGCACAATTAGCCGGGGAACTTGGTTTGCGCATTGGCGCGGCTGGAACACACCCCTTCTCGCACTGGCAGCACCAGCTGATCACTGATCATCCCCGCTATTTTGAGATCGTGGATGAAATGCAGGAAGCCGCTCGTTCTAATTTGATCTTTGGGTTGCATGTGCACGTGGGTATCCAGTCTCGTGATCTGGCTATCCATATCGCTAACCAGGTACGTTACTTTTTGCCGCACGTTTATGCTTTGTCGACCAATTCCCCATTTTGGGAAGGGCGAAATACTGGCTTTAAGTCATTTCGGACTAAGGTATTCGACAAATTCCCTCGTACAGGCATTCCTGATTATTTCAGCAGCATCGAGGAATACGACCGTTATATCAAACTGCTGGTAAAAACCAACTGTATCGACAATGCCAAAAAAATATGGTGGGATATCCGGGTGCACCCATTTTTCGAGACCATCGAATTTCGTATATGCGATTGCCCGATGCTGATCGATGAGACGATGGCTTTTGTGGCCTTGTTCCAGGCTTTGTGCGCCAAATTGTATAAACTTCGCCAACAAAACATGTCGTTTATTACGTATAACCGGGCGTTGATCAACGAGAACAAATGGCGTGCTGCGCGCTATGGTATCGATGGTAAAATGATCGACTTTGGTAAGGAGCTGGAAGTAAATACCAGGGCGTTAGTACTTGAACTGCTGGATTTTGTAGATGACGTGGTTGATGAATTGGGCTGTCGCGAAGACCTGCAATATGTTCACAAAATACTGGAGCACGGTACTGGTGCCGACCGTCAGCTCGCGGTTTATCAGCAAAATAGTAACTTTGCAGACGTGGTGGATTATATTACGTCACAAACATTAAAAGGAATTTAGAAAAGATGTGAGATATGAGATTTGAGATATGAGACTTGACACTACACTTTTTGTCTCACATCTCAAATCTCACGTCTCAAATCCCAGCATAAAATGATGAATGAAATAAAAGTAGCCATACTAGATCTGTACGATGGGATACCCAATGAGGGTATGCGTGGGTTCCAGGATATTTTAAAACGCTATAGAACAAAAAATCAGCTCAACCTGAGCTACGAAATATTTGATGTGCGCGGCAAATGTGAGGCGCCAAATTATAAGGATTTTGATATTTACATCTCCAGCGGAGGTCCGGGTGATCCTTTGATCACCGAAGGTACCCCATGGGAAAAAGTATATTTTAACCTGATCGATAAACTGGAAGATCATAACCTGTCTAACAATCCGCAAAAGAAGCATGTGTTTTTCGTATGCCATTCTTTTCAGCTGATGTGCCGCAAATATCTATTGGGTGAAATTAACACTCGGCGCTCACCTTCATTTGGCGTGTTGCCGGTTCATCAAACCAAAGCCGGTTTAAATGACCCGATTTTTGATGGATTGGCTGATCCATTTTATGCGGTTGATTCGCGAAGCTGGCAGGTAATCCATCCAAATGAGAAACGTTTTGCCGACCTGGGCATGCAATTGCTGGCGATAGAAAAAGAGCGTCCATATGTTGATCTGCCGCGTGCGATGATGGCTATCCGTTTTAGTGATTATTTTATCTCGACACAGTTCCACCCTGAAGCAGATGCAATAGGCATGCAGGCCCATCTGTCAAAAGAAGAGAAGAAGAATGATGTGATAAGTGAGCACGGGCAGGACAAGTACAACGAGATGCTGGAGCGTTTGGAAGACCCGGATAAAATAATGCATACCCAAAACACCGTTATTCCAAATTTCTTAGATCAGGCGGTTTTGAGTTTGCAGGAAGCATAAAAAGGCGTAATAATAACTGTCATTGCGAGCGATAGCGTGGCAATCGCATACTATACAGGGCGAAGAAGCACAGTTCGCGATTGCTTCGTCCCTCGCAATGACATGAAGGCAACGATTTACAATTTCCCCCAATATGGATCCATCAGCCAGGAAAGCATTCAACGATAACTTTACGCCATTAAAGTACGAGCGCTTGTTGACCGCGCTGAATGATGGCCTGAAAGAAAAAATACCATTTCGCGTAGCAGAAACACCTATTTTCCTGACGGATGATTTTCGTGACAAGCTGTTAGCCGCAGGCGAAGATATCATCAATGTTATCCTTCAGCCTGATTTTAAACAGCTGACTGAAAGGGCTATTCCTAAAAAATGGCGTGTGGCCAATGAAAATGATCATCCGCATTTCATCGCGCTCGATTTTGGTGTTTGTAAGGATGAGAACGGGCAAATTGTTCCAAAACTGATCGAATTGCAGGGGTTTCCGTCGCTTTATGGCTTCCAGGTATATCAAGGTGATCAATATAAGGAGTCCTTTGATATCCCCGATAACTGGACCATCTACTTTAATGGCTTGGAGCGGGAAGAGTATCTTGATCTGCTTAGAAAAACTGTCGTCGGCCCATATCAGCCTGACGAAGTTGTTCTGATGGATGTAAACGCACCAGAGCAAAAAACAGCCGTTGATTTTTTCATCACCCAAAATTATATCGGTATACCGGTGGTATCCTTGAGTGATCTGATCGAAAAAGATGGCAAACTGTTTTATAATGTTAACGGCGAACTAAAATCCATCAAAAGAATATATAACCGCCTGATATTTGATGAGATAGAAAGTGACCCGGATATTTTCAATAAGGTTGTCGATATCCGCAAACCGCTTGATGTGGAGTGGATCACGCATCCTAACTGGTTCTATCGCATCAGCAAGTTCACTATGCCTTTTCTGAAGGGGGATTATGTACCAAAAACACAATTCCTAAATGAGGTAAAAGACATTCCGTCTGATCTTGAGAATTATGTATTGAAGCCTTTATTCTCTTTTGCCGGACAGGGTGTAATTATTGATGTGACCAGGGAAGACATCGAAAGAATAAAAGACCCCGAGAACTGGATATTGCAGCAGAAAGTGAATTATGAACCCGCTTTGCACTCACCGGATGGCGGTGTGAAGATCGAAATACGCTTGCTTTACCTGTGGCCAAATGGCGCGGATAAGCCTACGCTTGCCATCAACCTTGGTCGCCTGAGCAAAGGAAAAATGATCGGCGTACGCTATAATAAGGACTTTGACTGGGTGGGCGGCACCATTGCCTTCATGCGAAAGTAAAACCTTATACTTTTACACTTGTATATTCGTATATAGATTGTGAAAATGTATTAAATTTGTGACATGAATATTCAGTTAATCATAGTGATATTACTTTTTGTCGCAGCCATTTTTTATGTTTGCCGTTTGGTTTATAAAAGCCTTACTGCCAAAAAAGGTTGCGGAACAAATTGTAAGTGCGGGGTTGATTTTTCAAAAATTGAAGTACCTAAAGCAGATAAATAAGCTTTATCACAATACCAGTTATATAGTTCAAGATATATAAATCTTAATGGCCGAAAAACAGGTTTTTCAAGCTGATACCCCCGGCAGGTGGACGCGTTTTAAGTGGCTTAGCCGGTTCCTGCTCATTGTACTTGCTGCTGCTGTGGTAGCCGCGGCGGTTACTGTTACATCCAAGCAGTACCCCATTCTGCCCAATCTTAATCCCGCTCCAAAAAAACTTACCAAGGAGGAGTTAGAGCAGTTAAAGAAGTCGACCAAATTCAAAAGCTTCAAGATCGATACGGAAAAGATCGGAGCATTAAGGCGAAATTTAAAGAAACATCAGCTAAGGCACCCGAATAATAAGGACCGCATCAACGCGGCTTTTTACCGCGCATGGGAACCACAGGCCTATACTTCACTGGTTGATCATATAGGTCGATTGGATATGGTGGTGACGGAAGGTTTTACCGTTACTCCCGGTAAGGATACTATCACTGCTAAGATTGATACCGGTCTTACTAACCTGAACAAAAAATATAAGAAACCAGTCCTTGTATCTATCTCCAATTACATTAATTACAATGCGACTCAAGGCGGTTTTGACAGCAAGGATGTATACCGGATCATCAAAAACAAAGCGCTCCGCACTACTTTTATCAATAGTATTGCAAAACAATTAGCCAAATATCATTTCCAGGGAATCAACCTGGAGTTGGATAACATCAAGAACCGCAACGACAAGAATTTTATTGAGTTCCAAAAAGAAATATATGAAATACTTCATCCGCAGGGTTATACCATAACTACCAATGCATGGCCCGAAGATGACCAGTACGACCTGGCCAAACTGGCAAGTTTTAACGACTTCCTGTTCATTATGGCCATTGACGAGCATACAGAGGACAGTAACGCCGGAGATCTTTCAAACCAACACTGGGCCGAAGAAATACTGGATAATGTTTGCGCCAAAATCCCAAGCGAAAAAGTCATTTTCACCGTTCAGGGTGGTGGTTATGACTGGCCCGAAAGCAGCACAGGAAAGGCTATCAGCTATCAGCAGGCTATTTCTTTTGCACAGGAAAACAAAAGCAAGATCACCTTTGATCCTTCCTCTGCGAACTTACATTATACGTATTATGATCTTGATAGCTTAGAGCATACTGTTTATTTTACCGATGCAGCTACCAATTTCAACGTGATTCGCAAGGCAGACGATTGGGCAACAGGCGGTGTGGCATTATGGCGCTTAGGTTCTGAAGACCCTCGTCTATGGTCGTTCTTCCAGAAAAACCTGTCGATCGACTCATTGAAAAAAACCGGCGTTGACATCAAGCGTCTGCAAACAGTCGGTTTGAATAACCGTATTGACTATGCGGGTGAAGGTGAAGTTTTAGATTTGGTAACTACGCCAACTACCGGGCAGATCGATGTGGCAATGGACACCGTAAACTATGCCATTACCAATCAGCATTATATTAAGCTACCTACCAAATATGTGATCAGGCGCTACGGTTATGCTCCGGGGAAGATCGTTTTAACATTCGATGATGGCCCTGATCCGGACTATACGCCGCGCATTCTCGATATCTTAAAAAGAGAACATGTTCCTGCGGCCTTTTTCGTAGTGGGCTCAATGGCCGAAAAAAATATACCTATACTGAGGCGTGAGTTTGAGGAAGGTTATGAGATTGGCAACCACACTTTCTTCCATCCGGATATATCCACTATCGGTATTCCAAGGGTGAACCTGGAGCTGAATGCAACGCGTAAACTCATCGAGTCGGTTACAGGACGCAGCACTATCCTGTTCAGGCCACCGTTTAACGCAGATGCTGAGCCACAAACTCTGGCGGAAGTTATTCCGGTAGCCGAAAGCCGGAATCAAAGTTATATTACTATTGGTGAATCTATTGACCCCTGGGACTGGCAGCCTGGCGTAACAGCCGATAGTATCATCGCCCGTACCATAAGGCAAAAAGATGCCGGGACAATGCTATTGCTTCATGATGCAGGGGGTGATACCCGTGAGGAAACCGTAAAAGCATTACCTGAGATCATCCATTTCTTTAAAAGTCACGGTTATAAATTCACCACCATTGCCGATGTCTTGCATAAGGATAAAGCTGACCTGATGCCGCCTATAAGAGACGATGCCAATAGCGGCATCATGGGCACTTTTTATGACATCTTTATCCAGGGAATCTTCTTTGGTAACTGGTTCTTCCTTTACCTGTTCCTCACTGCTATTTTCCTGGCAATGGGGCGTATTCTGCTGATCGGCATATTGGCAATCCGTCAGTACTACGAGGATAAAAAAGAAAAAGCGGAACTGCTTCCGGCTGCCGATCTACCGCCGGTAAGTATTATCGTTCCGGCATATAACGAAGAGGTTACTGCTATCAAGACTATCCAAAGTTTATTAACGCTGGATTATCCTCACCTGGAGATCATTTTTGTTGACGACGGGTCAAAGGATAAAACTTATGAAATCGTTAACAACGCTTATGGCAATCACCCGGTAGTAAAAGTATTTACCAAACCAAATGGAGGTAAAGCTTCGGCACTAAATTTTGGAATCAGTCATTCGCAATATGATTACGCAGTTTGTATTGATGCTGATACACAGTTAAAAAATGATGCTATTTATCACCTGATGACTTACTTTACCGATGATGAAATTGGCGCAGTAGCGGGTACAGTAAAAGTTGGCAATGAAAATAACATCATTACTCGTTGGCAGTCAATCGAGTACATCACGGCTCAAAACATGGACCGCCGTGCCTTTGACCTGATCAACAGTATCACGGTAGTTCCCGGAGCAATAGGTGCATTCCGCAAAAAAGCAATTAAAAAAGCTGGTGGTTTTACTTCAGATACTCTGGCTGAAGATTGTGACCTGACCATGCGTATCCTAAAACAAGGCTATATCATTAAAAACTGTGCAGAGGCCATTGCTTATACCGAAGCGCCAGAAACTTTAGGAGCCTTGTTAAAACAGCGTTTCCGCTGGAGTTTTGGTGTGATTCAAAGCTTCTGGAAAAACCGCGACGCGCTGTTCAACAAAAAATATAAATTCTTCGGTATGGTGGGTATGCCTAACATCCTCATCTTCCAGATCATATTGCCATTATTCTCGCCACTTGCCGATCTGATGATGATTATCGGCCTGCTTGGTGATAAGCCTGGCAAAATACTTGCCTATTATGTCGCTTTTGTACTGATCGACTTCTTAGTGTCAATCATTGCTTTCCGCATGGAGCGCGAAGATTACAAGAAACTCGTCTACATTATTCCGCAACGTTTTATATGGCGCCAGCTGATGTATTACGTTTTGTTTAAATCGATACGAAAGGCGTTAAAGGGTGAACTAAGTGGCTGGGGTGTGTTGAAACGTACGGGTAGTGTGAGTGTGAAGGGAAAAACTGCTAAAGCAACAAAATAATCAAAGCTTTTCGATCAGGCAAACTGCATAAGCAACCACACCTTCTTCGCGGCCGATAAAGCCTAATTGCTCGTTGGTGGTAGCTTTTATGGAGATATCTTCCTCGTCTATACCGGCTGCTTTTGAAATGTGAATCTTCATAGCCGGGATATGTGGATTGATCTTTGGCGCTTCGAGGCATACCATAGCATCGATATTGCCTATAGACCAGCCTTTTTCGGCTAACAGTTTTACAACTTCCTGTAATAAGATCAGGCTGCTGATCCCTCTCCAGCGTTCATCTTTATTCGAAAAATGATAACCGATATCGCGCAGATTGGCAGCGCCGAGTAATGCATCACAAATAGCATGAAGCAGCACATCTGCATCAGAATGACCATATGCACCTGAATGGTGTTCGAGAGTTACACCACCAAGCACAAAAGGGTGGCCTTCTTTTAACTGATGTACGTCAAAGCCGAAACCTACCTTTATTTTAGCCATTTACTGTTTGGTGGTCGATCCGAAATTAGCTGATAAAGTAAATCTCAAAGTGTTTGCCAGCGGGCTGCTTTGCTGACTGGCTGCTATGTATGAGAAATCAAAAGCGAACTCTTCATATTTAAATCCTGTTCCCAGGGTTAAATAATGCAACCCGCCTTTATTAGGGTTTTGATACAGATAACCGACCCTTAAGGCGAATAACTTATTATACCAATATTCCAGACCCGGCGAAAAGCTTAATTCCTGAATTTCTTCGCTTAAAGGAGCATCAGAAAATGAACCAAAAAGACCTGATGGTACCGAAACATCGCTGTTAGGTCTCGTAGGCACCAATAGTTTATTGATATCAAATGCAAACGTAACAGAGTTAACATCGTCAAGATTAACCATGTCGGCAATACCGATCTTCAGGTTGGTAGGCAGAAAATATTTAGTACCGTCATTTGAGTAACTGATCTTGGTACCAATATTAGAAATATTAGCGCCGAATGAGAACAATGCGTCCTTGCCAAATTGTTGCGCCTCTGTTTTATAATACATGGATACATCTGCTGCCAAAGCATTACCGGGCTTTGCAGTTACGCCTGATGCAGAGTAACCGTTCGATAGGTTAGAACGGATGTATCTTGCGGTCAAACCAAGTGAAAACTCATCACCAAAAGTTCGTGCAAATGAAGCGTCGATTGAATATTCGCTGGATATAAAATTACCCTGGAAGTTTTGCAAATTATCATACGCCTGGATCGTACCCACATTAAAATAACGGATAGCGGCCCCTATTGTATTACGATCATCCAGCTTGTGTGCATAACCTAAATAGGAAAGTGTCACATCCGGGATAAGTGACCTGAGCCATGGGCTATAATTAACGGATACATTATCCGGAGATTCAATAAAAGCCAATTTTGACGGGTTCCAAAAGTTAGAGTTTGCATCCGGTGATAGTGCAACCCCGGCTTCACCCATACCACCCGAACGAGAGTCCGGAGTTATGAGTAAGAAAGGTACGGCAGTTTGTATAGCAGTAGCCTGGTTACTGCCGTTGGTATTTACTAATTGTGCAAAAGATAAGGACGGCAGTAAAAACAGTGCAAAAAAGAAAACTCTTTTTATTTTGAAAAAATTCATTTGGTGCAATATAGCTTATTATTTTATAATTAGTGTTAAAACTTCTACCACATCTATATCGCTCTACTTGGAAATATAATCAGAACAAAAGGGGCTAATATTTACAATTTAAAGCAAAAAAAATAGATTTGTGTAACTCAACGCGAATTTTTACGTTTAAAGTGACATAAAGGTTCATTCAGTTTTACATAATGTACCTGAGCTTATTTTAGTTACATTAATTATTAATATAATTTTTTAGATTTACCCACTTAATATCAAATAGTAAAAATATGAAAATACTTTTTACGAGAACTGCTTTAGTGCTGATGGGTTTTGGAGCCTTGTTAAGCAGCTGCAGCAAGCGTCCGCAATCGCAAAAAACCGGCATTACTTACAATGACAAGAACAATGGCGGTTATGAGCGATTCAAAAACGTGCACCCTGCACCCGGCCCTGGTCTTGTTCCGATTGAAGGTGGTACATTTGTAATGGGCGGAAGCGCTGACCAGGATGTTACTTATGATTACAATAACGTTCGCCGCAGAGTAACGGTTCCTTCATTTTATATGGATGAATCCGAAGTATCTAACCAGGATTGGCTGGATTACCTGCATTGGATAAGTATCACTTTCCCCGATGATCGTGAGCTTTATTATAATGCGCTGCCTGATACCCTGGTATGGCGCAGACCGTTATCTTATAATGAACCTTACGTCGATAATTATCTTCGCCACCCGGCTTTCCAGGATTATCCTGTTGTAGGTGTAACCTGGGACCAGGCGCAGGATTACTGCTCATGGAGAACCGACCGTATGAACGAAAATATTCTTCGTGAAACGGGAAGACTGGCCAGCTGGCAGGAAGCATCGGGCAACGGTCCGAAAAGCAAAGGCAAAGGCGGCGCTCAAACACAGGCTGCTATGACCAAAGATCCGTTCAACACTGACATTTACCTGAACGGTCAATATAAAGGCCCTGGCATCGACGGTAAAAACATGATGCCGGATCTTAGCCCTAATGCTAAACCAGCTACCGGTGCTAATGGTAAATCAACCGGCAAGGCTACAAGGCCGGTACGTATCGAAGATGGTATCATGAAACAAGCCTACCGTTTGCCTTCAGAAGCTGAATGGGAATATGCTGCATTAGGATTAATCGGCAACACCGAGTTTGAAAATATCAGCGAAAACAAAATTTACCCTTGGAACGGTTTAGGCGTACGTTCACCTAAAAAGAAAACCCGTGGTTTGATATTAGCCAACTTTAAACGTGCGTTAGGTGATAACATGGGTGTTGGTGGTTACCTGAATGATAAGGCGGATATTACTGCCCCAGTACGTTCATTCCCACCAAACGACTTCGGTTTGTATAACATGGCCGGTAACGTAAACGAGTGGGTTCAGGATACTTATCGCCAAACCTCATTTGAAGAGTTTGAAGACTTTAACCCATTCCGCGGTAACGAGTATACCAACAAACGTCTGGCTGATGCTACTAAAGGTTTGTATGCAAAGGATAAATATGGTAAACCGATCAAAGATCCTGCTAAATCTGGTAAAAAGATGAAATATGCTGATCTGATCGCTATGCAACAGGCACAGCAAGCACAACAGAGCGGCACTCAGCCAAATGGCACCCAGGCTAATGGTCAGCAACAGCCTGCTAATGGCAATGCAGCGTCTGCTACACCGGCACAAACAGGTGTAAAATACTCCGGCAAAGCTTACAATCCCGATATGCGTGGCGCTAATGACTCAGTTAACATGGCCCTGTATGGTACAACTACTTTGGTTAACGACCACTCAAAAGTTTACAAAGGCGGTTCATGGAATGACCTGGCTTACTGGTTAAACCCCGCTACCCGTCGTTTTATGGACGAAGATGAATCGAGCGCTGAAGTTGGTTTCCGCTGCGCAATGACGATGGTTGGTGCTCCTGAAATTAATCCATCAGGCAAGCCACACTATACTGTGAAAAAACCAAAAGACTTTAAAGCACACTAATTATCTAGATCGCTTCATAAAAAAAGGTGCGCCACTTACGGTGCACCTTTTTTTGTTTGGTATAATTGCAGATCAGAGACGCGATGCATCGTGTCTCTACAATTTTCTATTGGAACAATAACAAAACCTGTCCCTTTTCTACCTTATCCCCTGGTTTAATCTTAACCAATTTTACGGTAACATCAGCCGGAGATTTAATGATGTTCTCCATCTTCATTGCCTCCAATACAAACAGGTTTTCACCTTTCTTTACGTGGTCTCCTTCGGAAACAAAAAGTTTTAATACCAGCCCCGGCATAGGCGCTTTGATATCACTAACCTTATTGGCATTCATAGCGCTCATGCCTAATTGATCCAGGAGGATATCGAATTGATCCTGCGCAGTTACTGAATAAAGATTCCCGTTAACTTTTATTTGAGCTGTTTTGGTGGATTTGTCAAAATTAACGACCTCCGCATTGTAAGATCTCAGATCATTAATGAGGTGGTAGCTCACCTCATTCAATTGCTGTATATCAGCATTGATCTCTTTATCATTAATCAACAGCTTATCGCTGCTTTTCTCTACTTTATATTCTGAATTACCGTTTATCTTGAGTTTGTACATTTTTTTAGTGATCGGTTAACCGGTGATCAGTTAATCAGTTATTGGTGATTTTTAAAAGTCGGAAAATAAATTGAAATTCTTGCAAGTACCATCCCCCTGATTAACCGGTTAACTGATAACTAGTCACTAATCACTGCGTCAACGCGTATTGCACCAAGTTGGCTCCCATCTTTAACGCTTTTATACGAGTTTCCTGGGTATCGCCAGTATAAGTGCCGAAGTCTTCCCAGCCGTTGCCTAAATCGCACTCGTAATCATAAAAGCACACCAGCCGGCCTTTATAGATCAGGCCAAATCCTTGTGCCCTTCCGCCGTCGTGCTCGTGAACTTTTGGCAGGCCGTTCGGGAAATCGTATTTCTGATGATAGATAGGATAGTTGAGCGGCAATTCGACAAAATCAAGCTCAGGGAAAACCTTCTTCATTTGCGGACGAATAAATTTATCCAGGCCATAATTATCGCAAATATGCAGGAAGCCACCGCCGGTCAGGTATTTGCGCAAATTTTGCGCTTCCTGGTCGGAGAAGATCACGTTACCGTGGCCCGTCATAAAGATAAATGGATAATTGAATATCTCTGCGCTGCCAACTTCGACCACCTCATCTTCGGATTGAAAGTTGGTCTTTAGGTTTTCGTTGCAAAATTTTATGAGGTTGGGCAATGCTGTTCTATCACCGTACCAATCACCCCCGCCGTTATATTTAAGCTTGGCCATTTTATAAGTAGGCGGTGTATTGAAGCTGCTTAAGCTCAATAATGCCACTATAGCCAAAAATGAAAATGCTTTCATACCCTGTTCAAAAAATTCACCTCGAAACACGCTTCCAGTGCAGCGGTCTCTGTCCTCAAACGACTTTCTCCTAAAGTTATGGCTTTAAATCCATTATTTAACGCATCACCTATCTCTTTTGGTGTAAAGTCGCCTTCAGGGCCTATAAGAATTAAATATCTGCCAAAAGGTTTCAACTCATCTTTCAAATTGAACTTATCACCTTCCTCACAATGAGCAATGAATTTTTGCCCCTCAAAAGGAGTTGCAATCAGTTTATTCAGAGCGATAGGTTCGTTCAAAGTCGGGTGCCATGTTTTAATGGATTGTTTAATAGCTGAGGTAATGATTTTATCAAGGCGATCAGTTTTAGCCTCTTTACGTTCAGAGCGCTGGCAAATAATCAATGATATCTCATCAATACCTATTTCGGTAGCTTTCTCCAGGAACCACTCTAATCGCTCAATATTTTTTGTGGGAGCAATAGCGATGTGCAGGTAATGGTTTCGCTTATGAAAATCCTGTTGTACCGATATGATCCGTAATGATGTTCTTTTAGGGTGAGGGTCGGTAATAGCAGCCGTATAGAAATTCCCTTTCCCGTCTATCAGCTGTATTTTATCCCCGGTTTGTAAGCGAAGCACCCTTGCGCAATGCTTGCTTTCCTCTTCGTTTAATTGATAAGTGGTGGAATTAGTATCAATATCCGGTGTGTAAAAGAGTTGCATTTCCGGGAGGTTTAATGCAGGTCGACAGTATCCTCGGCGTTGAGTAGTAATTCAAGCTTTACTGATTCAATATTCTGATCGGATTTCTTCAATACCGTAATATTATATCCGTTCGCTTCCTTTTGCTCACCAACGTCAGGTATTTTACCAAATATATCACCTAACCAGCCTGAAACAGTATCGAAGTCCCCATCTTCAGGCAGATCATGCGGTAGGTGGCTATTTACGTCATAGATTGGCGCCAGGGCATTTACGATAAACTCCGTATCGTTCACCTTTTCTACGATTGGTTTTTCCTCATCATATTCATCCTGTATATCGCCAACCAATTCTTCTACAATATCTTCCAATGTCACCATACCCGCAGTTCCGCCAAACTCATCCAATACAATAGCTATCTGAATACGCTTCAGCTTCATTTCCGCCATCAGATCATTGATCTTTTTGGTTTCCGGCACGAAGTATGGTTTACGGATGATGTCTTTTAGCTCGAACTTAACCTTACGGGCAACCAGCGGCAGAATATCCTTTGCATGCGCAATACCCACAATTTTATCAATGGTTTCTTCATATACAGGCACACGTGAGTAACCTTCCGCTATCACTTCGTCGATCACCTCATTCTGTTCAGTATCGATCTCTATGCCGAATATTTTGGTACGCGGCACCATGATGTTTTTCACCACGCGCTCGTTAAAATCAAATACGTTTTGTATCAGCTCATGCTCAGTAGAATCGAGTGCCCCAGTTTCCTTACCCTGATCTAACAAATATTGCAGCTCTTCCGAACTATGATGAGCTTCTCCCTCAAATTCTTTAATTCCAAGCATCTTCAATATTACTCCTGCAAACCTGTTTAATACCCAAATAACGGGCCTGAAAACAATAAAGAATAACCGCAAAGGTGTTGACACCGCCAGCGCTGTACGTACCGAACGCTGGATAGCGATATTCTTTGGAGCAAGTTCGCCGAATACAATACTGAGAAAGGTAATAAGAATGAAAGCAATAACGCGGCTAAGCGTAATAACAAATCCTGAGGTAATAACTACGCCAAATGACTTGAATACAACCAGCATGATATCGGTAAAAACCTCCTCGCCAAATACACCTAAACCTAGTGAAGCTATGGTGATACCCAGTTGCGTTGCAGCCAGGTAACCGTCAAGGTTGGCCATGATACTGCGGGTGATCCTGGCTACTCTACTACCGGTCTTTATTTTCAGTTCAATTTGCGAGCCGCGTACGCGAACCAAAGCAAACTCAGCGGCCGTGAAAAAGCCGTTGAGCAGCACCAGCACGCCTGTAAGAAAAAGGTAAAAATAATTAACCGTTATGCCTGCAGGGTCCATTAATCAATTATTGGTACGACGGAAAAGTGGACTTATACAGTTCCAGACTTTCAGTTATTACTTTGTGAGCATAACGCACACCCAACAGGTGCTCGATGGTTACGTTCTTGCCTTCCAGCTTTTTATAGTCCTGGAAAAAGCGGACAATCTCTTTCATGGTATGCGGAGGCAACTCGTTCAGGTCGTTAATATAATTTACCGACATATCATTTTTTGCTACCGCGATGATCTTATCATCCTGTTCGCCGTTATCCACCATGTGCATCACTCCTACTACTTTAGCTTCTATGATCGACATAGGGAATACGTCAACAGAGCATAGTACAAGGATATCCAGCGGGTCATGATCATCGCAATAAGTTTGCGGGATAAAGCCATAGTTTGCAGGATACATTACTGAGGAGAAAAGAACGCGATCCAGTTTCAATAATCCAGACTCTTTATCTATTTCATATTTGGCTTTTGAGCCTTTTGGTATTTCAATTATAGCATTCACTACTTCAGGCATATTATCGCCTGGAGAAACCTGGTGCCAAGGGTGTTGTGTACTCATTATATTTTTATAGTTAGAAAATTCTATTCCGTGGTTTCTGTTTTAAAAGCTTTCTTCACATAAGCGATCAGCAACGGAATGGATGTAATTAAAATTAGTCCCAATATCACGTATTTAAGATAATATTTAATTTCGTCGGGATATTTCTTTCCTAAAAAATATCCTACTAAAGTTAAAATACATACCCATAATACGCTTCCAATAATGTTAAATATGGTGAACTTTCTGAAATTCACCTTAACCACACCGGCAAAGATAGGGGCAAAAGTTCTAATTATAGGGAAAAATCTACCTAAAACCAGAGCCATCCCTCCATATTTGGCGTAAAATTCTTCTGCCATTGTTACATAACGTTTCTTGAAAAACAAAGATTCGTTACGTTTAAAAAGCATGGGCCCGGTGCGGTAGCCAAACCAGTAACCCGCAAAATTGCCCAAAATACCCGCTGCTATCAGCGACAACAGCAATACAACGATACTTACGTCAAGTATGTTTGTAGCACATAGCAAACCTGCTAAAACCAGTAAATAATCGCCGGGTAAAAAAAAGCCGAAGAACAAACCCGTCTCGGCAAAAATAACAACAAGCAAGAGATAAAAGCCTCCCTTGCTTATAATGGATTGAGCGTCTGTTAAATTTTGAAGGTGTTCCCAGAATTGTTCCATTCACTATCACCGTAAAACTACTAATATAAAATCAATTAATAGTATCCTGATTACGGATTAAATGAGGTTTGAGATAAAAGCAGGATAAACACCTATAACGATGGTTACCAAAGCAGCTAATCCCAAAACGAAATTAAAGTAGCCTGGCACTGTAACTTCTTCGCGCTCGCTGCTGCGGAAATACATAGCAATGATCACCCGGAAATAGTAGAATATGCTGATGATTGCATTTACCACCGCCAGGATCACCAATGTAGTATGGTATTGTTCCAATGCTCCTGAGAACACAAAGAATTTACCAATAAAACCTGCAGTAAGCGGAATGCCTGCCAGTGACAACATCGAAATTGTCAGCACCAATGCCAGGAATGGATTCCTTTTTGCCAAACCGTTGAAGCTATCGAAGTTATCGCTGCCTGCCTGTTGCTGTACCAATATCAATGCACCAAAGGCAATGATAGAAGCGATAGAATAAGCTGTAGAATACATGAACACCGAATTTGCAGAGCTTGCACCAAGCGCTACTATGGCAAACAATAAATAACCGGCATGCGATATACTTGAGAAAGCCAGCATACGCTTAAAGCTTTGCTGGTACAGTGCGGTTATGTTACCAATGAACAGTGTGATAATTGTAATGACGAGCAATGCAGGCATCCAGAAATCAGACATCGGAGCAAAGCATTCTGAGAACAGCCGAAGGAATGCGGCGAAGCCTGCAGTTTTAACAACTGTCGACATGAAAGCAGTGATCAGCGTTGGTGAGCCTTCATATACATCCGGTGTCCAGAAATGGAACGGAGCGGCGCCTACTTTGAAACAAAGACCTACGATGATCAGCATGATGCCTGTACCCAGTAATGGATCAATACCTTTTGGATGAGCTACTACCCAATCGCGGATGGCTTGCAAATTGAATGAACCTGTAGCACCGTAAATCAATGTGATACCGAACAGTAAAAATCCTGTTGAGAATGCTCCCATCAGGAAGTATTTTAACGATGCTTCATTTGATGCAAAATCGCTCTTTTTGATACCAGCCAGGATATACAAACTCACCGACATAATTTCGAGGCCGATAAACAGCATCACTAAGTTATTGTATGAGAGCATGACAATTATCCCTGCCAGCGAGAACAGGATGATCGCATAGTATTCAGCTACGTGTGTGCTTATCTTCTCAAAATATTCTTTTGAAAGCAGTAATATTAATATGGTTGAAGCAATAGTGATTACAGAAAAGGCTATAGAGAAGTTATCAAACAACATCATGCCATGATAAATCGGCTGGATGCCTTTACCCCATTGCATTACTGCTGTTGCCAAAGCTCCCAGCAAACCAATGATCGTAACCGGCAATAAAGCGCCTTTAGCTTTATAAAGGCCTAAATACAAAAGCAGAATAGGTAAAACAGACAGAATTATTAAAGTATTCATTTCTCTTGTAAATATTATAACGGTTTAACCGGCATCAGTTTGCCTTGTACTAAATGTATTAATTTGTTTACGCTGAACTCAGATATATGCAGTATTGGCTGTGGATACACACCAATTATAATGATCAGCGAGCATATAATAACGAACACGAAAACTTCCGAACCGCTGATATCAGTAAATGTGGCGGTTAATGCGTTGGTTTCTCCTTGCATAACTCCCTTATACATTCTCAGCATATAAACAGCACCGAATATCATTGTCAAACCGGCCACAACTGCAATCCAAAGATTATACTGGAATACGCTATTTAATAACAGGAACTCACCGATGAAACCATTTGTTAATGGTAAAGCGACGGTACCTAAAGTTACGATCAAAAATGCTATTGCAAACTTAGGCGCTACTTTGGCGATGCCCCCCATTTCGCTAATATCACGAGTATTCAGACGGCGACTGATGATATCCCATACAAAGAATAAGCCTACTACGTTGATACCGTGATTCAGCATCTGGATCATAGCACCTTGTAATCCCTGTGAAGTCCAGATAAATGAACCGTCAGGGCGCATAAAGGTGAATAGTCCTGCAGCGATCAGACCAACGTGGGCGATAGACGAATAAGCCACCAGTCGTTTGCCATCTTTTTGTTTGAAAGCGATAATTGAAGCATATACAATGCCAATCACAGAAAGGATCAAAGCCATTGTTCCCCACTGCTGAACGCCAAGCGGAGCAATTGGAATCAGCCAACGTATCACGCCATAAATACCCATTTTCAGCATGATCCCTGATAACATCATCGTACCTGCGGACGGCGCTTCAGTATAAGTATCCGGCTGCCAGGTATGGAAAGGGAATATCGGCATCTTGATGGCAAATGCCAGGAAGAAAGCCCAGAATAGCCAGCTTTGCTGGTGAGCGTTCAGGTTAAGATCGTAAAATGCATGCAGGTCGTACAGTTTCGCCGGAGTTTGCATGTACAGGTAGATAATACCTAACAACATGCACAACGAACCTGCGAACGTATAAATAAAGAATTTGATATTAACACGGATACGGTTCTCGCCGCCCCACATGGCACATATAAAATAGATCGGGATCAGCGCAGCTTCCCAGCCAACGTAGAATAAAAATCCGTCGAGTGCTGTAAATACTACAAGCATGCCTGCCTGCATAAACAGGATCAGCGCATAAAATGTGCTTTTATATTGATGCTTAAAAGTAGTGAGGATGATCAAAGGTACAAGCAATGTGCTCAACAAAACCATGATCATGCTGATACCATCGATACCCGCATTAAACCATATACCGATTTTTGGCATCCACATAGCATTGACGCCGAATTGTATACTGCCGTCAGGAACAAACTTGCTTAAGAAATAGCCTGCAATAGCCAGTTCGGCTACAGAAAAGGTTAAAGCGGCATACTTCGCCACATCGCCCTTTAATAATAGAACAACAAGTGCTGCAACAATTGGCAAAAAAAGTAAAATACTAACTGTCATTTCTTATACTTATTGTTATATCTTAACCAAACTAAATATCAATATGGCAATAATGCCGGCCACCATCATAAAGATGTAGAAGCCCACATTACCAGACTGTAAAAGGCGCAAACCTTTGCTCGATTTTACAGGCAGCTTACCCAATCCGTTTACAATACCATCAATGGCTAACAGATCGACCACTTTATAGAAGAATACCGATAATGCATCCAGCGGCTTGCGGATCAGCCAATCGTATATCTCATCGATATAAAATTTGTGGTACGACAGGCTTACCGGTCCCGGACGCTCTTCTGAGTCGGCAGCAGGTACATGTGCATTTTTCACATATCTTACATAAGCATATGCTAACGCGATCAATGCAAGCACAACTGATGCCCCCATTAATAAATATTCTGTTGAAGCAACCGCTTCTTTATGTTGCAATACTGCTGCTGATGGCGCAAAAACCGGTGCCAGAAAATCAGCAAGCCAGTGATGGCCACCTAATATTTCTGGGACATTGATAAATCCACCGAATACAGATAATACAGCTAACACCACCAATGGGATAGTCATCGTTTTTGGCGACTCGTGTAAATGATGTTCCTGCTCTGAAGTGCCACGGAATTTACCGTAGAAAGTCAGGTATAACATGCGGAACATATAGAACGAAGTACACATTGCTGTCAGAGCTCCAATTACCCACATGGTTGTGCTGTGCTCAAATGCACCGGCCAATATTTCGTCTTTTGAGAAGAAGCCTGCAAACGGCGGAATACCTGATATGGCAATGGTAGCGATCAACATAGTCCAGAAGGTGACTGGTAATTTGCTCTTCAATCCCCCCATCATACGCATATCCTGCTCATTACTCATGGCATGGATAACAGAGCCTGCACCCAGGAATAATAACGCTTTGAAGAATGCATGGGTTAATACGTGGAAGAAAGCTCCTGTGTAAGCGCCAACGCCCAAACCTAAGAACATATAACCTAATTGGGATACTGTTGAATAAGCCAGTACTTTTTTAATATCCGTTTGTGAAAGAGCAATCAACGCTGCCAGAACCGCTGTAGCTAATCCAATCACCGCAATAATATTCATAGTGATTGGCGCCATGGAGAACAAAGCATTTGACCTTGCTACCATATAAACACCGGCGGTAACCATGGTTGCAGCGTGTATCAACGCCGAAACCGGGGTTGGACCCGCCATTGCATCAGGCAACCAGGTGAACAATGGAATTTGTGCCGATTTACCAACCGCACCTACAAACAGCAGGATGGTGATCAGTGTGAACGGCACCTCGCCAGCGCTCATATGAATAGCCTTTGGAAATATATCCGAGAAAGTAATACTTCCGAAATAAGAGATCAGTAGGAATAAACCGATAATGAAACCTAAGTCACCTATTCTGTTCATTACGAAAGCTTTTTTGGCCGCCTCAGCATAATCTGCGTTGGTATACCAGAAACCGATGAGCAGGTAAGAGCATAAACCTACGCCTTCCCAACCGATGAACATTACCAGGTAGTTTGAGCCTAAAACCAGTAGTAACATGAAGAACACGAACAGGTTCAGATAAGAGAAAAACTTACCGAAACCTTCGTCGTGGTGCATATATCCTACGGAATACAAATGGATAAGGAAACCTACCCCGGTTATGATCAGTAACATTAAAGCGCTCAGTTGATCCACCAAAAAGGCAAACTGCACTTTGAATGCATTAATGCTGAACCAATCGAATACGGTTACATTGATAGGGCCCGATGATTTTACCTGCAGGAATGCAACTACGCTCAGACCAAAAGAGACCAGAATAACTAAGCTGCCGATAACACCAATAACGCCTTTGGAGAAGGTGTTACGGCCGATACCGTTAATAAGGAAACCGGCTAAAGGTAATAAAGGAATAAGCCAGATGTATTTATCCATTGTTTAAGTTGTACGTAAGACGTATTCACGTCTATATTTATTAATTAAGGATCTAATTCCGAAATCGAACTTCCGACTTCCGAAATCAAACTACCATTTCAATCTGTTCAGCACCTTGATGTCTATCGAATTGGTATTCCGGTAGATCATTACAATTATTGCCAGGCCCACCGCTACTTCGGCAGCTGCCAGCGCCATAATAAAAAATACAAACACCTGCCCGGTCGCATCGCCGCGATAAACTGAAAATGCAGTCAGCAATAAGTTCACTGCATTAAGCATTAATTCGATCGACATAAAGATTACGATCGCATTACGGCGGATCAGCACTCCAATAACTCCGATAGAAAATATGATCGCGCTTAACAGGATGTAATGATTAAGCGGTACGGTTTGTGCAGTTTTAAAAAAGCTTTCCATTACGCAGTTTTTGGGTCTTTAGTAGCAAGCAACACCGCACCAACCATTGCCGACAGCAACAGCAGTGACGATATTTCAAATGGCAATAAAAATTCGTTGAACAATACTTTACCGAGGTTTTTTACCAAACCCAGGTTCGGGTCTTTAAACACTACCGGGTCGGATGCACCTATTGCTTTTAGCGCAGCCACTACTACCACCAGTAAGCAACCTCCTCCTAATACAGCAGCGATCTTCACCAGGCTGGTTTTCATCGGTTCAGCATCTTTATTTAGGTTGATGAGCATCAGCGTGTACAGGAATAACACCAGGATGGCCCCCATGTAAACAATAAAGTTTACGATTGCCACAAACTGAGCGTTCAGCAGTACGTATTGGATGGTAAAAGTGAAAAACGTTAGTACAAGGTAAAGTATACTGTGCACCGGGTTTTTTGCAGAGATAACCAGTACTGCGAACAGTATGGACAAAAATGCGATAAAGTAAAATATACTCATTTCTATTTTTTACAATATAACCTTGCCCCGAAAAGCGAGGCAAAGTTATAAACTTCTTTTATTGATTTAAGGGCGCCTCTACTAATTTGTCTTTGCCGTAAATAAAATCCTTACGCAGGTAATCGGCAGGGACAATATCTCCATCCAGGTAAATTGCTTCCTTAGGGCAAGCTTCTTCGCATAGCCCGCAGAAAATACAACGTAACATATTTATCTCATACACCGCAGCATATTTTTCTTCGCGGTACAGATGTTCTTCGCCTGGTTTACGCTCCGCAGCGATCATGGTGATCGCCTCTGCGGGGCATGATAAAGCGCAAAGTCCGCATGCGGTGCAACGCTCTTTACCATTTTCGTCGCGTTTCAGCGAATGCATACCACGGAAGTTCTCAGAAAACTCGCGTTTCTGCTCTGGATAACGCACGGTCACATCCTTCTTAAACAAGAAGTGCTTCAGGGTAATTGATAAGCCTTTTGCAATTGCAGGCAGATAGATCCGCTCCCAAAAATTGAGCGGTTTTGATTCAATTACCTTTCTTTTATTACTTAATGATTCCATTTAATCTCGTCCTCCGGTTATTTATAAAATGTAATCCAAAGTCCTGTTACAATAATATTGGCGATGGCGATAGGAATTAAACCTTTCCAGCCAAGGTCCATCAACTGGTCGTAGCGGAAACGCGGGATAGTCCAGCGCACCCACATAAAGAAGAAGATGAACAAGAATATTTTTGCAAATACTACTACTACGCCAATCAAAGGTGCGGCAACTGAGCCTAAATGTGCAGCCACCCAATCCATACCCGGATAATTGTAGCTACCCCAATACAAGGTAACCATCACTGCCGATGATACGAACATGTTGATATACTCAGCAAACAGGTAAAAGCCCAGTTTCATGGATGAATATTCGGTGTGATAACCACCAACCAGCTCTGTTTCGCACTCAGGCAAATCAAATGGTGAACGGTTGGTTTCGGCAAATGCACATACAATGAACAGGATAAAGCCTATTGGCTGATAAAGCACGTTCCAGTGCCAGCCATGCTGTTGTTCAGCAATTTCCTTCAGGCTTAACGTATTCCTGACCATCAACAAAGCGATGATGGACAAACCCATCGCAATTTCGTAGCTGATATTTTGGGATGCCGCGCGGATAGCGCCCAACAAAGAGTATTTATTGTTTGACGCCCAGCCACCGATCATGATGCCATATACACCCAATGATACCACGCCGAAGATGTATAATAAGCCAACGTTAATATCGGTAACCTGCAGATCATACAATTTGCCGCCTATCTGTATCTGTTGTCCCCATGGAATAACAGCTGAACCGATACAGGCTGTCATGATTGCCAGCGAAGGGCCAACAATGAACAGGAATTTGCTTGAATTGGTTGGAATGATCTCTTCTTTCAGGAACATCTTAGCGCCGTCAGCCAAAGGCTGAAAAATACCAGCCGGGCCTGCACGGTTAGGGCCAACCCTATCCTGGAAGAAAGCCGCGATCTTACGCTCGGCATAAGTTGAATACATGGCAATCACCAAACTGATCAGGAATATCACCACGATCAGTACTAGTCTTACTATTATTTCTCCGGTCTCCATTATAGTCGTGTCTCCCTTTCAAATTGTTCTTTGTTTGCTTCCTGCAATACGGGGTTGGTTTTTACAACCGGCAGAGGATGCAATGTGTCATATTTATTCGCACTGATCACTGACCAGTTCTCCACTTTGCGTGGACCTTCAATCACCCAATCGCTTGTTTTCTTTTTATCAAAACGACAGGTATTGCAGATGAATTCTTCTACTTCGCCATATACATCTTTACGTGCAGTTACGCGCAATACGTCTTCGCCTTTGTACCACAGGGTAACTTTGCCATTGCATTTTTCATGATCACAATCGCGGTGTGCCTCAACAGGTTTGGTGAACCAAACACGGTTGCGGAAACGGAAAGTCTTATCGGTTAATGCACCTACCGGGCAAACATCGATCACGTTTCCTGAGAAATCGTTGTCAACAGCAGCCTGGATATAGGTAGATATTTCAGAATGATCGCCGCGGTTCAAAATACCATGGATACGATGATCGGTGATCTGATCGGCAGTGAACACACAACGGTAGCATAGGATACAGCGGGTCATGTGCAGCTGTATCTTATCACCAATATCAATTTTATGGAAAGTACGGCGGTCAAACTCATAACGGGTTTTAGCTGCGCCGTGGTCAAAGCCTAAATTTTGCAGATCGCACTCACCTGCCTGGTCGCAAATAGGACAATCCAGCGGATGGTTGATCAATAACATTTCTACTACTCCCTTGCGTGCTTCAATTACTTCCGGCGAAGTAATATTTTGCACCTCCATTCCATCCATCACTGTGGTACGGCACGATGCTACCAGCTTAGGCATAGGGCGGGGATCTTTTTCAGATCCTTTGCTCACTTTTACCAAACAGGTGCGGCATTTACCACCACTACCCTGTAATTTAGAGTAATAGCACATTGCCGGCGGAACAATATCACCACCTATCTGCCTTGCAGCATTTAGGATGGTTGTTCCCGGGTCCACTTCAACGGGAATACCGTCTATCGTTACTTTTAATTTATCTGACATTATAGTAAGTCAAAAATTTTATCCTTGTCATGCTGAGGGACGAAGCATCTTCTTCGCCTTGCCTCTCTGCGATGCCTGTCGCAGAAGATTCTTCGCTATCGCTCAGAATGACAATTCTTTTTATTCAGAGGCTTACGCCACTTTTGGTTCTACTTTTGGCAGCGGATCAGCATAATGTGCTAATCCGAAATTTCTTGCTGTTGCTTCGCCTGGGTTGGTCACATGCCATTCAAACTCATCACGGAAGTGACGGATAGCGCTGGCTACCGGCCATGCTGCTGCATCACCAAGCGGACAAATGGTATTACCTTCTATCTTCTTCGACACATCCACCAGCAAATCCATGTCGCTCATTTTGCCATGGCCATATTCCAAACGGTGCAATACTTTTTCCATCCAGCCTGTACCTTCACGGCATGGCGAACATTGTCCGCAGCTTTCATGGTGATAGAAACGGGTAAAGTTCCAGGTGTTGCGAACGATACATTGATCTTCGTCATAAGCGATAAAGCCTCCTGACCCCATCATCGTTCCGCTCACAAAGCCCCCGTCAGCTAATGATTCATAGCTCATCAGGCGGGCATCGCCATTAACTGTTTTCATGAACAGGTTAGCAGGAAGGATCGGCACTGATGATCCACCGGCAACAACCGCTTTCAGTCGTTTGCCATTGGCTATACCGCCGCAATATTCATCTGAGTATAAAAACTCTTCAACAGGCAAGCCCAAGTCGATCTCGTAAACACCTGGCTTCTTTACGTTACCACCTGCAGAGATCAGTTTAGTACCTGTACTACGACCGATACCGATCTTTGCATATTCTTCGCCACCATCATTAATGATAGGCACTACAGCAGCAATTGACTCAACGTTATTTACTACGGTAGGACAGCCGTACAAACCAGCAATAGCCGGGAATGGTGGCTTAATGCGCGGGTTACCGCGTTTACCTTCCAGTGATTCCAGCAAAGCAGTTTCTTCTCCGCAGATGTAAGCGCCGCCACCAGGTTGAACATACAGTTCAAGATCGTAGCCGCTGCCTAATATATTTTTACCAAGAAATCCCTTATTTTTTGCTTCGGCAATGGCTTTTTCAAGGATGCGTATCTGCGGCATCATTTCGCCGCGAACATAGATGTAAGATACATTGGCACCCAAAGCAAAACTCGAAACGATCATACCCTCGATCAATAAGTGAGGGATATAAGTCATTAAATAACGGTCCTTAAAAGTTCCGGGTTCCGACTCGTCGGCATTGCAAACCAGGTAACGGGGAACGCCTTCGGGTTTAGCCAAAAAGCTCCATTTCATCCCGGTAGGGAAACCTGCACCGCCTCGGCCGCGTAAACCCGATTTCTTTACCTCCTCCACAATATCGTTCGGGGCCATTTTCAAGGCCTTTTCAACAGAAGCATAACCGCCTTTTGACCGGTATACATCAAAGGTGTTGATGCCGGGTACGTTTATATGTTCTAATAATAATTTGCGTCCCATTGCTATTAATAAATCTTTTTGGTGCGGTTATAATATTCAGCATGTTGCTTTATACATGCAGCAAATGCAAAAATAATCATGAATAAAAACACGCCCATTGACTTCTTGAATCCATCTGTAGCGTACCAGATTAGTATTGTACTAACAAAAAATACAGCATCCGTAAAAATTAATTTTCCCCGGCTCATCTTAGTAAATTTTACCTGTTGCCTTGTACCAGTTGACATGCCAGAAAATGCTCCGGCCAACTAACAGTAATATGATCAAACTCATCGCCAGCACATTCTCGGTCAACTGTTTGGTCAGAAAGTAAAATGCAAGCAGCGCGATCACCAGGATCACATCGCCGTATATTACTCTCGCTTTAGTTACTATCATTAATTATTTGCTTTTGCCCTCAGATCGCCGATCAGCTGATCAACCGATTCATTGGTCAGTTTTTCATAAAAAGTATATTCAGGGCCAATCTGCAATACCGGACCAAATCCGCATGCTGCCAGGCATTCTACCCCTCTCCAGCTAAATAAGCCGTCGGCAGTCACTTCACCTTCTTTTACGCCCAGTTTTTCCTCGATATGATCCATTATCTTATCGGCGCCTACTATACCACAAGGCCCTGTGCGACAAACTTCCAGCACATATTTCCCTTGCGGGCGCATAAAATACATCGTATAGAAAGTAGCTACTTCGTATACTTCTATCGGCTGTATATCCAGGTACTCTGCTACTTTATCCATAGCAGGGGTGCTAACCCAGCCGTACTCAGCCTGTACCAAATGCAGGATAGGCAATAAGCCTGATTTCTGTTTTCCTTTCGGATAACGGCTTACTATCTCATCGAACTTTTTTATCAGTTCCGGCGAAAATGTAACCGGAACGCCAGTGTCTTCAACTCTAAGCATCTAATTCTCCGGCTATAATATTTAAACTACTCATGTTTATGATCGCATCCGATAACAACATACCACGGCTCATTGGCGCATACATCTGGTAATTGATGAAGCTTGGCCTGCGGAAATGCAAGCGGTAAGGCGAACGCCCGCCATCGTTTACCAGGTAAAAGCCTAACTCGCCGTTAGCGCCTTCCACTGCGTGGTAAACTTCGGTAGTAGGGGTTGGTATTTCACCCATCACAATTTTAAAGTGATAGATAAGCGCTTCCATATTATTGTAAACTTCCTCTTTTGGAGGCAGATAGAATTCAGGCACGTCTGCATGGAATATATCCGAAGGTTCTTTTTCTATTTTCTTTAAAGCCTGTTCAATCAGGCGAAGGCTCTGCCACATTTCTTCGTTACGAACCAGGAAACGGTTATAAACATCGCCATTGCTGCCTACCGGAACTTCAAAATCGAACTCCTCGTATGAGCTGTATGGCTCCATTGCCCTTACATCGTAGTCAACGCCGGCTGCACGCAACAAAGGACCGCTCCAGCTATAGCTCAAAGCATCCTCTGCGGTAACGGCAGCAACATCTGTAGTACGATCTATGAAAATTCTGTTGCGGTTAAACAGCGCTTCGAATTCTTTTAGTGCGGCTGGAAATTCTTTTAAAAACTTACGTGTTTTTTCAAAAAGAATAGGATTAAAGTTGCGTTCAAAGCCGCCTATACGGCCAACATTGGTAGTAAGGCGCGATCCGCATATCTCCTCGTATATTTCGTAAATGTCTTCACGGAATTTCATCATATAGAGGAAACCGGTGAAGGCACCCGTATCCACACCCAATACACCATTACAAATAATATGATCTGATATACGGGCAAGCTCCATAATGACGATGCGCATATAATCTACACGTTTAGGCATTTTTATACCTAAAAGTTTTTCCACCGTCATGTGCCAGCCCATGTTATTGATGGGCGACGAACAATAGTTCATCCTGTCGGTCAGCGGAGTGATCTGGTAGAATGGCCTGTGTTCGGCAATTTTTTCAAAAGCCCGGTGGATATAACCTATGGTCGATACACCACTTACAATACGCTCGCCATCCAGGGTCAACACATTCTGGAACACACCATGTGTGGCCGGATGCGTTGGCCCGAGATTCAGGGTCGAGTACTCGGTTTGCGGGTCGTTATCAGTATATACAGGATGAGTTCTCATCTTCTATTATCTTCCAAAAAAGTAATCTCGTTTATCAACACGGTTTGGATCCTCCAGCGGATATTCCTTCCTCATCGGGAAAACCGTCATATCATCCACGTTCAATATCCTGCGCAGATCAGGGTGCCCCTCGAAAACAACGCCGAATAAATCGTAAGTTTCGCGTTCCATCCAGTTGGCGCCGTTCCAAAGTACAGTTGCCGTAGGCATTTTTACATCGCCATCAGCAACAAACACCTTTATGCGGATACGGATATTATTTACCAAACTATGCAGATGGTAAATAATACCAATAGGCTTCTCCGTTTCGGGGTAATGGATTGCGGTGATGTCCGTCAGATATATAAACTGAAGCGCAGCGTCTGTCTTTAAAAAGGTCAGCAGGTCGATGATCTTTTCGCGGCTGGTTTCAAGGGTTAGTAGTCCAAAAGGTTCGCTGATATTGGTTACATCAGTGTCGAATTTGGCCTTGATGCTGTTCAGCAACTCTTCGTTGGTTATCTTGCTCATTATTGAATACCGTATGAAGCTAGTAATTTTTGATATTCAGGTGTATTTCTTCTGCGCAACGACTCCGTCTGCACCAGTTTCTGGATCTGCATAAAGCCATCAATAACAGCTTCGGGACGCGGCGGGCAACCCGGTATGTAAACATCCACAGGAATGATCTCATCAATACCCTGCAACACCGAATAGGTATCAAATATGCCACCGCTCGAAGCACAGGCTCCCATAGCCAATACCCAGCGGGGTTCGGCCATTTGCAAATACACCTGTCTCAAAACAGGACCCATTTTTTTTGAAATTGTACCCATCACCATCAGCAGGTCTGCCTGGCGTGGGGAAAAACTTAATCGCTCTGCACCAAATCTCGACAAATCGTAAGTAGAAGCCATTGTAGCCATAAATTCGATACCACAACAAGAAGTGGCAAAGGGAAGTGGCCACAATGAGTAGGAACGCGCTAAGCCGATTGCTTTATCAAGCGACGTGGCAAAAAAGCCTGCGCCTTCTACGCCTGGAGGAGCTTCAACAATTTGAATTTCACTCATGATCTATAAATAGAATAAACGTTACCATAGATTGATAACATTTGCAAATTTACTAATAATAAAGCTGTAAAATGTACACTAAAACGATAGTATTTTATTTAGAATTAATCTAAAGTGGTGAGTAGTGAATAGTCAATGGTGAGTGGTGAGTAAATTCTTATCGAGCTACTCTATTCACTATTCACTATTCACCAATCAATCCCAATCCAATGCGCCTTTTTTGATAACGTATATAAAGCCCAGTAATAACGTACCCATAAAAATGAACATTTCTATCATGCCATCTTTACCAAGCTCCCTGAAATTAACCGCCCATGGATACATAAATATTACTTCCACGTCGAACAATACGAACAGGATAGCCACCAGGAAGTATTTGATCGACATGGGTGTACGGGCATTACCGATTACTTCGATACCCGATTCAAACGGGGTCAGCTTATCGCTGGTAACACGCTTAGGACCAATTTTATGCGTTACAAACATAGTGGTAACCACGAAACCTACAGCCACTACCATCTGGAAAATGATAGGCAGATAATTTATGGGCAAACTTTGTACTTCCATGGTGCAAATATAGTAATGGATAAATAATTATAAACAAAAAAAGCCTCCCGGAATCCGGAAGGCCTGTATTTTCTTTTTTACAATTACTTGCTCTTGCCGCCACCTTTGCGCTTGAAGTAGTCAAGCGCCGGTTTATCGGTCGGAACAAGGTCGCGTGCTTTACCAAAGTTTTCAGCAGCTTTTGCTTCGTCTTTTTCCTTGAACTCAGCGTAAGTGCCTAAATAATCGTAAGCTTCAGCCATATTTGTTTTAGTTCTGTCATCACCTATAGCGCCTTTTGCCAAAGTAAGTTCGATAAACTTCTCATAATATGGTTTTGCTAATCCTTTAATATTATTACGGTCATTTTCATGTAAGTCAGCAATTCTTGCTCTGTAAATATAAGCCAGTGCAAATGGATTGCTTCCTGTTTTTTGGATCACATAGCTGAATGCGGTATCAGCTTTAACAAGCAGATCGCTATCACTTCTTGCAGCTTTAGGATCTTTGTATTTGGCTGCATCTTCAACAGTAAAACCAAAGTAATAGTAAAGTCCTGCATAGAAACGATCTGTCAACTTAGCATTTCTTGATTTAGTGCTATAAATATCATATGCCACCGCAGCTTCCTTGTATTTCTTTTGATTTACATAGGCTTTTGCGATATCCTGATAGGCGTCAACAAAACTGCTATCCAGTTGCAAAGCTTTTTGCAAAGATTGAACACCTAATGAGTCTTGGCCACTGCCTATTTGTGCACGCCCCAGATACATATAGTCACGAGGGATAACGCGTTTAGGGTCAGCTTTCGTAATCCAGGTATTTCCGGCAGTTATAGCAGCCGGGTAATCTTTATTTTCTACGGCTGCATACAACTCGTATCTGTATGCCCTCAAATTGGCATTTGCATTTTTAGCAATGTCTCCTGCCACTTGTTGTAAAGTTTTGAAATCACCTGCGTTGATCAGGAAGTCCGCATAGCGCATTTGAGATTCAGGAGAGTAGTCGGTTAAGCTTATATATTTTTTATACTGCTCAGCAGCTTCTTTTACTTTTGCTGAAGCCACGCTTGGGTTGCTTTGTGCCCAGCGTAGGTCTGTTTCAGCCCACTCACGGTAAGCAGGGCCATAATTAGGGTCAATAGCTAAAGCTGCCTGGAATTGCTTTTGAGCGTCTTCAAAGTTATCGGCATATTTCCATAGTACACCCAAACCAACGTCAGCAGCAGCTGATTTCGGATCAAGGGTTAAGGCAGTTGATAAATTGGTGTATGCATCATTACTCTTCAGCAATACACGGTCAGCCTCACCCATGGTAATGAACAACTCAGGATCATTTGACTGAGGAGTTGCATTTTTATCCTTGCTTTTTGTAGCGCTCGCAGTGTTGCCTTTGGTTAATATATCCAAAGCTGCTGTTGCATCAGCAGGGGCAACTTTGCCATTTGCATCCGGTAACAGGTAACCTTTAGCAATATATACATAAGGCTTACTGTCTTTACCTGCTAAAGTTGTAGCCTGGGCAAATTGAGCTTGCGCACCAGCTTTATCTTTATCCAAACGGGCAACTATACCCAAACCTACATGGTTCAATGCCGAGTTAGCGTTTACTCCTAACCCCTTTTGGAACACCGTTTTTGCTGAATCCGGATAGTCCTGCTTTATATAAACCCAACCCAGGTAAAAATAATTTTCATCCTTGGTTGATTGGGTGTTCACCAAATTTTTAAGCATCGATTTGGCTTTCTGGAATTGCTCCGCATCAATAGCTTTTTTAGCATCGGCAAGGCTTTGTCCGAAAACCGATGTCCCCGCGAATACCAGGCCCAGTCCGGCTGCAGCTATTTTACTGATAATCTTCATCTGTTAATTAGTTTTTAATGGTAATGTGGTGTGTGTGTAAAGGTTATCGCAAATAACGATAACTCATTATTGATATTATAGTTTATTTATTGTTTTTCAATCTGTATATAAATTTGCATTTTTTGTGTTTGACCCTGTATATAAATTAAGGTTTATTAACAATTTATAACAGTAATGCAATATTAAAATTTATTATGAATCGTAACATTTCTTTCAGGAATATTAACCGGTAATAAACCCGAGCGCAATATAATACGTTGGCCCTTATCATCACGAATAAATAATTCAAAACCTGTTGCCAAACCTTTCCTTCCAGAACAATTTATAATATATAAATCACGTTTAAGGGGGTACTGATTTTTATATAATGTTTCTTGCGAAGGTCTGAAGTAAGTATTCGGGTCGGTTTTACTGCTCTCATCCTTTATCGAAACTATCTTCACTTTTTGAGCTGCCGGTGCATAGTCGGCATCCGGGTCGTTCAACCAGCTAAAACCGATGATACCGATAGCCTCCGGATGTTTACTAACATATTCAATAACTTCCTTGTTTGACTTCAGCGCGTAAATATTTTTCTGTTTAAGTTCCTTTTCTCCGGAAAAATCTTTCAAATACCTTACCAAACTCGAGTTCGGGTTATCAAATACGATACTCTTATCAGTTTTATACTGACCGGCTAACATTCTTTTGATCTCGTTAACCGAGATCAGTGTATCATTTGAGGCCTGGTTCACTATAACTGCCACAGCATCTTTAGCAAAAACGTTCTCTATTACCGGCAAATTATGCGATTGCAATGTTTGCACCTCACTTGCGTCCAGTTTTCTGCTTAAAAATGCGCATCTGGAGCTATCACTCAACAAGTATTTTACTGCCTCATTTTCAGGTTTGTAAACTATTTTAGGATCGGCCTTGGTGTTGTCGTTCTTGAAAATATAGATCTCCTGGTCGAGTATGGGTGCAAAAGATTCGTCAGACACGAATTGTATCGAACCGCTTTTGTAGGTATCTGTGTAAACAGGAACATTACTTTTTCTTTTACACGACTCAAAAGCAGCCAGTAAAAATAAGGTTAGGACGATAGCACCGAATTTACTTTTCATTGTCAGGATCCTCTCTGAATAAACGGATAAAACGAAGTATTCCGTATATTAAAAAAACTGAACCAAAAAGCCATCTTTGAGAGCCTTCAAGGTTCAGACTGGTATATAGCTTGCTCCAAAACATGATCATCAGCCCTACAGTGAAGCAGGCGACGAAGGTGGCTAAGCCTAAAATAAGCAAAAACCGCCTTTTGGGCGATTTTTGCTTGAAATTAAATTTGTATGGCATCAGACCTATTGATCTTCTGTTTGTAGTGTAAAGCTGATCGGCATAGTGTATTGAACACGTACCGGGCGGCCGTTCTGGATACCAGGTGTCCATTTCGGAGAGTTCCTCAACACGCGTGTTGCTTCTTCGTCGCAACCGCTGCCGATACCACGAACAACCTTAATATCAGTAAGTGATCCGTCTTTTTCAACCACGAAGGTCACGAATACTTTACCCTGAACATTGTTTTCCTTAGCTACTGCCGGATAACGAATGTTGTTTTGCAGGTATTTATAAAACTTCTCGATACCGCCTACAAATCCAGGTTCTTTCTCAACCGCGGTAAAGATCTTGTTAGGGTCTTCCTCGGTTACTTGTTTTACGTCTGAATTACCTACAGGCTCATCGATCTTGATCTCAGCATTCGGGTCACCCTTGATGTTTTTCTGACCTGGGTCAGCAACCTCAAGTTCTTTCACCGTTGGTGGTTGTTCCTTCACTTCATTATCCGGTTTTACTACCGGAGGAGGGAACTTCACCTGGTCAACCTTCGGTTTTGGTGGTTCCGGTGGCGGCGGAGGTGGTTTCTTTTGGTTTACTGGGGGTGGTGGTTGCAGCACCACATTGGTGATTTTCACTTTTTCAGAGGCTTTTGGAATAAAACCTTCAATAAAGTTTAAGATGGTTTGAAATGATATAATAAATACAAACAACAGCACACCTATTATAAGGGCCTTATTGGTTGTTTTTGGATTTTGCTTCCTCAGATCATACGCACCGTACGCTTTATTCCTGTCAGAGAAAACCACATCAATCCACTCGGGCTTCAAGATATCTAATTTTGATCCTAACATGATTTTTGTGGGTTTTATTTAATAACGTTTAATATTGTTTTTTAGTTTAAACCGTCTTTGGTTAACAGAGCAGTTTCCTGAGGTGTAATATCTACAACACCGTAGCTTTTGATCCCGGTAATATTGATCTCGTCCATTATGTTTACAAAGTCTTTGTAAGTTGACTTGGCGCTTGGTTTAACCAGCACGATCATAAAATTATCCGGACCAGCATGTGTTGCTTCTACTTCCTTGTTTTTCTCTATTAACGTTTTACGGATTCCGTTTTTGCCGAAGTTATCGACAGTTGGGGCCGATTTACCCGGCGCACCGATATACCATTCCATTTTGTTGTTAGAACCTAAAAGAATGGTCATAGTACGGCTTTCAGGTACCGGCAATTGCACATCTTTCACACTTTTATCAGGCATTACCATGTCCATAGCTTTTGGCTTGGCCAGTGTTGTAGTCATGATAAAGAATGTGATCAATAAGAAAGCCAGGTCAACCATCGCTGTAAGGTCGATACGGGTAGAAGCTTTCTTACTTCTAATCTTTCCGCCTTTTTTCCCTCCGCCCCCGGAGGTATCTAATTCTGCCATAGCTTTATATTATTTTGATTTAAGCGTTGTAATTAAACTAAACTTATTTACTCCTTGTTTTTGAAGGATATCCACTACGTTTTTGTAGTCCGGGTATTTATCCGGTGCATCTCCTTTAATTGCGACACGAAGCTGTATGTTGTGCAAGCTGGCATTAACAACCCTTGCCTCATGTATCCAGTTGAACAACTCGCTATTATTAGTTGAGTCTGTAGGGATGCCAGATTGAGGAAATTTCTTTCTTCCTTCTTCATCCAGGGCAATGTATTGTTTTAACTGCGCCAATGGCACACCAAAGGTTGGGATTACCGCAAATCTATTTGTTTCCTCGGGTGTAAAGGGGATATTATACTTTTTACCCATCTCTGTAAGCAACGCCTTGCGAATATCTGTACCTTCTATACCAAAGAACACTTTGCCTTTACCTATGGATATGGTTGCAAGGTTATCGTCTGGTACCAGCTGGGTGATGGTAGAAGCCGGCACGTCAACGTGCAGCGGGTCTTCCTGCCTCAACTTTGCTGTTAATATGAAGAAGGTAAGCAAAAGAAACGCCACGTCGCACATAGCCGTCATATCCAACGCCGTGCTCTTCCTGGGAATTTTTACTCTCGCCATAATTAATAAATCTTTTAAAAATATCTAGTGTATAATGTTGTTAACTACCGCTATGTTTATTTAGTATAGCACACCGCGGAAAACTATTTCACTAATATTTCCTTATCTTTTGTTAGCGTGAGAAGCAGCAAATGTTTGCACGATGCTGAAACCAGTCTCATCGATAGCATAAGTCAGCTTATCAATTTTTGATGTGAAGAAGTTGTACAGGATAATAGATGAAGCCGAGGTTGTGATACCTAACGCTGTGTTGATCAAAGCTTCAGAGATACTTGAAGACAGCTCAGATGTATTTGGAGCACCTGAAGCAGCAAGTGTAGCGAACGCTCTGATCATACCCACAACCGTACCTAACAGACCCATCAGGGTACCGATTGATACTAATGTTGCGATAATAGTCAGGTTTTGTTCAAGCATTGGCATTTCTAATGCGGTAGCTTCTTCGATCTCTTTCTGGATTGCCAGTGTTTTCTGATCGATGGTTAACGATGCGTCAGCTTCCATTTCACGGTATTTTTTCAGACCTGATTTGATTACGTTAGCTACTGAACCTTTTTGTTTGTCGCACTCTGCGTTAGCTGCATCAATGTTACCTGCATTTAACAAAGAAGTGATTTTTCTCACAAAAGAATCAACGCTACCTGTACCTGATGCTCTGCCGATCACGATTGCTCTTTCGATAGAGAATACGATTACCATCATTACGAATGACATAATTACCGGTACGATCGGACCACCTCTGTGTACAGTACCAAATACGTCACCAGGGTTTCCGTGTTCTACGTCGCCGCCTGCATAGTGGCTTGGATCACCAAGTATAAAGATGAAAATCAGGATCGCTACGATCAAACAGATTGGAATAGTTAGTACTGCAAACATGCTCGATGCGCCTGAGCCTTCTTTTTTTACCGGAGCTGTTGGTTTTGTTGGTGCGGTTGCCATTACTTTAGTTTTTAGTTTTAGTTTTTGTTTATAATAAAGTTAATTAATGTGCATGTATTAAAAGCGGATAACAAAATTAGAATTTTACTGAAATAAAAAAACTTTTTCTGATAATCTTTATAATTATTTAATACTATTGATGTTATTCGCATGCAAACTGTGATTTACATAACGCCACCAAATAAAAAAATTGTCTTGTTACAGACAATCTTTTTGCAATGAAAACTATTTTTTTTGTTAATAGCAAGCGATCACCTATAAAAATATGTAACTATACTGCTATAGTTACCCGGGGCCCGGCATTTATTATGTCTGAATTACTGTGATTTACATATTGTTCGAAATTTTTTATAAATGCCATAGCCAGATTATTTGCTTTTTCGTCATAACTATCCTTATCGGCCCAGGTATTACGCGGATTTAATATACTATCCGGCACATCAGGACAACTTACGGGCATATTTAAATTAAATACCGGGTGCTTTCTGTAATGTACATGATCCAGCTGACCGTTTATAGCGGCAGTTATCATGGAGCGGGTGTACTGAAGCCTCATTCTTTTTCCCACTCCGTAAGGGCCGCCCGTCCAACCGGTATTTACCAGCCATACATTTACATTATGGTCTTTTAACTTATTTCCCAGCAGCCTGGCGTATTCAACCGGGTTCAGTGGTAAAAATGCCTGGCCAAAACACGCTGAAAAGGTTGTTTTAGGTTCGTTTATACCAGCTTCCGTCCCGGCAACCTTGGCGGTATAGCCTGAAATGAAATAATACATTGCTTGCGCATCGGTCAGTTTTGATATCGGGGGCAATACACCAAACGCGTCGGCAGTTAAAAAGAAAATATTTTTGGGCGATGAGCCTAACGATGGGATAACTGCATTGTTTACATAATACATCGGATAAGCTACACGCGTATTCTCAGTCTTATCAATATTGGAGAAATTGACTTCACGCGTGCCATCATTAAAATTGATGTTTTCCAGCAATGCACCAAACTTGATGGCGCTGAATATCTGCGGCTCTTTTTCAGGAGTCAGATCGGCGCATTTGGCATAACAGCCGCCTTCGAAGTTAAATATGGTATAATCACTCCAACCGTGTTCATCATCGCCAATCAGGCTGCGTTCCGGGTCAGCAGAGAGTGTGGTTTTCCCGGTTCCCGACAAGCCAAAGAATATTGCAGTATCGCCTTTTGCCCCTGTATTAGCTGAGCAGTGCATGGAAAGCACCTTCCTTTCGTGCGGCAAAACAAAGTTCAATACAGAGAATATGCCCTTTTTGATCTCGCCGGTATACCCTGTGCCGCCTATCAGAACGATTTTTTTGCTAAAATTCAGGATAGAAAAATTATGCTGCCGTGTGCCATCCACTGCCGGGTCAGCCTTAAAACCAGGTGCGGCAATTACGGTCCATTCAGGTGTTGATGTAGGGTTTGCCACCTCGGGGCGGCGGAATAAGTGGTGAACAAAGAGGTTCTGATAGGCGGTCTCTGTAATCACTCTTATATCTATATGGTATTTCTCATTTGCGCAGGCCGACGAATCGCGTACGAATATTTCGCGTTCGCGCAGGTAGTCGGTTACCTTATTATATAAGGTATCAAATTTTTTGGCATCAAATTTAATATTCACCTCACCCCACCAAACGGTATCCCGGGTGATATCATCTTCAACAATAAATCTGTCTTTGGGAGAGCGGCCGGTAAATTCACCGGTATCTATAGCCAGTGCACCTGTATCTGACAGTACGCCCTCATGTCTTAACAAGGCGGCTTCAACAAGCTCCGCCGGCGTTAATTGATAAAAAATAGCATTTGCCCGATCCAGATTCAAATAACCCAGACCAGGTAGGTTTTTAGAAGCATTTCTCATTAATTCGGTATAAATTGGTTTGTGCAAAAATACCGCTTTTAAGAAGTAACAAACAAGAAAATTTGAATAATTATTTACATTATGTAAGTTTTACACTTATATAAATAATTTATTTTCAATAATTTAAGTTAGTGTTTTAAAAAATTTCAATACACTAACCACCCGCCTTTTTTGCCTTATACCCGTCGGCCTGTAATAAAGTCAGCACCCTTTCGCGAAAGTCGCCTTGCAACAATATTTCACCGTCTTTTACTGAGCCGCCAACCCCGCATTTTGTCTTTAATTGTTTGCCTATTGCTTCCAAATCGGTTTCTTTGCCCACAAAGCCTACGATTCTTGTCACTACCTTACCACCGCCCTTGCGATCAAGGTGAATCCTGAGGTCTTGCTGTTGCGGTGGCAGCGTTGATGCTGCAAACCCGGTATCGCCATTATATTGATAGTCGGGATCGGTAGAATAAACGATCTGCGAAAAGTCTTTGAATTTCTTTGACATGATTTTTGATTAAATGCTAAACACTAAATTCTAAATCCTAAATTCTAAAAAGTTACTAATCAAAATTATTTAGAGTTTAGAAATTAGATATTAGAGTTTTTGCCAAACCCCTCCCCTGTTATTATCCTTAACGATGCAGGAACTATCTGTATACTTACTTCCTTTCCCATCATCTGCGGCTCGCCATCCAAATGAACAGGGCCATCAGTTGAACGCCTGATCTTAATGTTTTTTCCACGGATTATCTCTACATATTTTGATTTATCAGCGGTTTTTGCGAACATCCTGACACCCATTTCAATAAAACTCCAGAGCGGAAATTGTTTGATGACGCATATATCAAGCAATCCATCCTGCACCGAAGCATGCGGCGAAACATGTGCATTATTACCGAATTGGGAAGAATTGGCTATGCTGAGCATGAAAGCATCGCGTACATATTCAGTCCCGTCTATGTTGATATGGTAAGTTTCGGCCTTGTACCTGGATATTTCACGCAAGGATGATTTCACATAGGCCCAAAATCCGCGGTTTTTATCGTGCGAGAAGACCTCCGCAATGCGGGCATCAAACCCCATACCTGCGAGGTTGAAAAACCTTTGTCCATTTAGTTGGGCTGAATCAATTGCCTCAACGCGCTCGCCATTAATAGTTTCAATAGATTTGGCTGTATCCATTGGGATGTTCAGGAAGCGTGCAAGTCCATTACCCGAGCCAAAAGGGATAATACCCAAAGCGATATTAGTTCCCACTATAGCTGAGGCTATTTCATTAACAGTGCCGTCCCCTCCAACTGCGATCACATAATCATAAACACCAACGGCCTCCTTTGCCAGATCACTGCCATGCATTGCCCGTTCTGTATAAACAATAGTGGCTTCAAACTGCGTGTGATCCAATATATTCTTTATCAGGGCAGGAACCTGGTCTTTCGTTTTTCCTCCTGAGATCGGGTTTATGATAAATAAGGCTTTCCTTTTCAACTAATATAATTTGACCGTCAAAAGTAACCGGATTTTCGGCTTTGTAAAAAATTGTTTTATTTTTGCCCTTCGAAAGTGGACTGATTTGTTGTTCTTGTACCTTTAATATTTACGTACAGAACTGGATTGCAACCACGTAAAAAAGTGCTAAACCCAGTTTCCTTTTTTAAACCGCGATCCCGTTAGATTTCCTGCTTTTAATTAATTAATTTGTTGCTTAACAAAATTTTTTATGCCCTATTTATTCACTTCAGAATCCGTATCAGAGGGACATCCGGATAAAGTTGCAGACCAGATATCGGATGCATTAATTGACAATTTTTTAGCTTTTGACCCCGAATCAAAAGTAGCCTGCGAGACTCTGGTTACAACTGGCCAGGTCTTTTTGGCGGGCGAGGTAAAATCAAAAGCATATCTGGACGTGCAGAAAATTGCGCGGGATGTGATCAACAAGATCGGCTATAACAAGAGCGAATATATGTTTGATGGCAACTCCTGCGGGGTGCTATCAGCCATACACGAGCAATCTCCGGACATCAACCAAGGTGTTGACCGTAAGGAAAAACAGGAACAAGGCGCGGGCGACCAGGGGATGATGTTTGGTTATGCTACTGTGGAGACAGCTAACTACATGCCATTGGCTTTGGATATTGCACACGCTTTATTGATCGAGTTGGCAGCTATCCGTCGCGAAAACCAGGAGATCAAATACCTTCGCCCGGATGCAAAATCGCAGGTTACGTTAGAATACAATGATAACAGCCAGCCTACACGCATCGATGCGATAGTAATATCCACTCAGCATGATGATTTTGGTGAAGAAAAAGTAATGCTGAAAAAGATCAGCGATGATATTATCAACATCCTGATCCCGCGTGTAAAGGCTAAGTATCCAAAATATGCGCATTTATTTAATGACGATATTAAATATCACATTAACCCTACAGGTAAATTTGTGATCGGCGGTCCGCATGGAGATACAGGTTTAACCGGTCGTAAGATCATTGTAGATACTTATGGAGGTAAAGGTGCACACGGTGGTGGCGCATTCTCGGGCAAAGACCCATCAAAAGTGGACCGTTCGGCAGCTTATGCAACACGTCACATTGCTAAAAACCTGGTTGCTGCCGGTGTTTGCGATGAAGTATTGGTACAGGTATCTTACGCTATCGGTGTAGCACAGCCAATGGGTATTTATGTAAATACCTATGGTAGCGGAAAAGTAGGCTTAAGCGATGGCGAGATCGCCAAAAAAGTAGAAGGCATTTTTGATATGACCCCTTATGCTATCGAAACCCGTTTTAAACTGCGTCACCCGATATACAGCGAAACTGCGGCCTATGGCCACTTTGGAAAACCAAGCCAGAAAGTAGTAAAAAGCTTTTACAGCCCTAACGGTGAAGAACTGAAAGTAGAAGTTGAACTGTTTACCTGGGAAAAACTGGATTACGTTGATAAGGTAAAAGCAGCATTTGGGCTGTAATACCTGGCATATAAAAAGAAAAGCGGCTTGATTATCGGGCCGCTTTTTTATTTGTATATATTTTAATATCTGTTCCTTCTGACAGCACGCATTAACTGACGATGTCTTCTCGCTTCGTAAAAATCATTGGTAACCAACACAGCATGAATAACACCGGGTATCCAAAAGCAAAGCGTAAGCAGGCAGCTTAGGATAAACGCACCAATTCTGCCGGTTGTTAAAACCGCAGCCGGTGGAAATAATATGCAAAGGAAGTAACGCATAGTATCAATAAGACGGTTAACGTGGCGTTAAGTTACAAAGCAATGTTTATTTTTACAAAATAACATCACCCTATGCAGCAAACTGAAGAAAACCCCTGGCAAATAACCTCAGAAAAAGTAGTATATGATAATCCCTGGATTGGTGTAACCGAATACAAGGTAATCAACCCTTCTGGGAATCCGGGTATTTATGGCAAAGTGCATTTTAAAGGATTTGCGATGGGGATTGTTCCGCTGGATGAAGACATGAATACTTATTTAGTAGGGCAATATCGTTTTGTGCTAAACCAATATAGCTGGGAAATACCTGAAGGCGGAGGAGCCTTTGATGTTGACCCGCTTGAATCAGCAAAACGTGAACTACTGGAAGAGACCGGCCTCAAAGCCTCCCGTTGGACAGAGATACAACGCATGCATCTTTCCAATTCAGTAACCGATGAGCTATCGATCATCTATCTTGCACAAGATCTTCAGCAATTTGAACCGGAACCTGAGGATACCGAGCAATTGGTTATTAAGAAAGTACCTTTTGATGAGGTATACCGTATGGTTTGTGGTGGTGAGATTACTGACTCAGTGACAGTTGGAGCGATATTGAAAATAAAATTGATGCTATTGGAAGGAAGAATCTAGTTTAATAATTGCAAATCGCAGAGTCTACTCACCCCCTGCCCCCTCTCTGCTACGCAAAGAGGGGGTATTTTAATCAAATCCTTCTTTCCGCAAAGCGGAGAGAAGGGGGTCGAGCGTAGCAATGACCGGATGAGTCAACTCTGCGCCTTCACATCCGCACACTTGCTGTATCAAAAGCGAACAAATTTTTCACGCAAATCAACACAAATACCTTATATACAATCAAATAACTATTTGGCATCGTCTTAGTACAACTTGCTGTAACCTACTGAATTCTGTAATCGTCTCAGTATTTCAGACAGTTAGTTGTACAACAAAACCCTGGTAGTCATGATCAAAAGTTACCTTAAAACTGCTTTTCGCTTTTTGCTGAAGAATAAGACCTTCAGCTTTATCAATATTTTCGGTCTTGCCGTGGGCACGCTTTGCTGCTTGTACATATTGCTTTATGTGCAGGACCAGTTCAGCTATGATAAACATCATAAAAACGCTGAAAATATCTACCGGATCACCACAGACCTGGCTCTTACCGGTGACAAACATCACAACGCTACTACCTCACCACCAATAGCGCCTGCCATCAAACGCGATTTTCCTGAAGTGCTGCAGTTTACCCGCCATGTAGGTACAGGTGGTAAAAATCTGCTTAAATACAAAGAGCAGTCATTTTATGAAGAAAACCTCGCTTATGTCGATTCTACCTTTTTCGACGTATTCAGCTATCATTTCGTAGCCGGGAAAAATACACCTGGACTATTGGCTCAGCCTTATTCCATTGTTCTTCTAAAATCTGTGTCTGATAAGCTGTTCGGCAATGCCGACCCAATAAATAAAGTGATCACCATCAGCAACGGTGACGGTAAGCATGATTTCAGGGTAGCTGCTGTAGTTGATAACAGCCTGGGCAAGTCGGTTCTCGAAGACCATATATTCGTAACCATGCGTAGTGGTGGTACAGGGCAATTTGTTCTGGATAATACTGCATAGGCAGGCTACAACTTTACCGATTCCTTTATTAAGTTACGTCCTGATGCAGATGCTGCGGCTTTAGAGAAGAAGTTTCCCGATTTCCTTAACAAATATGGCGCACAACAGCTAAAACAGCTGGGCATGACCAAGCAATTGCACCTGCAGCCGGTTGCATCCATTCATACCACAACCGGATTTGAAAATGAACCGGGCAAAACCATTAGTCCTACGCTACTATACATATTAGCTGGTATAGCAATTATGATACAGCTGATAGCTTGTATCAATTTCATGAATTTAAGCACGGCCCGTGCATCTAAGCGCGCTAAAGAAGTGGGCGTTCGCAAAGTTGTTGGCGCAGGCCGACGCGATTTGGTAAAGCAATTCTTAGGCGAATCGTTTCTGCTTACGCTTATCGGTGTATTATTAGCCCTGCCGCTTCTATACCTGTTGTTACCATTCTTTAACCAGATCACACAAACTGATATACATCTTTCGTTATTAAGCAATGGCAGTGTTTGGCTGATGTTGGTGGCAATTGTTGTAATAACAGGCGTACTGGCAGGCAGCTACCCGGCATTCTATTTGTCGGCTTTTGAGGCGATCAAAGTAATGAAGGGTAATTTTACCAGTCAAATATCAGCTTCAGGCATACGACGGTCACTGGTTGTTTTCCAGTTTGTACTTTCTATTATACTGATAACCGGGATCATCATTATTTATAGCCAGCTCAATTTTATTAAAAATAAAGACCTCGGCTTTGATAAAAATCAAAAGTTGGTTTTCAAATTTTATACCGATGATCAGCAGGCCAGGATGACCGGCCTTGCGACTGATTTTCAGCAACTATCTGAAGTAAAAGGTGTTACTATGGCCAACAATTACCTGAGCCATTTTGTAGGTCGCGACCATGGCGTTTACCTTGGAGGCGGTAGTCCTACTGCAGCTATTGACGCCCAAAACATGGATACGGATGATAAATTTATCAAAACCAATGGAATAAAGCTTATCAGCGGCCGCGATTTCCACGTTAAAGACTCACTGAAAACACTCATCAACGAAACCCTTTGCAAAAGGCTGGGCCTCGACCCGATGAAAGCGCCTGGAACAAGACTTTATAGTAAATACCTGGACGGTCCGGTAAACTATGTTGACGTGGTCGGCGTGATGAAGGATTTTAACTATAACTCGCTGCACGGAGAAGTGCGACCATTTATGCTGTTTTATAACGGCGACCCTCGTGCCTTCGGATATATGACAGTTTCGGTAAGCAGCGATAATTATAAATCGGTGTTAAACAAAATGCAAAACATCTGGCAAAAGAATCTGCCGGGAACTCCATTTGAATACTCCTTCCTCGACCAGGAAGTGCAAAAGCAATATGAAGCCGAGATCACTTTATCACAGATCATCAACTCGTTCACTATTATGGCTATTTTGATCTCCTGTCTCGGCTTGTTCGGCTTAGCCGCCTTCAGCGCTGAACAGCGCCAAAAAGAAATTGGCATACGCAAAGTACTTGGAGCCAGCGTAGCAGGAGTTGTAGCGCTCCTTTCCAAAGAATTTATAAGATTGGTGAGCATATCATTCATCATCGCCACACCTATAGCCTGGTGGGCTATGAACAAATGGCTGCAGGCCTTTGCCTATAAGATAAACATTAGCTGGTGGATGTTTGCCATAGCAGGGATAATGTCTATAGTGATCGCATTAGCAACTGTAAGCTTCCAAGCCATAAAGGCAGCTTTGGTGAATCCGGTGAAGAGTCTCAAATCTGAGTGATCAGTTAACCGGTGATTAGTTAATCAGGATACGTCTTTCTAATAGCTATGGATTTGAAACCCATAGCTATTAGAAACCAGGGAACCTTACAACATTCCAACTTTACAACCTTACAACTAAACACTACCTTTGCCTCTCTATGAGGAAATTTTTAGGCTACATTTTAACCCCTATTCATTATCTGCTGTTTGGTTTGTCGCTGGTGGCTTTTCACCCTATCCAGTGGATTTGCTTTAACTGGTTTGGCTACAAAGCGCATAAGCGGGCGGTTGATGCATTAAATTTCTGCCTGGAAAGTTCCTATTATGCCTTGGGTGATATGGTCACCTTTATCAATAAACAAAATCTGCCCGTTGGTCGGCCAATGATCTTCGTGGCCAATCACCAAAGTTTGTATGATATCCCGGTATTGATATGGCATCTGCGTAAATATCACGCCAAGTTTATCTCTAAAATAGAGTTAACCAAAGGCATCCCCTCGGTATCTTATAACCTGCGTCATGGTGGCGCTGCCAATATCGACCGTAAAGACGCACGTCAATCCATAATGGAGATATCCAAGCTGGGCACACGGATGAAAGAAAACAAGTGGTCGGCAGTGATATTCCCGGAAGGAACCCGCTCAAAAGACGGCACCATGCGCAGCTTCCAGCCGGCCGGGGTAGCCACATTACTTAAAAAATGTCCAGAAGCGCTGATCGTCCCTATTGCAATTAATAATGCATGGAAAATGCAACGCTATGGCAGTTTCCCACTCAATACTTTTATCCGAATGACCTGGGAAGTGTTATCCCCCATCGAACCAGAAAAAAGACCGGTTGATGAAGTAGTTGCTGAGGCGGAGTCGGCCATACGCAAGGCCATTGCTCAGTGATTAGTTGGCAGTTCTCAGTGTGCAGTTGGCATAATTTAAGATCAAAAAGGGTGTCATGCTGAGGCACTCGAAGCACGAGCGTTGGGCATTTTGAACTATACATTAGCGCTTATGTATGGCGTAAAGGCCTTTGCGCACATACTTCGAGTGCCTCAGTATGACACCTTGCGCAATGTTTTCGCTAAAAAATTGTCTCTGCAAACTGACTACTGAAAACCGCAAACTCAAATATTCTTCCCGTCAACAATCTTAAAGAAATCCTCACGGTAAGTATCACCCACAGGGATGATCTTATCGCCAATAAAAATCCGGCTGCGTTCAATACTGTCGATCTTATTGATAGAAACGATGTAGGATTTGTGCACCCGGATAAAATGTTTTTCGGGTAAGGCGTCTTCCATTTTCTTCATATTCTGCAAAGTGATAATGCGCTCGGCAGGCGTAAAAATGGAGATATAATCCTTCAGTCCTTCTATGAACAAAATATCGTTCAGGTATACTTTTTGGATCTTGTGTTCGGTTTTTACAAAGATAAAATCACTTAGAAAATCATTTTGCGGAGCGGCTTCAACCTTTATTTCCGGTTTGGCAGATGGCTGTATAATGGCTTGCGCTTTTTGAACTGATTTGAAGAAACGGTCAAACGCGATAGGCTTCAATAGGTAGTCGATCACGTCCAGTTCATAGCCTTCCAAGGCATATTGCGGATAAGCGGTGGTCAATATCACTTTTGATTTACCATTAGCAATACGCAGGAATTGGATACCGGTTAGCTCCGGCATTTGAACATCCAGGAATACCAGGTCGATATTTCCTTCCTGCACCAGTTGCAGCGCCTCAATAGGATTGGTAGTTACCTTCACCAATTGCAAAAAGGGCATCTTGGAGATGTAATCTTCCAATATATGGAGTGCCAAGGGCTCATCATCTACTACAAGGCATCTGATCATATTATAAAACTAATGATAATTCGCAGGTATAGATTGTGGCTTCATCCTGTATAGTTAACTTATATTTCCCGGAATAAAGCAGATCGAGCCTTCTTTTAACATTATTTAACCCGATTCCGCCTTCAGTGTCCCGGTTCATCATATGCTTTTTGTTCTCCATAAAAAAATGAAGATGGGTACCATCCAGGTTTATCCGTAAACATATAGGCGAAGACGGGTCATTGGCTACCCCGTGTTTAAAGGCATTCTCTATAAATGCGATCAGCAGCAAAGGTACAATCTTTTGGTTACCAACCTCACCGGTTATTTTAAAGTCGACAAAGGCTTTATTGCCAAACCTGATCTTTTGCAGATCGATATAATTTTGCAGGTATTGCAGCTCCTTGGCCAGGTCAACCTTATTATCATTACTCTCATAAAGCATATAGCGCATAATCTCCGAGAGTTTCAGGATAGCCTCCGGTGTGGTATCCGACTTCTGGTAAGCCAGCGAATAAATACTATTGAGCGAGTTGAATAAAAAATGCGGATTGATCTGTGATTTAAGAAAAGCAAGTTCAGCAGTCAGCCGCTGATTCTCCAGATCGCGTTGCACGCGTTCGTTCAAAAACCAATCGACACTAAATTTAAGCGCTGTGCTGAAGAAAAGGAAGAAGATATTAGTTAAACACGAACTGATCATGTATGATCCGAACGAGGTCTGCTTATGCCCATCCATCAGGATATAAGCTTTGTAGATATTGGCCAGTCCATATTTTCCCAGAGCAAAAACGATGATGACTACAATTAGCGCCATGCTGTAATCCCTGTATTTTTTTTTGTCTAAGAACTTAGGGATCAGGAACAGATAATTCAGGTAAAAGAGACCAATATTCACGACTGCAAAAAGGCCGAATATGACCGCTAATTGAGCAGCTGTCATTTTGCTGTTGCTATGGGCCAGAAACACGAAATAGGAGACGATACTTACCCAAAAAACAACATGCCAGAATATTTGCCAGTTACGCTTCATTGCATCTAATGTAATATATTCAGTGCTTTATCGGCTATATATTTATATATAGACCCCGTTTTTGCCGATAAACCCGGCAAAATTTCCGATGAACGCCAAATCACAGCAAAATGTCCGTTCATCTACAATTCCCGTCAGTTGGTCTAATAGATTTTAGCAGGTTAAACTTTCGCTTTAAAATTGTATCATAATCAATCACACAATGAAAAAGCTAGTCTCTAATTCGAATCCATTTATCTTACTGCTGTTACCTGTAGTATTTGCCTTGGTGATGGGGATAGGTTATCAATTTCAACAAAAAAAGGTTTATGCCGAAGGCTCATCTGCTGCAGTACATGCAACTTCGCTGTTTTATAAAGGCGTAACCTTAGTTAAAACTGTTTGCTCTGTTGCCAAAGAAAAACTATGGTAATCAGCACCGAGGGTTTGAGCTTTAATTTTGGCAGCCAGCAGGTTGTCAGGTCGCTATCCCTCCAGGTGCCCGAAGGCAGTATTTACGGTTTCCTTGGCCCAAACGGCGCCGGAAAAACCACTACGATAAAATTGCTGCTCAATCTGCTAAAAACAGATCAGGGCAGCATTCATGTTTTTGATAAGGAGCTGCAAAGCAACCGCATCTCCATTCTTTCGCAAATTGGCTCGCTGATAGAGCAACCTGCCATTTATCTCCATCTTTCCGGCAGGGAAAACCTGGTAAACCGCGCTCTGTTGTTACAAGTACCCGAAAAGCGCGTGGATGAAATGCTTGATCTGGTTCACCTGAAAGATGCCGCAAACAAAAAAGCAGGCAAGTATTCTTTAGGGATGAAGCAGCGGTTAGGTATTGCACTCGCTTTATTATCTGACCCCAAACTTTTGATATTGGACGAGCCCACCAACGGTCTTGATCCAAATGGTATCATCGAAATACGGGAATTATTGATCCGGTTAGTTACCCAGCATAAAAAAACGGTTTTTGTATCGAGCCATTTACTGGCGGAAGTAGAACGTATGGCCACCCACGTGGGAATCATTCATAAAGGTGAAATGCTTTTCCAGGGAAGTATAAAGGATCTGGAAGCGATCAGCCAGCCGCAAATACAGGTTGAAGTAAATGACACGGTTGATGCGGCCAATTTTTTAAAGAAGCAAGGCCTTACCGTAAATGAGGTGAATGACGAGCACGTATCCGTTCCCTTTGCATCAAAAACGCAAATGGGAGAGATTAATACCCTGTTGAACCGGAACGGCTATACCGTTTACAGTATCCGCAAGGTAAATAAGGACCTGGAGAAATTATTTTTAGATATCACCCAAAACGCCTGAGCAGATGAAGGGATTTTTACTATCGTTCCGGTCGGAGTTTTATAAAACGCGCAAAACCATGGGGTTTTGGAGCGCTGTTTTGTTGCCCTTATTCATTTGCACGCTGTTGTTCATTGGCTTCTTCAACAAAAGTGACCATTTAGCCAACATGCCCGGCTTTATGGCCTGGCTTCAATTTGCGGGTGCTATCCTGGCTGTGATGGGCTCATTATTGCTACCTATGCTGATCGTATTCATCGCTTATTCCGTTAACAATATTGAGCATAAATCTGAAACCTGGAAATCGTTGTTCAGCCTACCTATTGCCAAATGGTCTATCTACTCTGCTAAATATTTCTATGCGCTTTTCCTTGTTTTTCTTTGCCTGACGCTGTTTGTTCTTCTCACAATCGGTTTCGGCAATTTCTTAAGCATGTTAAAGCCTGCGTTAAAGTTCAATGAATACCATATTGAAAAGCTGCTGGCGCAGATCTACTTCAAGTTGTTCTTAGCTTCATTAGGCATATTATCAATACAATTTTTGCTGAGCCTGCTTTTTCGCGATTTCTTAAAACCGATGGGTATCGGCTTTGTTGCAACCATCGCCGGGGTGATCTTCGCCAACGTAAATTGGCAGTATGCTCACCTGTACCCTTACAGTCACCCAATGCTGACGATAAAAGGATTGGTTAATAGCAAGATGAATAACAGTCCGACCATGCCGGAAATCACAGTAGATATATTTACTAAGGATACATTTGTGAGTTTGGCTGTAGCGGTGGGGGTGTTTGCTTTGGGGTACTTTATTGTGCTGAAGAAGAGCGTGAAATAAAACATTTGTTGTAGAGACGCGATGCATCGCGTCTAATAACTAGAGATTAGTTGAAGTCGTTTCCAATCGACGTTCCCGCCGTGACAAAATCATGTAGACTCCTATAAGTATTGGTAAATAAATTAAGATGCTTGTTAAGTAATCAATAATTATTGCACCCCATGTATAGTGCATTGACCAATTAGCTTTTGTACCTGGAAATAAAATCCCTTCAAATAAATACAATAATCTTGGTATAAATAAAATCACAGATAAGGTAATCAAACTTGATCTTAACCTTTTGATCCATAATAATTGAGGTAAGAGGATATAAGGGATAAAGCTTGAAACCGATACCACCGCCCAATAAGGACCTAATACACGGTTGGATACTGCATATTGTTCATACTCGCCTCCTGAAAAAAAGGCTACATAGAATTCTATTACAAATTTGAATATATACAATATTGAACCCAAGAGTAATGTGCAGCTAACTGAATTGACAAGTGTTTTATATTTTATTAGGGAGATATTGATCTTAAAAAAATTGATAATTAATAAACACACAAGCAAAACAAATGCACCATTGAAAATGGCGTTAACTATTGGATTTAATATATCAGTCATATGGTGTTCTCGGTTAGAGACGCGATGCATCTCGTCTCTACAATTTATTTAATCGGTTTCGGGTAAATTGGCAAACTTTCATGCCCTTCAGCATCCACCGATTGCACCGCAAAAAAGTAATTATCCTTTGAGTAAGCCAGGTCAGCCTTGGTATCGGTCACATAAAATTTCTTCTCCCAATACGGACCGGTGGTTTCGCGCATCAGTACATAATAACCTACAGGCTTTTTGCCATTTGCAGGTGCATCCCACTTTAATTGCGTGCGATTGGTTAAACCACTGGTCACCATCCCTACATTTTGCGGTTCAGCTGGTGCCAATGCCAGGTTAGCTAACACCGAAAGATTCATCCGGGCTACTTTTTGTACGTAATTGAAGTCGACATAATCGGGCAAGTCGCCGTAGCTTATGCCGTTTTCGGTGCGAATGGTTTGGTGCTGGCGGGTGTAATCTTCATTCATTTCGGTGATGCGCACAGCTGTAAATCCCTCTTGCTGAAAAGGGGTATGGTCGCCGCCGCGCAGGTAGCGGTCGCGCCGGTAGATCAGCTTTACATCCAGTTGGTCAACATAGCGCTCTCCGATTTCTTTAATATATCGTGATAACTCACGTGAGGGGCTATCATTCTCGCCCCCCAACGCTATCAGGCTTGCGATATTCTTTTCATTGCGGCTATCAATGGTCGGCACACCCTCGCTGAATATGCGCACACTGCGGTTATCTTTCAGATCGGTTTCCATACCGTGACTATTTCCAACGATATCATTATTCAGCATGGCATCGGTGTCCCAATTTTCAGCCTTAGCACGTTTTGCCACATGAGCAGAACCTAATAATCCTTGTTCTTCACCTGCCACAGCCATAAAAATGATCGTTGCGGGAAATGGGTGTTTAGACATTACCCTTGCCAACTCCATCGAAACTGCCGTGCCTGACGCATCATCATTGGCCCCGGGTTCATCACCATTAGGATCCATTATATCAGATTTGCGCGAATCGTAATGCCCGGAAACAATATAAACACGGGTATCCTTTGGATCGGTGCCTTTAAGAATAGCCAGTACATTTTTCAGTTTAACAGGCGCATTTACCCGTTCGCCTTTAGGCTGGGTAGAGGTATCAAACTTTACGCTCAGCCGGCCGTGGGAGTCAGCAGCATAGCGTTCATATTCTGATTTTATCCAGTTCCGGGCGGCGCCTATGCCTGTTGTTTTGCTGGTTGTATCGGCAAGTGTATGTCGCGATTTAAAACTCACCAATTTTCGGATGATCGTCTCGATATTGCTGGATGAGACCTCGTCCACCATTTGTTTGATGGCTGCGTCCTGTTTAATGGTGGTTTGTGCCATTGCAGAGGTGCAGAAAAATAACGGCAAAATGTATTTCAGGTACTTCATGGTAATATTGGGTTCATTTGGAGACGCGATGCATCGCGTCTCTATAAGGTTTTAATTTGCATCTGCTTCTTCGGCCTCTTCCATAATATTCCCGGTCTGTTTAAAATTACTGCGCACAAAATGGCACCAGTCGCATTCCTCTTTACCGCAACCGGTATTAAAATCATGCGCCTGTATCTTAGCATAAACCGTACTGATCTGCTCCCTCACAATCTCCACATCTTCCGGACTGATCAGTATTTTCTCCGTAACATATTCACCTTCGCTTACCGGTTCAATAAAATCAAACTGCGTACTTATCACCTGCCAGTCTTTAGAACGATCGTTCTCGATCAGCAGCTTATAAAACACCGCCTGCCGCCAGTAATCGCCGCCATTAGGTTTCTCATTAGTTGGCCGTTGTAGTTTCTCTTTTGCATTACGAAATTTACCGGTTTTGTAATCGACAACTGTAACTTGCTTTCCCGTAAACTCTACCTTATCCAGGCTACCTTTTACCGGTACGCCATCTACCTCGATGTTTTTGATCGATAGTTCTACTAAGGCAATTTTATTCCAGCTTAGGGTGTTCAACTCGTAATAAGGAGGTAATATCTTATCGCCATAATCCAACCGCAGCTTGAATTCGTCTTTTGTAAATGAATCCCGGTTGCGGTACATATAGGTGCGGAAATCTTTCATGAACAGTTCCGTCGATGGGAACTCATCGCCGTTCTCTTTCAAAGTCCGAAAAGCTCGTTTCAAAGCATCATGTGCTGCAGAACCAAATGTTGCTGAAGGGCTTTTGCCCGATGGCACCCGTATCAAACACTGGAAATAAAACCGCAATGGGCAATCCAGGTAATTACTTAAATGGGTGACCGACAGCGTATAATTTTGCAATAATTGGTTGATATAATTTTTGTCGATCAGCTCTACCTTTGGCTTGTCCTCTTCACTAAACTGGGTGGCATAAAAATCCAGCATATCTTCCTCGGCGGGCTTCGGATAATCTATCCTCAAATGAGTTGCCGCTAGTATTTCACCTACGAACTGTGAAGCTTCCTGATCTTTTCCATTCTTATCTCTTGCAGCATAAGAAACGCTGAGATGCTGCTTGGCGCGGGTCAATGCCACATAAAATAAACGGCGTGATTCTTCCCGCTGAGCGATCTCATCATCCGGTGCCTGTGTTAACGTATCCGGTAAGCTAAACCCGTTATTTCTTCCTTTGCTATCCCATGTTTTTTTATCACAACCTATCAAAAACACATGCTCAAATTCAAGACCTTTTGAGCCGTGCGCTGTCAGGAAATTGACGCCGTTTTCGGAGTAGATCACTTGGGTCAAGGGCAGCCTGATATTGTTATCCCGCATCAGGTCGATAGTTTTAACTAAATCGCCGGCACTGATATCCGGATTTTTGCGGCTCTCGTCTTTCAGGAAGTCGAAGAAATTAGTCAGCACCTGTATGTACCAGCCTTTATCCGGCTGTTTCATGATATACCTTAAGATACCCATCTTCGAGATCAGGTCCTGGAAAAGCTGCTGTAGGGTAACGCTGACTGACGCCTTCAACAGATCATCAATATAAGTCATCAGGTATTTCATCTCCTGGTTAGAGGGCGCATCGAATAAGGTCTGCTGTGCAGGCGTTTTTAACTCGCTGATATATCTTCTGATGGACGTCTTCGGGTCACCATTATTCGACGTTTTGTAGTTTTGGCTTGATACCGCAATGCTTGCTTTAGCGATCTCTATCGGTGGGATCTCAAAAAAATCATAGTGCATGATCTCGAACAGCAATTCATCGCCGCTATAAGGCGAGTCCATTTCCATCGCGAGATAACGCAGTATATTGATGATCTTTTCGCCAAAAGGCAAAGTCAGGATATCGATCTTTCGCCGTGTATTTACCGCTATTTTTTTTGAATCGAGATATTGCAGCAATTCCTCCACCTGGCTGTGATTGCGATAGATTACTGCTATTTCGGCAGGAGCTGTTCCCCCATCGATTAATTGTTTTATCTGGCGAGCTGTATGCACCATTTCCTGAGCAGGGTTTTCGTATTCCCTTATCATGGGTTCATGCGCCAGTTCTTTAAACCGTGCACCCGCAGCCATCAGGTTCTTATCTAATTGCAGTTGCTCGGTTAACCGTATATGGTTATTGCCAATCAAAACTTTTGAAACATCAAGTATGTGCTGGTTGGAGCGATAGTTTTGCGTTAGCACAACCGTTTTCAGGGCCTTGCTATAATCACCGGCAAAGTCCAGAATGTTCTGCATGTTTGCACCCTGGAATTTAAAGATCGATTGATCGTCATCACCCACTACAAATACGTTCGGCGTATCCCAATAATTCAGCAAGAGCTTAAGCAATTCGCTTTGCGAACCGCTGGTATCCTGGAACTCATCCACCAAAATATATTGGTAACGTTCCTGGTACTTTCGTAGCATTTCTTCATTCTCGCGGAAGGCCTTCAACACCCAGATGATCATGTCGTCATAATCATAATAGCCGCCCGTTTTCATCTTGGCGTCATAGCGCTGATATTCGCTCACTGCAGCCAACAGTTTGGCCATTACCTCCTTCGCTGCGTCAATATCTTTCTGTTTCGGGTCACCTATTTTGATTCCTTTGGCAGCATTGGCCCGCTTATAAATAAATTCTTCACGGTTTGGAATATCTTCCAAATATTCAGTCACGGCTCTGCGGATCATGTCCTCGTCCCAGTTTTCCCTTTTCATTACTGAAAACAGGTTTTTCAGGCGGGGTACATCGTAATAGATATCCCCGGTAAAACGCTTCAATAAATGGTCGTTCGGAAAATCATCCACCAATTCCTGGAAGAGAGCTACTGAATCCAGGTCAGATAATGGCTCCAAATTCAGTTTACCAAAATAGTCCAGGTTTTCCTGGATCACCTCGTTACAAAAAGCGTGGAAAGTATAAATATTTACCCGGTAAGCATCCGGACCAATAAACTCAAACAAACGCTTGCGCATGGCCACCGCTCCGGCATCAGTATAGGTTAAACAAAGTATCTCATGGGCACTGGCATCGGTCTCTAATAAAATTTTACCAATGCGTGCCGCCAGTATCTGTGTTTTACCCGTCCCCGGACCAGCAACAACCAGCACGGGGCCCTCAATCTGGTCTACAGCTGCGCGCTGTTCCGGGTTTAATCGGTCTAAAGCTTCCTGAAATTTCTCGTTATATTTATTGGGAGTAGATTGCATAATTTATTATAGAAATATATTGAAAATATATCTGTAAAAATCGCAAAAATAATTTCTTTAAATTTGTAAAAAAGGCATTCCATGAGTACGGCACAAATAAGGCAACGTTTGCACGATTACATCGATATTGCGGAAGATAAGAAGCTAAAAGCTATCTATACACTTTTGCAAGATGATATCGACGATGGGTATCAGCTTACTAAAGAACAAAAAGCTGAACTGGATAGGCGCTTACATGATTATAAAAATGGCATAGGCAGAACTTATTCCTGGGATGAAACAGTAGCTATTATCGATCAGTCATTACTCAATCGCAAAGGCGATAAATGAAATATTCATTTGACCTGCGTCAGGAAGCCGTTATGGAATTACTTAATTCTGTGATCTGGTATGAAGAGCAGCAAGAAGGTTTAGGAAAAAGATTTCGAGCGGCTTTTCAATGTAGACTTGAGCAAATCTGTAACGATCCGCATCTGTATAAAAAAGTTCACAGAAATTTTCATGAAGCCTTAACTGATACATTTCCATTTCTTATAGTTTATTACATAGATGATGAACAGCAAAAGGTTATAGTGATCTCCATATTTCATACCAGCCGAAATCCTAAAAAGAAATTCAAAAAGAGGTAATTAGCCTACGTTCTTCGCCGCCTCCACTATATCCCTTACCTCTAAAACCCGTGTTGGGTAACCATGCAAAGTCACATTGATCATCGCCTGACCAACTTCTGCCAGATCACATGATTTGGATGGGAAAAGCGCGTGAAGTACCGGATACAGCCAGCTAAGGTATTTATAGATTGAAGGTACGTTTTTAGCTCCTCTGGCCGCTTTCATCAATCCGGGCCTAAAGTTAAATTCTTGTTTAAAGGGCAGTTTCGCCAAGTCATTTTCTGTTTTGCCTTTTATCCGCGCCCACATCTGGCTTCCTTTTTCGCTGCTATCGGTGCTTGCTCCTGATACATAGCAGAACGTCATATCCGGATTAAGGCGGTTTAAAGTCTCAGCCACATGCATCGTTAAAGTGTAGGTGAGTTTATAATACTCCGGCTCTTTCTTGCCAACAGAGGTTACGCCAAGACAAAAATAGCAGGCGTTGTACCCTTTCAATTGATCTGCAATTGGCGAAATATCAAAAAAATCAGCATGAATGATCTCTTTCAGTTTAGGGTGACTAAAACCTGAGGGCTTACGGTTCACTATCAGCACCGCTTCTACCTGCGGATGCGATAAGCATTCCTGCAATACGCCTTCGCCTACCATCCCCGTAGCTCCGGTAACAATCGCCCTGATCTTTGTTTCCATGCTGTCGAATTTACTTTAAAATCACGCCCGTTCCATAAGGAAAAACAGTGCTTACCCGCACAGGCAATTTCCCTTTCGGGTTGATGATACGGTTGATCACTTTAACCGCCGAGCGCTGCATCTCATCACTCATCTGGTAACCGGCGATCAATGCACTAGCATTTTCAATTCCCGGTAAACCTGCCATGGTATACGGGTTGGCAAAAACACAAACTACCGAATGCGGATGCGCGGCTATCTGTGCAATAAATATCTTAACACCGTTACTATAATCCAGTTTGCTTGCGGGGCGGGCACGGGTATCATTGATGCTGACGATCACCTGGTCGTAACCGCGCAGCTTATCTAACAATGCCAACAGATCGTCTGCCGGTGTTGCTTTACCCACAGTAAAGGTGTCATTATTCAAGTACCATTGGGCTATCTCGTTCTGAAACAAAGTAGGTTGCGTAACACCGATGCTTACGATGGCTGTCTTGGCTATCGGGTTCAATTGCACAGTCGAGGCATCGCCTTTCAAGAGAGTAACTGAAGCATCAGTCAACTGCTGCACTAATGATTTGGCACTTTGCCTGCTCAGATCTTCAACCAACCCCTCAGGTATTGCCTCGTGATAATGATTTAGTCCGGCCCAGTATTTAGCAGCCAATACTTTCTTCACTTTGGTTCCAAATTCCAGCTTGGTTATTTTTTTCTGGCGAACTGCTTTCTTTATGATGTCGATTGCTCTTTCTGAGTTTTCTGATAACTCGATAATGTCATTTCCTGCCAGAAAAGCTCTTAAATCAGCCTCGCCTTCCGGAAAATATTTTACCACAGCTTTCATCTCCATCGCATCCGACATTACCAGGCCCTTAAAGCCAAGTGAATCTTTTAAAGTTCCGGTTACAATGGGCCTTGATAAGGTAGACGGCAGATTCTTGGTTGAATCCAGTGCAGGGATATCCATATGAGCAATCATTACGCCGCTTATACCTGCTTTTATCGCCTGGCGGAAAGGATATTCTTCCAGCGTATCCAATCTTTCACGGGTGAATGGCAGTAGAGGCAGATCAAAATGTGAGTCCACATTGGTATCGCCGTGCCCTGGAAAATGCTTGGCCGTGGTAAGCAAACCCGCATCCTGCATGCCCTTCATATAGGCAATTCCCTTGGCGGCGACGTTGTATTTATTATCCCCAAATGAACGGTAATTGATCACCGGGTTATTGGGGTTATTATTCACATCCATATCCGGCGCCAGGTTGATCTGCATGCCCAAGCGTTTAAAATCGTAGGCTACAAACTGGCCCATTTTGTAGATCAGGGTGTTATCCTGTATGGCGCCCAAAGTCATTTGATACGGATAAGATATTGTCGAATCCAGGCGCATGCCTACGCCCCATTCACCGTCCATGGCTACAAGCAAGGGGACTTTGGCCAGTTTCTGATATTTATTGATCAGGTTTAATTGCCTTACCGGTCCGCCCTGGAAAAATACCAAGCCGCCGATCTGCTGATCCTTGATCACATTGCCTACAGAATCCTCATAAGCCTGACCACGATCTGTATGCGCCCTCACAAAGAATAATTGTGCCACCCGTTGTTTACGGTTCAGCTTTTTATAAACCGAATCGACCCAATGATTTTGCCGGTTCAGTAAATTGATGTAACTGGTTTTTTGCTGCGAGAAGGCATCAACGCTGCCGATTATTAAAACAAACAGGAAAGTAACTTTCAGTCCTTTTTTAAATTGATCCATAGCGGTTTCAAATGTAGCAGATTAGTTGGAAAGGTTGGAAAGGTTAAAAAAGTTGGAAAGGTTATGGACTTAGCTGCTTTCATAATCAACGGCCAATAATGAGCCGACTCCAACCATTACAACCTCTACAACTACTTCAACTTAACCCCACCCAACTTAAACCCTAATTAAAAAAATTTCTGCAAACAACTAAACCTATCCGTTTTGTTTCGCTCTAAAGGTCAACAACTATTAAAAAACTTACTCTAATGAAGCACATTTTTATTTTAGCTATATGCCTGCTGGTGGCAGGATCTGTAAGCGCCCAGACTTATTATTATGGCCCTCGCCGTGTTGTTCACCGTCGTCCGGTGCAGCGCCAGCAGGATGATTTTAACCGCCCAAGTGTTGGCATCGAGGGTGGTGTCAGTTTGGCCAATACCGTATCTTCTTACAATACAGGATACAGTACCAATGGTATCGTAGGATTTAATGCCGGTTTAGTTGCAAATATTCCTCTGGTATACCCATTGTCTTTTGAGCCTGAGGTTTTATTCTCCCAGAAAGGTTACCAGGCTTATACTACCGATGGTACTTTAACCCAGCGCAACAACTATATCGATATTCCATTGCTGGCGAAATTCCGTATCGTCCGTGGCTTCAATTTCCTGATAGGTCCTCAGATCAATATACCAATATCCAGCACTACTACTTTTGATAATGGGTTTACTACCAGTCGCGAAAGTTATTATGATGATGCAACCAATAAAAGCTATATATCAGGCGCATTTGGCTTAAGTGTAGATCTTAACCAGAATGTTGACATACACGCCCGTTACCTGATCGATCTTTCATCAAATACATACGACCAGAACTCGCCGATTCCTAACTACCGCAACCAGGTTTGGCAGTTTGGTATAGGCATAAAATTTCAGTAATTAATTAAGTATTATTAAAACAGAAGAGCCGCTCGGTTGAGTGGCTCTTTTTATACATATACGGTTTGCTTGTTGTTAGAAACCAGTGAATCGACAAGGTACTCGAAATGCTTCTGAAAATAAAAATCATACCCATTTTCACCTTCGGGAATAACATTGGGTACACGGTGATATACTTCCAGCAAACGGACTGTCTTTAATCCTTCAGCAACGGAAAAAGGGAAGGACTGGTTTCCTATAAATAACTTACTCCCGCTGATAACTTTTGCCAGTTCGAGAAAATCATTCACCTTATGCCAATATAGTTTAGGCAGACTTTTCTTCATTCTATCATATTCCTGTTTCACACCTACAAAAACTACCTCATCATGATCGGCCAGGAACGAATAGTTGATCAATGGATTATTATAACGGGAACTACGGGCCAAAACGATTGAATCTTTAAATTCCTGATCAGGCTGTACATTGATCCAGGGTTTGCTTAAATCAGCATTAATGCCGGTAGTATAAAAATTCCATCTTGCTATATTTCCTTTGTCAAGCTCCAAACCTGCCTCTCTGAAAAGTGACAGGTTAAGATGGATTTGCTGACCATTATAAATTTCCGCTTCATTAATATAGTGTTGTGATTTTAGTAATGGTATGAGGTTTGACGACATTGCCTGGTTGAGCATGACATTATTGAGCGGATGCGAATCCCCAGGCGGAAGATGCATACGTTCATCCAGTTTTAACAAAAAATTCACCGGCTTGGACGTCATTTCTGACAACTTTTTTGCTATAGGCAGGCTATAAATAATATCCCCCGAATTACCGCTATGAATCAGGTTGATCTCGAAACTATTCCGGGTCTTATCTAATATTTCGTTTACCGTTAAATCTTTATTCTCTGATACAAACTTATTAATGAGCGCATATGCATTGTTGTATTCGGTATAATATTTAACCAGGGATTTATAATTGATATACGCTTTTCTGTCTGTATATTTCAGCCAGGCCTTCTGAAACCAATTCTTTTTATGTGGCAGATGCATATCAGACCTTACGCATCTTAACTATTGGTTGATACACGCCATTTGAAATTTTTTTAGCTTGCAGCTATACTATAACATATTGAATTGTGCCATTATCCATTAAACTGAATGATATTTATTCAACTTATTTAGCTTTGTCATTATTTATATCTATGATCTCTGTAATCATCTCATCTGTTAACCCTGAACATTTAAAAGCCGTAAGCAACAATATTCAAAATACTATCGGTGCACCATATGAGCTTGTAACGTTTGAAAATAGCTCGGGCAAAAAAGGCATTTGTGAGATCTACAACCTTGGTATTGATAAGGCACAATATGATATACTTTGTTTTATGCACGAGGATCTGGAGATCAGAACTGAAAACTGGGGGAAAGCAGTGATCGGGCATTTCACTTCCGTGCCGGATTTGGGCTTGCTGGGTGTTGCCGGAAGTACCTATAAAACAATAACACCAACGGGCTGGCACAGCGCAGGATCAGGTACATCGCGTGCTAATTTTATTCAAAGCCACAAAAGGTCCGATACTCCGCCTATACACTATTACGCCAACCCTAACAATGAGGAGATTTCGCAAGTTGCATGTTTAGATGGTGTCTGGCTATGCACTACAAAAAAAATAGCCTCAGAATTCGGCTTTGATGCAGCTACTTTCAAACGCTTTCATGGATACGACCTCGACTTTTCCCTGGCGATAGGCCAGAAATATAAGGTTGCCGTTACCTTTAAGGTTTTGCTTGATCACTTTTCAGAAGGTAATTATGACAGCACGTGGATGGGGGAAAGCCTGAAATTGCACGAGAAATGGAATAAAATTTTACCTGTAAATACAGACGCTACACCACTTGAAGCTACATTGAAAATCGAAAAAACGGTTTTTAAAATATTTATCGACGAATTGGTTCAGCTAAAATATCCTGCAAAAACAGCGTTGACCGCATTAGCCAATTGCAGAAAGTATTTCAGGCATAAGCCATTCCTAACCATTAAATTGAAGTATTATATATTTTCTAAATATCTTTTTAAGAAGTGAGAAGATTAACGCAAAAAAGGGAAGCTTAGCTAAAACATAATTTTCTTACGTAGTTAATTCTGCTAAAAAGACCTCTTTTTTTATACCCAATATTATAAAACAGCAGGTCGAAATGCTTCATCATAAAAAAGAAACAAGGTATTTTATCTTTCCCATCAAGCAGGTTTAAAAACAGCAGGCAGGCCTTATCTACCAGCGCTTCGTCCCTTTTATTTTTAAATTCCAGGCAATAGTGGAGCCAATTGGCATTAACCGGTAACCTTCGTAAACCTGCGCCCTTATTTTTGTCACCGGCCTTCTCTTTCTGCTCTAAAATGTCGGTCACACTGTTTTGATGCTGGCGGTAATGCACTAAAACTTTATCCAGGTATTTCACTTTTCCAATATTAAAGGCTGCAAAGGCAATAACCCAGTCATGCGAAACTTCTGCTTTAAACGGGAAAATGTAATTCTTCAGTTTGCTATCAAATAACATGGTATGTCCATGTATGCTGTTAGCCAATATTACAGGCAAACAGCTATCACCGTCATACATCCTGTTTTTTGATGCCAGCGTTTGGTTGCCAATGCGCTTATCCTGTTCATCGATAAAATCCGAATCGTGATAAACCATTATATGGCTTTCTGCATATCCCATCATTAACGCGATCTTATCCTTTTCCCAGATATCGTCCTGATCAGCAACAGCGATATAATCACCTTTGCAAAGTTTTATCGCCTTTTCAAAATTGGCGCTATGGCCCAGATTATTTTCATTTAGATTAATGCGCAGCCGCTTATCTTTAGCTGCATAATCATTCAGAATTTCCCATGTTTTGTCACTTGATCGGTCATCCACCGCTACCACTTCGATTTCAGTATAGCTCTGAGCGAGCAAACTATCTAATTGCTTAGCCAGGAATTGCTCTCCGTTGTACGTACATAATGCTATTGAAACTAATGGCTCGCTCATCAGGCAGTCAATATTAAATTCCTTTTGAAAATTTGCGTGCAAAGCTTTGTTTTGTAAGTACCTTCCAGGGTTTCCGGTTGGGGAAAAGCTCGCGGTAATTATATGCAACTATTTTTTCAAGCGGGGCGGATTGCGCTTCAGTTCCCCGCAGTTGATAAGCATCTTTTAGTTGGCTGATGAATATCTTATCCTCAGGCTTCAGATTTTTATATTCCGAAAAGGCCACCAGCATTTTCAAGGTATTTTCAAATTCCTGCTTTTTGATATTGCCTGCATCCAACCGGCTTTGAACCACTGAACCTGAGTGCACCCGGTATAATGTAAGTACCTTATCCAGGAAAGCTATTTTATTATGATAAGATGCTACAAAGCCCATCCACCAGTCATAATAACCATCTTGAGGAAATGGCAAAACGACGTTCAAAAAATCCCGGTGCATAAGAGAAGTATGCCCTGTTACATGATTACGGAGTAATATGCCCTTATAATTTTTTGGCAACTTAAAATTATTTAATAGCCTGCCTTGTTTTATATCTCCGAGATAACTGGAGTTCGAAAATATTAGCCAGTTGTCTTTGATATTATTCAGTAATGATTGCAATTTTTCAGGCTTCCAGATATCATCCTGGTCACTTACCGCTATATACCCGCCGGATGTTAATCTGAGCGCCTTTTCAAAGTTTTTATTGAAGCCGAGGTTGACTTCATTTCGAAATAGTTTTATCCTGTTATCTTTTTCTGCGTAAGCATTAATAATGCTGACTGTTTTATCTGTTGAACAGTCGTCAACAACAATGATCTCGAGATTTTTATAGGTTTGAGCAAGGATACTGTCCATCTGCTCCGGCAGGAACTTTTCACCGTTATAGGTGCAAAGTGCTACTGATATCAACGGTTCCTGCATAATTATGAGCTTAATATTTCCCGGACGATTTATATTTCATCTTATAAAACACACGCACGGCACTTTTGATCAGCGAAATGTTCATAAAGGACCGCCATACATTGTTCGGGCTCAGGTAAAAACGGGTAACTGTAGTTTTTATATACCTGCTCCTGAAAAACCGGGAGTACTTTTTCTCCAGCTTATGCGACAGGTCATAAAATGATGCATCCATTTTACCTTTGCTCAAATGCAGCAGGTTAAACTCAATTGCATAGGCAGTATATCCTAAACATTCCGCCACTAAACAAATATCTGTACCATACATGTGAAAACCCGAAAGGTCCCTGGATAAAGCCAGGTTGGCCGATTTTTTAATCAGCAAAAAGTTCTCATCAAGCGAACGGACTTTTGACGGCAGAACCCCTTTTTCTACACAGATCATATCCGCGTGGGTGATCTTCATTGATTCGAGATAGAGATTGTTCGTGCCTGCATTACCAACTACTGCCCAGTTATTGTCCAAAGAATCAAGTTCAGCAAGGCGGCGGTCAAGATCAGCCCGCTTATCGAATTTTAGCAAAATATCCTGGTGACAGATGATGATATATTTTGCATCTGCATTTTGCAAAAATTGGTTAATCCCCTGGTAGGCATCGAAACTGTTGCCATTGGTATTATCGGCATAGCGGTATTCGCAATCATCTTTAGTAAAACCCGCCTCAATAAACGAATCGAGCATTCGGCCATATTCATCCCAATTTGTTACTAAAGTACAAATGGCATACTGGAATTTATAGGGCTGCAATACTTCCTTCCGGGCGATATTTACAACAGGCGGTATGGACATTAATTGCTATTATGCGATTGTGACACAAGCTACTGAAAAGTTTGCATATCGATAAGCCTTTTGTACAGGCCGTTTTTGGCGATCAGTTGTTGATGGGTTCCCTGTTCAACAATCTCGCCGCTTTCCAACACGATAATATTATCCGCGTTTTGAATGGTGCTTAAACGGTGGGCTATGATGAGCGATGTTCGGTTCTTCATCAGGTTATTCAAAGCTTCCTGCACCAGTTTTTCTGATTCGGTATCTAATGCTGATGTGGCTTCATCCAATAACATGATTGGCGGGTTATTTAATACAGCGCGCGCTATACAAATACGCTGGCGCTGGCCGCCTGAAAGTTTTGTGCCGCGGTCGCCGATATTGGTATTGTATCCATTTTCGGTTTCTATTATAAAATTATGGGCGTTGGCTATACGAGCCGCCGCTTCCACTTCTTCCTGGGTGACATTCGTCTTACCGAAGGCAATGTTATTATAAATAGAATCATTAAACAGGATCGATTCCTGGTTTACAACACCCATCAATGAACGAAGAGAATTCATCGTTACACCCTGAATATTATGATCATCGATCAATATCTCACCTGATTGCGGCTCTATAAACCTCGGGATCAAATCCATTAGTGTTGATTTGCCACCGCCCGAAGGCCCAACCAGGGCCACCGTCTTTCCTTTTGGAACAGTAAGATTGATGCCTTTTAAAACTTCCCTGCCCGGATAGGAAAAAGATACATTATTAAAATGGATACCTTCGTTAAATTCTTTTATATCGGTAGCATTTGGAGCATCATTAATCAGTGGTTTTTCATCAATAAGTGCTAAAACGCGTTCACCGGCAGCTATGCCTGAATGTATATTGCTGAATGAATCGGAAATTGACTTTGCCGGGCGCATGATCTGGGAAAAAATGGCAATATAAGCTATAAACTGTCCGCCATTAAGATCTGATCTTTTGTTTAAAATAAGATATCCGCCATATAACACGATAAATGAGATCATCGTTACGGCCAGAATTTCAGAAACAGGCGAAGCTGATTGCTGACGCTTGGCCATAGAGCGCATGATTTTTGAATATCGCTTGTTTTCGGAATGAAAACGTTGTTTTATAAAGTCGGTAGCATTAAAGGCCTTAATGATTTTGACCCCGGATAGCGCTTCGTCAAGGTAACTTATCATATTGCCATAACTTTGCTGCGCTGCTATAGCCTGGGACTTTAATCGCTTTACTATTCGTGAGATAATAAATGCCGATACAGGAACAACCAGCAAGGACCATAATGTCAACTTTACTGAGATTAAAAAAAGCATTATCATGAAGACGATCAACTGCACCGGGTCTTTAAAAACAACCTGCAAAGTAGCAGTTACAGAGAATTGAACTACCTGCACATCTGAAGCAATTTTAGAGATGATATCTCCCTTGCGTTCATTGCTGAAATAGCCAAGGTGAAGATCCATCACATTGTCAAAAACCCGCTTACGCATATTCAATAAGGTATGTATCCTTAGGTTTTCCATAGTCCGGGCAGAGAGGTACCGGAATAGGTTCCCCAGGAATATGGTAATGATAATGGTGATGCATACAAACTGCAGTGCTCCCCACGCCCCATGAACACTTATAAAGTAATCCATATAATATTTAAACCATCCCTGTACATTAAGCAAACTGTTCGGCTTTACAGCAACAATGGCTTTCACGGCACCGGCATTGTTATCAAAAAGGGTATTAAGCAATGGGATAAGCAATGGAAATACCAATGAGCTAAGTATTACATAGAGCAGCGTATATATCAGATATGGTATTGCAAATTTCTCAATTGGCTTTGCAAAAGAAAGTAATCTAAAATAGGTTTTCATTATTCGTCAAAAGTACTGCTAATTATTTATTTAGGTGTACACCCTTTTGTAATAGACCGTTAAGCATATTTCCTGGCCTTGCGGGCATACTTAAAAGCAAAGTTCAGCAAAGAGAGCCCTTGTCTTGCTTTATGATCATAAAAAAGTTCCTTATAGTTTTTTAATATGATGCTAACTAAAGGCCATGATTTTTTCTGAGAAAAATTTAACCGGTAAGCGTCCCTTAAGCCGCCGATAAATGCCGCATCTTCGCTGTTCAATCGTTTATACTCAGCGAAAATGAACAGCGTTTGATCAATCGTCTTTATCACCTCACGTTTTCCCTGACCTGAATTGTTCCTTTTTTGAATTACCGAAGCATCGTGAATACGGTATTTTGTAAGCACTTTATCAAGAAATGCTATTTTATGGTGGTATAATGCAATGAACCCCATCCACCAATCATAAAAACCTTTATCCGGGAACGGCAAAAAATAACTGATAAACTCCCGCTTAAAAAGTGTGGTATGCCCGGTAACATAATTAGTAAGAAGCAGGCTTTTATAGTTGACGGATGCCGGATCTAAACCCATCACCAGAGTTCTTTCTTCTCTTATTCTTTCGTCCCTCTCGTTAATATAACAGGAGTTGGAAAATATTAACCAGTTATCGTTAATGTTTTCCAACAATGATGCTATTTTCTCTGGCAACCAAATATCATCCTGATCACTTATGGCAATGTAATTACCAGTTGTCAGACTGATAGCTTTCTCAAAATTCTTATTATATCCTTGATTAACTTCATTTTTATAACACCTTATCCGGTCATCCTTACTAGAGTAATCACTTATAATTTCATAGGTATCGTCAGTGGAACAATCATCCACCACCACAATCTCTAAATTTTTATGTGTTTGATGTAGGATACTATCAAGTTGTTTGCGGATAAATTTCGCACCATTATAAGTACACAATGCAATCGAAACTAATGGCTCCTCTCTCATCTTCAGCGATTAAGGCTTAAAACGGGTGATGTTTTTATTTATTACTGAGGCCTTTATATTGGCAACTACATCAAAAATAGAGGTATGGCTTTGATGTTTGTTCATTAACTTTTTGAACTCGGCCCTACGCTGGCTGATTATGCCACGGTTTTTGAATAACTCCGCATAGCTCTTCCACAACCAAAATTGCCCGACCAGTAATTTAGGCAGAAGATCGATGAGCGTGATCTGGCAATAATAGAAGAATGATGCGAGAGCATTAAAATGGATAACATGAAAGTAAAACCGGTTGCGGAAATAAACGCGTTTTACCCATTGCGGCGTTTTATAATTTTTTGTTGTTGCCGATAGTCTGTGCCTGCAAATAGATTGGTGCTCATAATAGCATTTCCAATTCAATCGCCACGCCCGGATACTGAGCTCCATATCCTCGCTGTAAAAAGGGGAGAATATTTCGTCAAAACCTCCAAGCTCTTTCAATTTTTTAGCATCAACCAAAGCATTGGCTCCGGAAAGATACATAGTATATAACCTGTCATCCGGGTTATCGGTGTAATAGAAATACCCGGTCTTTAATTTCAAACCGTTAAACTTCGGCATACGGGCGGCATCCTGTATATGGTCGCCTTCCATATCGATGATACGGCCCATCACTCCAAATGTATCCGGTTCGGAAAAGTATTTCCACTGATTCTCAAAATAATCAGGCGTGAGCTTTACATCTGAATTCAAAAGAAAGATCAGTTCATATTGTGCCTCCTCAATACCGCAATTACAGGTGTGAGAAAATCCCCTGTTCTGATGGTTCGCTATCAGCGTTATTTGCGGAAATTCTCTTTTAACAAACTCAACCGAGTCATCTGTAGAGCAATCATCCACCACAATGATCTCGTAAGTAGTATCAGTGTTTTTAATAGCATTGATGGCGAAAGGCAGATATTCCTTTAATAAATGCTTGCCATTATAATTAGGTATAACTATTGAAACGCTTTTTTTAAGACCCATCCGGATGCTTGCCTTTTTTGAATGCCAAATATAGACATATCCTGTATCTTAATATTTTATTCTGCCAATCTACCGATTGATCAAATACCTTATATTTTTGCTACCTTAATTGCCAGCACCAATGTCATCAACCCGTAACAATATCAAACCTGACTGTCATGATTTCAAATCAGTGGCCCGGGCATTGACTGTTGTGGAGAATGATCTTGCCGGCGCTGATCAACTGCTGAAAAGCCTGACACTTAACCAAACTACACCTGTAATCGGCATAACAGGACCTCCGGGAGCAGGCAAGAGCACTTTAGTTAATGCGCTGATCACCAAACTCGCAGGCCAGGATAAAAAAATAGCCGTGTTAGCGATCGATCCCACCTCACCTTTTAACCTCGGTTCACTTCTGGGCGACAGGATACGAATGTCATCGCATTTTAATCACCCAAATGTGTTCATCCGGTCATTGGCTACGCGCGGGTCTTTGGGTGGGCTGTCAGCAAAAACCATTGAGATGACCGACGTTCTTAAAGCAGCGGGCTTTGATTATGTATTGGTAGAAACTGTTGGCGTAGGGCAATCGGAAGTAGAAATAGCAGGACTGGCAGATATCACCTTTGTTGTACTTGTTCCTGAAGGAGGTGATGAAATACAAAGTATCAAATCCGGGTTAATGGAAATTGCCGATGCCTTCATCGTCAACAAAGCCGACAGGAATGGGGCTGATCTGTTCGCCAATAACCTCAAAAAAATGGTTCAGCAAAAAGGAACGGAGATACCTGTTTTTAAAACGATAGCTTCTGAAAATAGCGGTATCGATGACATTGCTGATTTTATCCACACCTCCGCTGAAAAAAGCAACAGTCGCAAAGAATACCTGCTGGCAGAAAAAGCCTATAAGCTGATCCAACAAAAACGGATGGGCAATATCAATAAAATAGAATTATACCAATCGGTTTTAAAAGCTGTGAAGGAGCCCGGATTCAATATTTATTCCTTCTCAGAAAAATTCGCTGGCTTCGGACTCCCGACTTCCGACCTCTAACTTCCGGATTCCTAACTGTTCATTATCTCTTCAATGTGATCTGCTTCCAATGGAATATCAGCCATCAGGTCGATATTACCATCTTTAGTGATCAGGATATCATTCTCCAGTCGTATACCCAATCCTTCTGCAGGAATGTAGATACCGGGTTCGCAGGTTAAGATATTACCAACTTCAAACGGATTATACCGGTTGGCGAAATCGTGCACATCAATACCTAAATGGTGAGAGGTGCCATGCATAAAATACTTTTTATACAATGGCATTTTAGGATCCTGTTTTTCTACATCATGCTTATCCAGCAATTTTAAACCAATCAGTTCGCTGGTCATTATTTTGCCAACCTCTTCCTGGTACTGGGTTAATACTGCTCCGGCTTTTATCATAGCTGTCGCACCTTTCATCACACGCAACACGGCATCGTATACCTCGCGCTGACGTTTGGTAAAGCGGCCATTTACCGGTATCGAACGGGTCATGTCGGCATTATAGTTGGCATATTCGGCCCCAAAATCAAGTAATATAACGTCACCGTCTTTACAAACCTGGTTGTTATCTACATAATGCAGCACATTCGCATTTGGTCCCGAAGCAATGATCGGACTGTAACCATGGCCGGTAGCCCGTTGACGTAAGAACTCATGGGTGGTCTCCGCTTCAATTTCATATTCAGTAACGCCGGGCTTTACAAATTTCAGCACACGTACAAATGCATCCCGGGTAATTTCGCAGGCTTTTTTGGTTAACTCAACTTCGATATCTGATTTCACCGACCTCAGATCGCGCAAAATAACCGCAGAGCGCTCATAGTTGTGCAAAGGATATTTTTGGCGCAACTGCTCATACATCCTTACATCCCTGTATGGCACTGAGTAACTATACCGGTCGTTCTCATTTGTATTAATGTAGATGTTATCCGCATAGTTAATTATACTATGCAGTATGGCATCATATTCGCTAAGCCACTGTACGTTTTCAATACCGGATGCAGCCCTGGCTTCCTCTTTGGTATATTTATGACCTTCCCATACAGCGATGTGCTCGTTGGTTTGTCTTAAAAAAAGTACTTCTTTGTATAAAGGATTAGGACAATCCGGGTATAAAACCAGTATGCTTTGTTCCTGGTCTATACCTGTTAAGTAAAAAAAGTCTGCATTTTGTTTAAATGCAAAAGTTTGATCGCCGTTTCTGGGAAATTCATCATTGGAGTGAAAAACAGCTATCGAATTACCTTTTGTTCTTTTAACGAAATTTTTTCTATTAGAAGTAAATAATTCCTTACTTATTGGTAGATATTTCATTATTCTGAGTATTATTAATTTTTTGCAAACAATTATTTTTATTTATTTGTATTACCAAAAGACAAATTTTGGAACAATGTTTGGTAATGAAGTCAAACATAATTACTAATTTTGAAAAAAAAATCACAATTAAATTGTTTAATCTTAAAACTATGAACTATTCTACATTAAAAAAAACAGTCGCCCTTTCATTCGCGTCTCTGTTGGCTGTCAGTGTGGTAAATGCACAAACTGATGCAGCAAAAACAGATTCGACGAAGGCATCCGCAGCAACAGGTACTGCCAAAGTATTTGGCGGAACCAAACAGTACAACACATGGAGTGTTGGCGTAAACGTTGGAGTTACCGCTCCTTCTGTTGCAACAGGTGGTGTAAACGTATTTAACCACAATCAGCCAAGCTTAGGCTACGGTATTAGCTTAAGAGATCAATTATCACACACTATCGGCTTACAGTTAGATGTAAGAGGTGGTGATGTAAAAGGAAGTGAAAACGCTAAATTCAGCAACCCGGGATACGTTGTTGATAACCAAACTGGTCTTCAGGTTGGTAGCTTTAAAACTTCATTCTACCAGGCTACTTTAAGCGGTGTTGTTAACGTAGGTTCTTTGAGCTTCTTACACCGTACCAACGCTGTTAACTTCTACGTAAACGGTGGTGCAGGTTTAGCATGGTATGCTCCAAAACTGTATTCTGACAATTCGCAAGGTAATCTGATTTTTGATTACAACGGCCATACTGGTCAGGATGGTACAGGATCACGCATTAAAGAATTAGTAATTCCAGTTGGTGCCGGTGTTAAATTCAAATTGTCTGATGCATTTGGTTTAAACGTTGGCTATACTGAAAACTTCATCGATGGATTTAACTTCACCGGTGTTCATGCTGACTACCCTGCTTCTAACAAATACTCTTACGGCTATGTAGGCTTAGAGTATACTTTCGGTCCTAAATCAAAACCAAACCTGGATTGGGTAAACCCAGTGGCTATGATGTATGACGAACTGTATGATGCAGCTCTTCGTCAGGAAGTAGAAGCTTTAAAAGGCCGTGTTGGCAATGTTGAAAATGCAGTTAACGACCTGAAGAAAGATTCTGACGGTGACGGTGTTGCTGATCAATTCGACAAATGTCCAAACACTCCTGCCGGTACTGTTGTTGACGGTTCTGGTTGTCCAATTGTATTCCCTAAAATTGACACTTCATTATTCGTAATGAAACCAAAACCAGGTGAAGCAAAAGCTTACTCTAACATCCAGTTCGAATTCGATAGCTCAGTATTGAGAACTTCTTCTTACCCAGTACTTGACGCTACTTCAGCTGATCTGCGTTCTAACGCTGGTTCAAGAATCGAATTAGACGGTTTCGCTTCATCAGAAGGTACTGCTGCTCACAACATGCGTCTGTCAAGAGACCGTGCTAACTCAGTAAAAACTTACCTGGTTAACTCTGGTGTTGATGCAAAACGTATCAAAGTAAAAGCATTCGGTGAAACTCACCCAATCGCTGATAACTCAACCGAAGACGGCCGTATCCTGAACCGTCGTGTTGAATTCAAAAAATAATTATTCATTGTGATAATTGCAGAAGGCTCTCCGGTTTCGGAGAGCCTTCTTTTTTTTCTTAAATTTGTTCATGTATTTTTTCAGAAAGAAAGATCCAAACCGGCCTACCAGTTTTAACCTGAAGGTGATGCATGCCATCAATGCGATTGCCATCATCATGTTCCTGGCCGGCATCATATGGAAATTGATCGATTGGTTTATTTTGAAGAAATGATTTGGGGAAGTTGAAGATGTTGCAGACGTTAAAAAAGTTGTAAAGGTTAGATATCAATTTTTACAACCACTCCAACAATTACAACCTTTACAACTTCTACAACCCTTTTATAACTATTACACAAGACCTATGAAAAAAGTGATCAATACCAATAATGCCCCGGCTCCGATAGGCCCCTACAGCCAGGCTGTTGCAGCTAATGGTTTCCTGTTTGTTTCAGGGCAAATACCCAGCAACCCGGCTACCGGAGAAATAGTTTCGGGCGGTATTAAATCAGAAGCGAAACAGGTAATGGAAAACATTAAAGCTATATTGACCGAAGCCGGTCTTAGTTTCGGCAACGTGGTAAAGACAAGCATCTTCCTGACTGACATGGGAAACTTTGCACAGGTGAATGAAGTATATGGCACTTACTTTACAGATCTATTCCCCGCTCGTGAAACGGTGCAGGTTGCTGCATTACCTAAAAATGTAAACGTCGAAGTTTCAGTTATCGCAATAAATTCCTGATAGATAAAATTGAACAGGCAGATATTTCAAACTCCTATTGAATATTTAAAGGGCGTCGGTACATCGCGTGCAGACATCCTTAAAAAGGAATTAGGAATATTTACGTTTGAAGACCTGCTGCGTCACTTCCCTTATAAGCATATCGACCGCACCCGGTTTTATAAAATCAGGGAAGTAAATCCAGACCTGCCTTATGTACAGGTTTTAGCCCGGTTAACACACAAGGAGATTCTTGGCGAGAAGCATACTAAACGGTTGGTAGCGCAAGTACAGGACGATACCGGCATAATGGAATTGGTTTGGTTTCAAGGAGTGCGATGGATAGAAAAATACCTGCAACCGGGAAAGGTTTATATCCTATTTGGAAAGCCGGGCTCATTTAATGGGAAGCCGCAAATGGCTCATCCTGAAACAGAGCTCTACTCTCCTGCAACAATGAAGCAAAAGGGCAACATGACCCTTCAACCGGCTTACAGTTCGACAGAAAAATTAAAGCAGTTTGGACTAGACAGTAAGGGTATCCAAAAGCTCACCGAGCCTTTGCTGGATCAGCATGCGAAGGATATTCATGAGAACCTGCCTTTATATATTCTGAATCAATTCAAACTGATGAGCCGTGCCGACGCCTATCGCAACATGCATTTCCCGGAAGATGCAAATATGCTCAATGAGGCTATCCGGCGTCTAAAATTTGAAGAGCTATTTTTAATTCAGCTCAAACTGCTTAAAAATAAACTCCTCCGGATACAAAAGTTCAGGGGGCATATATTTGAAACGGTTGGTGATTATTTTAATGAATTTTATCACCATAAGCTACCGTTCGAGCTAACCAACTCTCAAAAGAAAGTCTTAAAGGAAATACGGTTAGATACGCAAAAGGGCGTGCAAATGAACCGATTGCTGCAAGGCGACGTGGGCAGTGGTAAAACCGTGGTTGCGCTGATGAGTATGCTGATCGCTATTGATAATGGGTTTCAGACCTGTATTATGGCTCCAACCGAGATACTGGCTAATCAGCATTACCAAACCATAAAGAGCCTGGTAGGAGACGGATTTCTCGAAGTGGCTTTATTGACGGGATCAACAAAAAAGAAGGAAAGAAATATACTCCATGAGCGGCTGGAAAGCGGTGATTTAAAAATACTAATCGGTACTCACGCACTAATTGAAGATAAGGTGCAATTTCAGAATTTGGGATTTGTGGTGATCGATGAACAGCACCGCTTTGGTGTAGAGCAACGTGCAAAGCTTTGGCGAAAGAACAATATCCCGCCACATGTTTTGGTGATGACCGCTACACCTATCCCTAGAACATTAGCAATGACACTTTATGGTGATCTGGATGTATCAGTAATTGACGAGCTACCTGCCGGAAGAAAGCCTATACAAACACTTCATTTTTATGAAAATCAGCGCCTCCGGATGTTCGGCTTTATGAAGCAGGAGATTGCCAAAGGTCGACAGATTTACGTAGTATATCCGCTGATACAGGAAAGCGAAAAACTCGACCTGAAAAACCTGGAAGATGGTATAGGAACCATGCGTCATGAGTTTCCGATGCCACAATACCAGATCAGTATAGTTCATGGTAAAATGCCGGCAAAGGATAAGGATTTTGAGATGCAGCGCTTTGTGAAACACGAGACGCAGATCATGGTGGCGACTACTGTTATCGAAGTTGGTGTAAACATCCCTAACGCTTCTGTAATGATCATTGAAAATGCTGAGCGTTTCGGTCTTTCGCAATTACACCAATTACGTGGGCGTGTGGGCAGGGGGGCAGAGCAATCTTTTTGTATCCTGATGAGCAGTCATAAACTAAGCTATGATGGTAAGATCAGGCTGGATACAATGGTGAAGACCAATAATGGCTTTGAAATATCTGAGATCGACCTGCAATTGCGCGGCCCTGGCAATATAGAAGGCACACAACAAAGCGGTGTAGTCGACTTGAAAGTTGCTGATCTAACCACAGATCAGGCTTTACTATTGCAGGCCCGCAAATGCGTAGAGGAAATATTTGCGAAAGATCCGGCATTGGCTCATCCCGAAAATCAAACTCTGCAACTGGCATTCCAGGCAAAAAATGCTGGCTTAAGCTGGGATAAAATTTCCTGAACGGACAATATTCCTTCAAAATATTAAATTTGTTTAAAAGCACGCTTCTCAACCATGAAACTGAAATTTTTTACCATCCTGTCACTTGTCTTATCGACTACCTTACTCAAAGCCCAGGACTCATTAATGCTTCGCAGAATTTATGATGAAGCCCTGGTAAACGGTCAATGCTACAGCAATTTGCATTATTTATGTAAGAACATCGGCGCACGTTTAAGTGGTTCGCCGAATGCTCAAAAAGCAGTGGAATGGAGTAAAAAGTTGATGGAAAACTATGGCCTCGACCATGTTTTCCTGCAGGAAGTAATGGTGCCGCATTGGGTACGCGGAGCAAAGGAAGTCGGAATGATCGTTGATGGTAACAATAAAATTTCTGTGCCAATTGCAGCCTTAGGTATGTCTGTCGCTACTTCAAAAGAAGGCATCACTGCTGATGTGATCGAAGTGCATAGCCTGAAAGAACTGGACACTTTAGGAGCGACGGCCATAAAAGGTAAAATTGTTTTCTTTAACCGTCCTTTTGATCCCCGCTTTATTGAAACTTTACGCGCTTACAGCACTGCGGGAGATCAGAGAAATGCAGGTCCGGCAGCGGCAGCTAAATATGGTGCTGTTGGAGTTATTGTCCGCTCGTTAACGGAAAGTCTGGACGACTTCCCGCATACAGGTGCAACACGTTATTCACCAGGCGGTTTGAATATTCCGTCCGCTGCAATATCAACCAAAGGTGCTAACCAATTGAGTGCTTTGTTAAAAGAAAAGAAATCACCGCAGATCAAATTCTATTTCAAACAAAACTGCGAATTGAGGCCAGATACGCTATCATACAATGTGATAGGTGAGTTGAAAGGCTCCGAGAATCCAAATAAGTTTATCACAGTAGGCGGTCACCTGGATTCATGGGATCTGGCTGAAGGCGCGCATGATGATGGTACCGGTGTGATGGGTTCATTAGAAGCAGTTCGTATTTTAAAAGCGATGGGCTATCAGCCTAAAAACACTATCCGCGTAGTGTTCTTTATGAACGAAGAAAACGGCGATAAAGGCGGTCTCAAGTATGCAGAGCTTGCTGCCAAAAATAAGGAACAACACATCGCAGCCATCGAATCTGATTTAGGTGGGTTCACACCACGTGGCTTTGGATTCTCTGGATTGACAACTGATCAATTCAAAAACCTGGCGCCATGGAAACAACTTTTCGATCCGTACGGCTCCGGCAGATTTGTTGTCGGTGGTGGTGGCAGTGACATCGGTCCCCTGAGAGAAAAAACACCGGGTGTTGTTTTGATAGGATTTGACCCGGATTCGCAACGCTATTTTGATGTGCACCATACACCAAACGATGTGTTTGAGAACGTTAACAAACGCGAACTGGAACTAGGCTCAGCCTCTATGGCGGCATTGATCTATCTGATCGATCAACACGGGTTTAATTAAATAATCTTTCCGTAGAGACGCGATGCATCGCGTCTCTTTCTACATTATTGCATAATTATGTAAATCAGCAATCAGAATTTTGATGCATAATTGTAAATTGCGGAGCATTAACCTATAAACAGTAATAGTGTCCGACGAAGGTCATAGTCAGCCCCAAAAAGATTCTTTCGCAGCATTGCGATTTAAGGATTTCCGTATTTACCTGGCCCAACGGTTCTGCTTCACATTTGCTTACCAGATGCAAACTGCTGCATTGGGGTACTATATTTATGATATTACGCACAGCAAACTTGCCCTTGCCTGGATTGGGCTAAGTGAAGCAATCCCGGCCATCGGCCTCGCACTTTATGGTGGTTATATCGCCGATAAGTACGAAAAGCGAAAAATGCTGTTGTTGATTTTTAGCGGGGTTTTCATTTCGTCACTGGTTATGTTCATTGCCACCCTTAAAAGCATGGGTGGCTATATTCATACAGGCTGGATACTGCCGATACTTTATGGCATGATATTCTGCAATGGGGTCGCCCGCGCATTTTTCGGACCGGCAATATTTACAGTATATGCCAACAGTATTCCCCGCGAAATTTATCCGAACGCAAGTACCTGGAGCAGCACCAGCTGGCAAATTGCATCTATTTTAGGGCCTCTAGCAGGTGGTTTTATTTATGCATTCGGCGGCGGCATTACCGGAAATTTCGTGGTTATCCTGATCTTCATGCTTGTCACTGTCGTGTTAGTGTTAACCCTTAGAAAGTACCCTGCGGTTTTTGTGCCAAAAGAAAGTATATGGAAAAGCCTGTCCGAAGGCATCAACTTTGTATTTAAAACCAAGATGATGGTGGGCGCCATGACGCTGGATTTATTTTCTGTTTTCTTCGGCGGGTCAGTAGCATTGCTCCCCGTATTCGCACTGGACATCCTACACGTTGGTGCCGAAGGATTCGGTGTAATGAAAATGGCGTCATCACTAGGCGCAGCCTTGACCATGGTAATAATGGTCCGTTACTCTCCATTAAACAAGCCATGGCGCAATCTTCTAATTGCTGTAACCGGCTTTGGACTTTGCATCATCGGCTTTGGATTATCACGAAGTTTCTTGCTGACAGTTTTTTTCCTATTTGGCCAGGGTGCTTTTGATAGTATAAGCGTGATCATCCGCGGAACATTAGTCCAACTGTTAACTCCTGACCACATGCGTGGACGCGTATCAGCGGTGAATTCTATGTTTATCGGCTCCTCTAATGAGATCGGTGACTTTGAATCAGGCTTAATGGCTAACTGGCTCGGAACGGTACCCGCTGTGCTGGTAGGGGGCAGCATAACCTTACTGATCGTCACGATTACCTATTTCAAAACGACGAGCCTTCTGCCGTTGGGCGTAGGCGATATCCATACGGTTGAAGTAACTGAGGAAAACCCGGCTACAGCTTAAAGTGTCTTCAAACTTCTCAAGAATAAGTAGGTTGTCGAACCCAGGATGGGTACCACCGCAATGATGATGAGCCACAACAGTTTGGCACCGTTATTAATATTCTTATTGCTGAGTATATTGAAGAAGGCAAAAATACCCAGTAAAACCCATAAAAACAGGAATATTAAACCGAAGGTCCCTCCGATAGTGGATGTGATCAGATACATGGCAGCAGTTTTTAAAATCAATAATCAGCAGTTACTTTCTCACCGATCTGCTGGCGCCACATGGCATAATACAAACCTTTTTGAAGTAACAATTCCTCATGCCTGCCGGACTCAACGATATGCCCTTTTTCAAGAACATAAATCGTATCGGCGTGCATGATAGTAGATAAACGGTGGGCGATCAAAATAGTTACATGATCTTTTAATACTGACACATCCCTGATAGTTTCAGTAATTTCTTCTTCAGTTATCGAGTCGAGGGAAGAGGTAGCTTCGTCAAATACAAGCAGATCGGGTCTTCGGAGCAAAGCCCGGGCAATAGACAGGCGTTGTTTTTCACCACCGGAAACTTTTACACCACCTTCGCCGATCACCGTACTCAAACCCTGAGGTGCGCGTGCCAATAAAGTCTGGCAGGCTGCTCTCTGCAAAGCCTCCATACACTCCTCATCCGTAGCATCCGGACGAACGAACAAAAGGTTCTCACGAATTGTGCCTGAGAACAGCTGTGTATCCTGTGTTACAAAGCCGACCTTTTCCCTAAGTTCATCCAGGTCGATCTCTTTACTTGGTATGTTGTTATATAGTATATCCCCTTCTAATGGCTGATATAATCCGACCAATAGTTTTACCAAAGTCGTTTTCCCTGAGCCTGATGGACCGACAAATGCAATAGTTTCACCAACTCTTGTCTCAAAACTGATATTATTGAGCGCGTTCCGGTTTGCTGTAAGATGTTTGAAGCTTACATTGTTGAAAGACAGTTTCTGTACATTTTCCAACAGTACCGGTTTTTCAGGTTTGGCATCAATCGGAATGCTTAAAATACGTTTGAAGTTGCCTAAGGAAACTTCTGCCTCACGCCATGAAAGGATGACATTGCCCAACTCTTGCAATGGGTTGAACAGGAAGAATGAATAAAATAAAAAGCTAAAATATTGTCCTGGTGAAATAGTTTGATGAAAGATCAGAATAAGTAATACCACGACCATCACACTACGCACAAAATTCACTGTGGTACCTTGCACAAAGCTCATACTGCGTACATATTTTACTTTGCGAAGCTCCAGATCGAGGATCTTATAGGTGGTTTTATTTAGGCGCTCGATCTCTTGTTTAGCAAGACCTAAACTTTTAACCAGCTCGATATTTCTTAATGACTCAGTAGTTGATCCGGCTAAAGCAGTGGTTTCAGCTACGATAGTCTTTTGGATACGTTTGATCTTCCGGCTCATGAGCGAGCTTACTAAAGCAATAATAGGGATGGAGGCAAAATAAACCAGCGTCACCTTATAACTTACAGATATAGAATAAATGGTAACGAACACCATACCCACCAGGCTCACGAACAATATTCCGATGAATGAGGTGACGAATTTTTCGCAGTCCAGCCTTACCTTCTGCAGGATACCTAATGTTTCTCCGCTACGCTGGTCTTCAAAAACCTGGTAAGGGAGCTCTAAAGAATGCTTAAGCCCGTCAGCATACATCTCAGCACCCACTTTTTGGGTGATGATATTAGTATAATAATCCTGGAAATTTTTTGCTATACGCGACACCATTGCAACTCCAATCGCCAGGCCGATCAGTTTAAGAACAGTGCTTATGTATTCGTTATATTGAAGTTTGTCCCGCTGTTCGATCACCCTATCCACTATTCTCCCGGTGATATAGGGGTCAAGCAAGGAAAAGCCAATATTAGTTGCTGCCAGAAACAGGGCGGTCACTACCACCCATTTGTGTTTTTTGAGGTACGAGGTTAGAACATTCATGCCGGGATAAAAATAAAAAAAGGGAATGGCTCTAAATAGCTCATTCCCTTTAATTTGACAATACTCTGGTCGTTATACTGTCATGATATCTTTTTCCTTGGCTTCAGACAGCACATCAACTTTTGCAATATGAACATCGGTTAACTTCTGAATTTCAGCCTCTCCGGTTTTCATTTCATCCTCAGAAACACCTTCCGATTTCAGTTTCCTGATCTTTTCATTCGCATCCTTACGGATATTACGGATTGCTACCTTCCCATTTTCTACTTCGGCTTTTGCCTTCTTCACCAGGTCGCGACGACGCTCTTCTGTCAGCGGCGGAACATTGATGCGGATGATCACGCCATCATTTTGAGGATTAACCCCCAGGTTTGCCTCCATAATGGCCTTTTCAATGGCACCTAATAATGATTTTTCCCAGGGCTGTACCACGATGGTACGGGCATCTGGCGTATTTACGCTGCCTACCTGGTTCAAAGGTGTTGGCGTACCATAGTATTCAACCAATATATCATCCAGCATGCTTGGATTTGCTTTGCCGGCACGTATTTTTTGTAATTCACCGTCGCAGTGCTCAATGGCTTTATCCATCAAAGCCTTTGCTTCAGAAATTTGTTTTTTAACGAGTTCGCTCATCGTTTCTAAAATTTGCTGTCAAAAATAGTAAAATCTGTCGTTTTACATTAATAAAAATAAATGCTTCAAAGTCTAAATAATAACAATGTTAACTTTTAAGCCGATTAAGATTATTCACTACTAAATTTATAATTTTGTAATTATCAATAGCTAGTTATATGACAACAATAGACTCTACTTTAGATGATATTATGAAGCTGGATTTTGCTTCCAGGGAAATGCTATTGGAAATTCTTCAAAAGCGACAAAGCGAATACCGCCGTAATGAAATAGCCAAAACGGCAAAGAAAACTTTAAAAGAATATCAGGCGGGCAAAATCACTGCTGAGACTGCCGAAGATGTTATTAAAAAGTTAAACTCGCTTTAGTTAATGCCTGCAGAACGAAAACTTGTATTATCAAAAGCTTTCGAAAAAGCTTATCAAAAATTTACAGGTAAAAACCAGGCACTAAAATCTTCGATAGCTAAAGCCTTGCTCAAACTGCAACAGGATGCTTTCGACCCGGCATTAAGAACCCATAAATTGAGTGGGAATCTTGCATCTTACCTTGCCTGCTCATGCGGTTATGATTGCAGGATCATCTTTACGATAGAAAAGGATGTTAACGACCCGAAGATAGAAAACATCCTTTTACTGGATATCGGTACACATGATGATGTGTATTAAAATCTGAAGATATTTATCGTACCAAAGTACCTATATGTTCACCTTCCGCAATCTTCATAAAATTGCCCGGTTTATTCATGTCGAATACGATGATCGGCAATTTATTTTCATGACAAAGTGTAAAGGCAGTCATGTCCATTACATTTAAACCTTTATCAAATACTTCCTGGAAAGTGATCTCGTCATAACGTGTCGCTGTTGGATCTTTCTCCGGATCGGCGGTATAGATGCCATCCACACGGGTGCCTTTCAATACTACATCAGCTTTGATCTCGATAGCACGTAATGAAGCAGCTGTATCAGTAGTAAAATATGGGTTACCAGTACCAGCACCGAAAATTACGATCTTGCCTAATTCGAGGTGATGCATAGCGCGGCGACGGATATATGGTTCGCAGATCTGCTCCATTTTGATAGCTGATTGAAGGCGGGTTTCAACGCCAATACTTTCCAGTGCATTTTGAAGCGCCATGCAGTTGATCACTGTTGCCAGCATACCCATGTAATCGGCTTGAGCGCGGTCCATACCTGATTTTTCAGCGCTTAACCCTCTGAAGATGTTGCCTCCGCCCACTACAATGGCTATCTCTATTCCTTTGTCATAAACGGCTTTAATATCCTTTGCATATTGTAAAACCTGGTTATTATCAATGCCGTATTGCCTGTCGCCCATTAGCGACTCGCCACTTAATTTGAGAAGAATGCGTTTATATTTCATTGAGGGTAGTTTGTCAAAAGTATCAATTTTAAATTAGTGTTAAAAATATCCCCGCTTATTCTAATAATGTTTTTAATTCCGGGTCATTTTGAGCAGTTTTTTGCAAATATTCCAAAGAACCGGGATATAATAAGCTTTTATCGGTACCTGCTTTAAGTAATAACTTAATACAGGCTAATTGGTTGCGAAGGTTATTGGTTTCACCTGATTCCAGAACGTGTATTGCCCATCCGCACGGTGTGCTGTGGTAATTGGTATCCAACTGGTTAATATTGCCACCCTTTTCAATCAGCTTTTCAACTAATCGATCTCTACCGCAAAATGCAGCCCAATGCAGTGCGGTCCCACCATCACCTGGAGGTGAATAAAGAATATTTGCTCCTTTTTCAATATAAAACAGACCAAGTTGTTCAGCATTTAAACTGGCTGCGGCTATCAAAGGAGTATTCAAATCGTTCCGGGCTATAAAGCCATCGATGTCAGCGCCATATTCCAAAAATATTTTGGCTATCTCTATGGCCTGACCGTCTGATATTTTATTTGCAAAAACTGCATCAGAGATTCGATGCAACGGATGCCCTTTAGCCGGATTTATTTTACCATCTATTTTCCATGCAACACCTTCATTGGCTAATTCAGGATTTACTGCCAAAGCTGCTCTTATGCCATCAAGGTCGTTGTTAACGATTAGATCAAATAAATCAGTTTGCATAGTGCTTTAATTTATCTGTTTACCGGCCATGTATGTTCCCTTCAGCGTGTAGTTCTCATCAAAGAAGGTCAGATCAGCATCGTAACCTGCTTCAATTTTGCCTTTGTTCAATTTCGCCAACTGAGCTGGATATAAAGTCGCCATGTTAACAGATTCCGGCAGACTAACACCAAAATGCTTAACGCCGTTTTCAATACATTTCAACATTGTAAGACATGATCCTGATAAAGTCCCATCAGGCAATACATACCGGTCGCCGGTAAACTTATGCTGGTATGGGCCGTGGTCGCTTGCTGTAACAGAATCCGTAATAAAGAAAAGTTTATCGCCTAGTTCGCGTTTTGCCAATCTTGCCATCACAAAATCCACGTGGATACCGTCAGGTACGATACTGGTATAAGGCCTTTCTTCAAAAATAGCAGGAATATATCCCGGATCGCGATGATGCATTTGCGGCATCGCGTTGTAAATGTGGGTTACTGCCGGGATAGGTTTATTTAAAAAACGCTTGCCTTCAGCATATGTAGCATTGCTATGTCCTGACGATAAGATCACACCATTATTGTGCAGGTAATCGATCACTTTCTGATCCTGCAACTCAGGAGCTATGGTCATCATCGTGATTACACCATCAGCCATATCCAGCCATTTTTTTACAAGGTCGAGCGATGCTTTCTTAATAAAGTCCTTGTTGTGTGCGCCGCGACGAATTGCATTCAAAAATGGGCCTTCCAGATGCAAGCCTAAGAAATTACCCTTACGTTTTTCCCTGTAGGATCTGCATACACGGATCGTTTCTTCTATCACCTCATCCGTATTGGTTGAAATGGTTGGAAAAAAGCCTATCGTACCTTGAGCGAGCAAATCCGTTTCCATCTGAAGCAAAGTAGCTTCATCAGTATCGATACTCAACAATCTGCCTCCACTACCATACAATTGCAAATCGATCAAACCCGGAGCCGCATAAGCGCCATGCATATCTTTTCTTTCAGCATCCTGCGAAATAGCGTTCTCCGCGACTAGGCCGGTAATTTTTCCGTCTGAAATTAAAATTGCTTGGTTTTTGATAATCTGACCATCTGAAATGATCTGTAAGTTGTGGAGTGCTGTTGTCATAGTTACAATATTACGGAGAGAGACGCAATGCATTGCGTCTCTACGGTGAAAAAATATTATTGCAAAAAAAATCCCCCTCGTTAATACGAGGGGGATTTAATAATTAAGCTCCTAAGGCTACCCGTTTAAATGCGGTAACGGTTAATCCTTTATCAACGCCGCTCAGGAACTGAGCAACGCTCTTGGATGAATCTTTTACAAACTCCTGGTTCAACAGGGTTGAGTCTTTGTAGAATTTGTTCAGCTTACCGGCAGCGATTTTCTCAACCATTTCTTCCGGTTTGCCTTCAGCGCGTATCTGCTCTTTAGCAATTTCCAATTCGCGTTGGATAGTTGTAGCATCAACACCATCCTTATCAACGGCAATTGGGTTCATAGCTGCAATTTGCATTGCTACGTCCTTGCCTGCTTCGTCAGCACCGGCAACGTTAGCGCTTAAGCCAACCAATACACCTAAACGGAAGTTACCGTGGATGTATGCGATCACTTTTTCGCCTTCTACTATTTCGTATTTAGATACCCCGATCTTCTCGCCGATCTTACCTGTTTTTTCAGTAATTGCTTCAGCGATAGTTACACGGTCAACATCAGTATCAACTTGTAGTTGAGTCAAAGCAGCTAAGTCAGCAGGTTTTTCTTCAACAGCAACGTTTGCGATCTGGTTAGCGAAAGCAATGAATTCAGCGTTTTTAGCCACGAAATCAGTTTCGCAGTTCAGCTCGATGATCACGCCACGTTTGCCATCTTCAGAAGTACGTGCAATAACAACGCCTTCGTTCGACTCACGGTCCTGGCGGCTTGCAGCCACTTTAGCACCTTTTTTTCTTAAGTAGTCAATTGCAGCTTCAAAATCACCGTTTGTTTCGGTCAAAGCTTTTTTGCAATCCATCATACCTGCACCGGTTTGCTGGCGCAGTTTGTTAACGTCAGATGCGCTAATTTGTAATGTTGACATTTTGATATATGTTTTAAATGTTGTAGAAGTTGTAAAGGTTGCAGAGGTTGTAAATGACATTAACCATTACAACCTCTACAACCCTTACAACCAAAATATTACTCTTCTGTTTTTTCAGCAGCAGGAGCAGCAGGCGCTTCAGCCTCTGCTTCAGCAGCTACTCTTTTTCTTTTACCGCCTTCTGCAGGGGCGCCAGATGCAGCCGGAGCTTCAGCCTTAGGGCTATCAGCTTTTGCTTTTGCAGCAGCAGCTTCTTTTTCTGCTTCGTCTTCTTTCTCGCGTTTGCGCTCATCCAAGCCTTCTTCGATAGCTTTGATGATGATACCGGTGATCAATGAGATTGATTTGGTAGCGTCATCATTAGCCGGGATAGGGAAATCGATGTTTGAAGGATCAGAGTTGGTATCCACCATTGCAAAGGTTGGGATATTCAACTTTAAAGCTTCTGAAACCGCGATGTGCTCTTTCTTAACGTCGATCAGGAACAGTGCAGCCGGTAAACGGTTCAGGTCGGCAATACCGCCTAATAAAGTTTCCAGTTTTACACGCTCACGCTGGATCATCAGTCTTTCTTTTTTAGAAAGGTTGCTGTAAGTACCGTCTTTAGTCAATTTATCGATGTTTGACATCTTTTTGATCGACTTACGCACGGTAGCGAAGTTAGTTAACATACCACCTAACCAACGCTCGGTTACGAAAGGCATGTTTACTGATTTTGCATAATCAGCTACGATATCTTTCGCTTGTTTCTTTGTAGCTACGAATAATACCTTACGGCCTGATTTTACAATTTGTTTTATAGCTGAAGCAGCTTCTTCAACTTTAGTTAAAGTTTTATTAAGATCGATAATGTGGATACCGTTGCGCTCCATGAAAATGTACTGAGACATTTTCGGATCCCATTTGCGGGTAAGGTGACCAAAGTGTACACCTGCATCCAGTAAATCCTGATATGTTGTTCTTGCCATTTTGTTGTCCTCCTTGATGATTAACGTTTACTGAATTGGAATCTCTTGCGTGCTTTCTTGCGTCCTGGTTTTTTACGCTCAACCATACGGTCGTCGCGGGTCATTAAACCTTTAGCGCGCAATGCCGGTTTCTTTTCAGCATCAAGTTCAACAATAGCTTTAGCAATAGCTAAACGAACGGCTTCTGCCTGTCCTTTTACACCACCACCTGCTACGTTTACCTGTACATCATATTTACCTGCAGAACCAGATACTTCGGTTGACTGGGTAACGATGTATTGTAAAGGTAAGGTAGGGAAGTACTCTTTGTAATCTTTACCGTTAACGGTAATGTTGCCATTGCCCTCGCTCAAGTAGATGCGTGCAACAGCGGTTTTTCTTCTGCCTGAAGTGTTAGTTGTTGGCATTTCTTTTTTCCTTTAAATGGTTAATTAAATGGCTTTAGGGTTTTGTGCTGCATGAGGATGCTCGGCACCTGCATATACATGCAGATTGCCAAATAAGGCGCGGCCCAAACGATTTTTAGGTAACATACCGCGTACGGCTTTTTCTACCACACGCTCAGGATGTTTTGCCATTAACTCCTTAGGAGAAATGAAACGCTGACCACCTGGGTAACCAGTATAAGAAACATATTGCTTAGCGCCAAATTTGTTTCCGGTCAGTTTTACCTTGTCTGCATTAATAACTATTACATTATCGCCGCAGTCTACGTGTGGGGTGTACCCTGGCTTGTGTTTTCCTCTAATGATCATTGCGATCTTAGAAGACAAGCGCCCCAAAATCTCGCCCTGAGCGTCAACAACAACCCATTCTTTGTTAACGGTCTTTTTATTGGCTGAGACAGTTTTGTAACTTAACGTATTCACTTGCTTAAAATTAAATTTATTAAACGTTTACTTTACCCCGCAAAATCGGGACTGCAAAGATACGGGTTTTGGTGTTATTTGCAAATAGAATTTGCGTTTAGTTGATTGGGTTGGAATAGGTTGACTGGATTAGTGGTTTAGCCTTCGGTCTTTCGGCAAATACGAGTATAATTTATAAGGTAAAAACAGCAACGTATTCAATCAATATTCTATAATTTTACTTATGCGCTCAATAATCTTAACCTTATTTTCATTCATCATTTTTCCAATACTTGGTAATGCCCAAATAAAGATTCAACTAAATGATATTAAAAAAATAAATCTATCGGAATTGGAAGACGGTGTAGCAGGATTCAGATTTTCACGAGATTATGAAATAATCCGAAAAAAAAATAAATGGTTTTGCTATCAGGTTGATCAAGATTATCAGCCTCCGCATTATATAAAAAGAGATAGGCATATCAAGGAATTCAAAGTTCAGCGTAGCTTGATAAAACAGGTAAATATTCAAACTATAGACAGTTTACTGAATTCCGTGTCTAAACTTAAATCTGATTATAGTTGGAAAATGTATCGTGTCGATTTAGAGCTTCTTAAAAAAGGCATGAGCAGTTACTATCGCTTTTGGAAAGAATATCCTCTGAAGCCATCAAAACGCAAAATTATTTTAGCTCTTTACAAAAATCCAACAAGTTTAAAAGCGGCAGTGGACTCTGTTCAACATATATCCCCGGTAGATGCAATCACTGAATGCAGCATAGATATTATTAAAAAGAATAATGATACTGTAAAGATTCATACTTCACATATGCGGCCTTTTATGCAGCCGTGGCAGGTTAATGGACAGAAAACCTACGATTTAAATATTAATCATTTTTTTGTTGCTGTTATGACTACCAATTCTATTTCAAATAAGGATTTTCTCATGGGTGAAGAATTTTATAACGACATAATAAATGAAATTGAGATACAATATATGGATCAGCATCCTCGGACTCCATAAAATACACAAATGTTAATATGCTTTCCATTCATTCTGACAATTGATAAATTCTGAAAATTCTGATTCAGGCAACTGTTTGATTTCATAATACCCCTCCATTTATTATTTTTACCCCACGCTAACGCAGCCATTCACTCAAACGCAACAACCAATTATGATTATTATTAAAGATCATGCTGAATTTGAATCTTATTTAGGCCAGGAACTGGGCATATCCGACTGGCATACGATAACTCAGGAGCAGATCAACGAGTTTGCCGATGCAACGCTCGACCATCAATGGATACACACCGACGAGGAAAAAGCTAAAAATATCGGCCCATTCGGCGCTACCATCGCCCACGGATATTTAACAGTATCGCTGTTGCCTTACTTCTGGCATCAGATTGCCGACGTGCAAAACCTGAAGATGCAGATCAATTACGGTGTTGAAAATATCAAATTCGGGCAGGCGGTGCTGGTGAACAGTCGTGTAAGGTTAAAGGCAAAACTCTCCAACATTATCAATCTGCGGGGTATCACGAAAGCAACTATCGGCGTTGAAATGGAAATCGAAGGCCAGAAAAAATCAGCTTATACCGGCGAGGTGGTTTTCCTTTATCATTTTAATTCATGAAGATAGTTGCAAGGTTGGAAGGTTGTAAAATTGAAAAGTTATCATCAAAAGAATAGTTAAATCCCCAAAATCCAACCCAATCATTTAATCGTGTATTGTGAATAAGTGGAAAGATTACAACCCTTTCCAAAGTTCAGTTAAACTACCTTCGGAGCATGAAGAAAATCTTACCAATTCTAATCCTTGGCGGAGCTATGTTGATAGCAGGCTGTAGCAAGAAGAGCAATCCAGGACCATCAGCATCAGCTGACAGCTATTTACCGGTTAGTTCCGGAAGCACCTGGACGTATAATGATGTAGTGGGAGGCAGCACCAGTCAGCTTACCATAACAATGACCGGAGGCACAAGCGTAATTGGTGGAAAAACTTATTATGCCGGTACATCAGCCTCATCAACAAAGGGCACAAGCACAGGCTATTTTTACGCCGGCAATCACTTCTATTCATTCCGTGCTACCTCGGCAACTGCTGGTATTACCATAGAATTACAAATGGGTAACGACGAGCAAAATGTTGGTTACAGCTGGACCACCAACCCAACCGACGACGGCACCGTTAATGGTATACCTGCAAAAACCGTGAATACCATAAAAGAGAAAAACATTTCAAGAACTGTAAACGGTAAAACTTTTAACAATGTGATCCACACACAGGTTGATCTTCAATATGACCTGGGTACAGGCTTTCAAAGTATCGCTATCTACGATATTTACCTGGCAAAAGGTGTCGGCATGATCGAAAACGATACCAGTGTTTCAGGATCGCCTTATGAAATAGAAACCATTACTGGTTATACTGTTAAATAAGCAGGGCACAAGAAACATGCAAATGCAATATCGAATCATGAATTTCGAATGTCCAACATCGAAGTTTTTACCTTCATCATTCGGAATTCATTATTCGATATTCAATATTTTTCGTTCTCTTTAATAGTCTTTGTCCTACTCTAAATCTTTACATTCCATCCACAACCCCTTCTGTAGTTTTGTGTTTTTATTGATCTATGAGCACAAAACATATTCGCTTGAGCGTGTTGGACCAATCGCCCGTACGTAAAGGCGTCACTGCCGAACGGGCTATACAGGAAACCGCCGAGCTTGCCCGCTATACCGACCTGTTAGGCTATACCCGTTTTTGGGTATCTGAACATCATAATACAGGCAGTCTTGCAGGATCAACTCCCGAAGTATTGCTGGCTTATTTGGGCAGTCAAACTAAAAACATTCGCATAGGCTCGGGTGGGGTGATGATGCCTAATCATAGCGCATTAAAAGTTGCTGAGAATTTCCGGATACTGGAGGCTTTATTTCCTGGTCGTGTTGATCTGGGCATGGGACGTGCACCTGGCACCGACCGGCTTACGGCAGCTATGCTGAATCCGTCCAACCAATTCCGCGAACAGGATTTCATCAATCAGTTGTATGATCTGAATAATTACTTTCATGACCGCGGTGATCCGGGAACACCATTGTCTAAGATCAGGGCTATTCCTCAAATACAAACGGTTCCGGATATGTGGCTGCTAAGCTCCAGCGGCGAAAGCGGCCTGTTTGCTGCTCATTTTGGCATGGGCTTATCCTTTGCGCACTTTATTAATCCTATCGGCGGACCGGAAGCTGTTGCCCGCTATCGCGAACGTTTCCAACCTTCCGAAGACCGTGCAGAACCTGCTGCCAGCGTAGCCATCTTTGTTTTCTGTTCGGAAGATGAGGAGAAAATACGGCAGCATCAGGCATTGATGGAGTTTCGCTTTAATCAACTGGAACAGGGCAAGGGTATTTTACCGGTAACTTATGATGATATTAAGCATATAGACTATACCGTGTATGAGTTAGAACGCATGATACATCACCGTAAACGAATGATCACCGGGAAACCTGCTGAAATAAAGCAAAAGCTGACTAAACTGGCTGATGATTATGATGTGGATGAAATCATCGCTGTGACCATTGCAGAGGATTTTGACGACAGGCTGAAATCGTATCAATATCTGGCTGAACAGTTCCAGTTAGTGACCAGCGATTAGAGATCAGTGATTAGTTTATTTCGTATAGCTTGAAGGCTTTCCAACTACTCTATAGTTCCGTTTTGACTCACCCGAATACGCTACGCTGTTCGACCTCTCTTTGGCAAGCCATAAAGAGGTTGAAAAAGAGATAAAAAATTCCTTCTTTACCGCTTGCGGTAGAGAAGGTGGTCGAGCGCAGCAATGACCGGATGAATCGACTGGGCGATTTGCATTGAACGTTACCCAACCAGGATTGCATTAAAAAAGAAAATAAATTATTTACAAATTAATTTATCAAACCATAATGATAATCAGGTGTTCTTTGATTGAACACTTATTAAATCAATCATTATGGAAACCATAGAAAAATCAGTTGAAGTTTTAAATGATCTGATAGAGATCAATAACGACCGCGCAGAGGGTTTTGGTAAGGCGGCACAGGACCTTGACCCGACCGATATGGACCTGCAGGGCATCTTTTTGAACTGCTCACTGGAAAGCAAACAATTTGCCCAGCAATTGCGCGATGAAATAAACCAACTAGGGGGTCATGCAGATATTAATGATACCAGCAGCTCAGGTGCCCTCCACCGGGCATGGATAGATGTAAAAGCAACATTCACCGGGCATGACCGCAAAGGCATCCTGGCAGAATGCGAACGCGGCGAAGATGCTATCAAAAAAGCTTACCGCGATGCCTTATCACCTGAAAACGATTTATCTGCCGAAGTGATCCCTATCCTGCTTCGTCAGCAAACAAGCATTGAATCATCACACGACCGAATTAAATCACTGCGCGACAGCGCGAGTTAAATGTGCGGATGTGCAGATGCGAGGATGTGCGGATTGGATAATTATAGAGATTATTTTGATTGCCAAATATGGAAGGTCTATGTAATTGCATAGGCCTTTTTATTTGCACATTTACATATCCGCACATTTGCACATTTTCAAATTATAATCTGCACATTTGCACATCAAAAAATTTGCACATCCGCACAATTTGCACATCAATAAAATGACCGTTTCTAAACTGGCCCAAAACTTAAGGGGCTCCGAAATTATCAAGATCGCAGGCGAGATCAACGAGTTAAAAAGACAGGGACAAAACATTGCCAACCTCACCATCGGCGATTTTGATTCAAACATCTACCCTATACCTGCACCATTAAAAGCAGGTATTGTAGAAGCTTATAACGCCAACCAGACCAACTACCCTGCGGCTGATGGCATGCTGAACCTGCGCGAAAGTGTTTCGGAGTTTTTAAAGAAACGGTACGATTTAGATTATAAGCCAAACCAGATATTGATCTCAGGCGGCTCGCGCCCGTTGATCTATTCCATTTACCTGGCGGTAGTGAACCCCGGTGAGAAGGTGGTTTTCCCTACTCCATCGTGGAACAATAATCATTACTGTGATTTGTTGAATGCTGAATCAGTAGTTGTTGAAACCAAGCCGGAGAACAATTTTATGCCTACAGCTGATGAGCTTCGTCCACATCTGAAAGGCGCTGCTTTGCTGGCTTTATGTTCGCCATTGAACCCAACGGGTACCATGTTCAATAAAAAGGATCTGGAAGAAATTTGCGACCTGGTAATTGCCGAAAATAAAAGCCGTGCAGCAGGTGAGAAACCGTTGTATCTGCTTTATGATCAGATCTACTCTCAACTCACTTTCGGCAAGCACGAGCACTTTAACCCGGTTAGCCTGCGCCCTGAGCTGAAAGACTACGTGATATTTGTTGATGGCGCATCTAAATGTTTTGCCTCGACAGGTGTACGTGTGGGTTGGGGCTTCGGCCCGGCAGAGGTGATCAACAACATGAAAGCCATCGTTGGTCACATGGGCGCCTGGTCGCCAAAGGCAGAGCAGATGGCAATGGCTAACTTCCTGAAAAACGAAAACGAGGTGGATGCCTACCTGTCTGACATTAAAACAAAACTACAAAACAGCCTGAATACACTTCACGAAGGTTTCCAGCAACTGAAATCAGAAGGTTTCAACGTCGACTCCATCGAGCCAATGGGCGCTATTTACCTTACTGTTAAGGTCGATTATGCCGGTAAAACTACACCTGATGGTACTTTACTGAAAACATCAACTGACATTAACTTCTACCTGATTAAAGAAGCCAAAGTTGCCTTAGTACCTTTTGCAGCATTTGGAAATGAGGACGATGTAAACTGGTTCAGAGTATCTGTTGGTGCAAGTACATTGGAGGATAATCAGGGCGTGGTGCCGAGGGTAAAAGAGGCGTTGGCGAAGCTGAAGTAAATTTTCCAGGGGCGTAGGCAGCGATAGATTTTAATAATCTACCGTCGCCCTATATATTTTATTAAAGCATAAATGCCCCATGCAAGCAGCGCTATTGGAATCCATTTAACAATAAGATGGGCCAGCATGCTGGATGAGCGACTTGAGCTGTCTGAATCATATTGCCACCAGTCGGTATCTTTCCCGTGAAGTTTAAAGGAATTAAAGAAGAAGTTTTTCTTTTCCATAGCCAGTGATGAACTTTCTCCCCGTGTGCCAATTTGAATAGTGATAGCGTCCTCATTGATTATTAGAAACCTGACAAACCGGCGTTCCAAAAAGCCTGAGGGGTGATGAAATGTAAACTCCATTTCCGCTCCTTTGATATCTTTTATAAAAAATTCATTTACGTGTATCATGTCTCCATGATATCTCAGAAGCATCTGTTTTATTTCACCTCTATAAAATTCATTTACATCATCCTTGCTTGCTGGTTGGAAACCTAATAAGTCTTTTAAGTCGGTAACTGTCACGAGGTAAATCGCGTCCTTATCCAGACTTGTAAAGGTAGTTTGAGCAGTTGTATCAACAAGTTTGGGTACAGACGGGAATTTAATGCTAATATTTTCGTCTATGCGCTGCCTGTACCATTCCTGGGCCTTTAGGCTGAGTGCTGTCATTTGAAGGCATACTATTAGAATAATGTATTTCTTCAAATCAGAGATAATATTAATAACTGCTGTTTTATCCTTTTTCATCGATTAGGAATAGGTCATTTTACATCAATATTACTAAAATTTTTCATCTCTTGAACGCCAACAAATGCCCCGCTATGTCCAAACTCACTTGCTCATTTATTTTAAAACTGTAAATTCGCAGCTTTACCAAACGCACATAATATGAGATCATTAATCATCACATTATCTATCATATTAGCTACTTCTGCAGCTAATGCGCAGACTGCCCCCGCTACTGCAGTGCCTGCTCAAAGCACTGACAATAAAGGCGGTATTGTATATATCAACTCCGATACGCTGCTAAGCAAATACGCTTACTACGCGGCAATAAAAGCTAAATTGCAAACCTTGTCTCAAAGCGCACAAACCGAACTGGCGGCTAAAGGACAGGCCTTTCAAAAGAAAGTAGCCGCATACCAGAAAAGTGTGAACACACTTAACCTTGCTCAGCGTACTGCAACCGAAAAACGCCTGCAAAAAGAACAGCAGGATTTACAGGAATTGAGTCAAAATACTGCTAAGCAGTTGCAGGACGAGCAAGAAGGCCAAAACTCTAAGCTATACGATAAACTGGCTGCTTACCTTAAAACCTACTGCAAAACAAAAGGCTATAAAATTGTGCTTACCTATTCAAAAGCTAACCCGGCTATGCTTTATGGCGATGAAAGCCTGGATGTAACCAACGATGTGCTTGTTGGATTGAATGAGGAGTATAAGAAAGAGAATCCGGGGAAATAAGAGCATTTAAAGAAAACGTCATGCCGAATTTATTTCACTGTTGTCCGGTAAAAATCGATGAAGGTCAATAAAGATGCGCTTATAGCTTGGAATGGTGGTTTACGTTACAAACCCTGACTCTAAGCCGCTTATTTTAAGTTGAATGGTAGATGGGAGGTTGGTGGACAGCTTTT
>NZ_DATCRU010000094.1:0-104309 GCF_036568825.1 Mucilaginibacter sp. | reverse complement strand
ATGATGGTAAGCTATGTTCGTGCACGTGCTGAGGGTTTGGGAGCAGATATCAAAGGCGGACTGATGCAAAGACCAGAACGCGTGATCACCCTTGGTTTGTTTGCTATGCTTTGCGGTGTTACCTCGTTATACATTGGTGGTAACTACAAGTTATATGTACCAGGTATTAAGTTTCACGTGTTCGAAACCATGTCAATTTTCACATTCCCTATTGTTGCATTAGCCGTGTTAACCAACGCAACCGCTATCAGGCGACTGATAGACGCTAAAAAGGCACTGGAGAAAAAGTAATGCGATACCCTCTTTTCAAATTAATGCCATTCCGTTTTTTTATACTTATTGCTCTTTTATCCGCAACATCTGTTTACGGGTATCCTAAAAAGTTTGATAAAGAGCCCGGTGGAGATAAAGGTGCTAACGTGGTTTATCCTACGCCACCCACTAGCAGCGAACGGCTATTTTACGTACAGCGTACCCCAAATGCCAATACAATAGTTTACGACCTGAATTTAAACAGCGATGGGAAACTGAATACTGAGCAGCCCGTAAAAGTGTACTGGTTAAAATATGCTGAAAAAGGACAAAAAGAGGAATTAAATTATATTCAACGTAAATTTGCATACGGTTTAAATACAAAAGCGCTGAATAACGGCGGTTATGATATCAGATTTGTGTCATACAAGAAGTTTCCGCTTACTTTAATGAAGGGCGGAGACGGAAAATATCATATCTTCGCGTTAGTTGCGCAAAAGCAGGTAATACTCAACCGTATCTTTGTAAAGATTGAAGGTGGCAGCTTTTGGATACCTAACGTGGTATACGTAGAGGTTAAAGGCATCGATCCGGAAACAGGCAAAGAAATAGTTGACCGTTTTAAACCCTGAAGTGATGAAAAAGAAATTTGTTTCCAATTCACAGGAATCTGTGAGAATGTTTAAGAGCGACCTCTTCGAGGCTTTATCAAAGGTTCATTTCCTTGTTCCGGTAGTTATTTTTGTGCCGGTTATATTTTATTGCGTTTACAGGTATTTCTTCACAACGGACTTGTCTGCGCTCCTTTTCGTCGGGCTGTTTTTCATTTCCTTATTTGTATGGACCTTCGTCGAGTATATTATGCATCGTTTTGTATTCCATTATGCACCTCCCGATAAACCCTGGGCACAACGCATGCATTTTATCTTCCACGGTGTTCACCACGATTACCCAAGCGATGCCAAACGTTTAGTGTTACCGCCATCTGTAAGTATTCCACTGGCAACAGGCTTCTTCTTTTTATTTAAAGCGATGCTGCCTGTCGATTATATCTGGGGTTTCTTCCCCGGCTTTATCCTGGGCTACCTTATTTACGATGAAACCCATTATGCCATCCATCATTTCAACTTTAAAGGAAATATCTGGAAAAAAATAAAACAGCACCACATGCTGCATCATTACCAGGATGCCGATAAAGGTTATGGCGTAAGCTCACCGCTTTGGGATAAGGTTTTCGATTCCGATTTCATTAAGAAATAGCATGGACAGTGATACCGGTTCAAGTAATACAGTCACCATACGGGCTGTAACTGTCGTCTCTATTGCATCATTTGCATATTTATTGTTTTCCGCTTTTCTGGTTGGGTTTAAATCCGACCAGGTTGTATTGGTGGTGCTTTTCAACCTGCTTTTTTATGCATCTGCCCTTACCCGGAAATTTGTAACAGGCTTTACCATTTTTGTTGTGTATTGGATCATATTCGACTATATGAAGGCCTTCCCTAATTACGAATACGCGACAGTACACATTGCCGATGTATACAATTTTGAAAAACATTTATTCGGAGTTCACTCGCAAGGCAAGCTGCTCACCGTAAATGAATATTTTCGTTTCAACGGTACTACTTTCCTGGACATACTTACCGGCATATTTTATTTATGCTGGATACCGGTGCCAATGGGCTTTGCGGTTTATTTGTTTTTAACCCGGAGAAGAGAGTTTTTACTATTCCTGTTCACTTTTGTACTGGTCAACTTTCTGGGCTTTATTGTTTATTATACCTTCCCGGTAGCACCACCCTGGTACATACAATATCACGGCTTTACTTTTCATGAGCTTACTGCCGGTAATACGGCAGGCCTCGCTAAATTTGACGCCTACTTCAATGTGAGCATTTTTAAATCTATATACTCAAAAGGATCGAACGTCTTTGCGGCTATGCCGTCATTACATTCCTCCTATCCTATTATTGTTATGTATTACGGTTTAAAAAACAAGTTGGGCAAGGCCAATATCTTCTTTGGAATAGTTATGGTTGGAATTTGGTTTTCGGCTGTATATCTTAGTCATCATTACATAGTAGATGTTATAGCGGGAATATTATGTGCCATTATCGGAATCACTTTATTCAACCTCATCTTATCTAAAGTAACGCCTTTCAGAAGGTTTATTGACAGCTACGAAAACCTGATAAAGTAGCAAGTTGAGGAGTATTATGTACTAATTACTATACTTTGTGCCAATTTGTCCTGATTGCTCATTATTTAGATAACATACCGATTCTATTGATTTAAAGTCACATTAAGGCACTTTGAACCTGAGTTTAAGTATAAAGGCACGGCTTTTGATGCTTTCATTCATCAATCTGATGAAAACATATATGCCTTACACGAGAAAAACGATATTACTCCTTCTATTTTTATGCAGTTCCTATAGCCTGTTTGCAAGCACGACCAGTGTTGATAGTTTAAGTACACAAGACCAATCAGGCTCAGGCGTAAGTTTGATCGATAGCCTGAAAAAACAGCTTGGCAGTGTTAGTGATGATTCACTTAAAGCCTCGTTATATAGTAAAATAGCCGCTCAGTATCTAAAATATGATTCCACAGCCAGCAAAAAAGAACGCCATACCTTTCAGAACGAAGCTATCAGCAACACACTTTCGGCTATTCATCACTACTCCAAATATGATGACTCGGTAGGCCTGCGCAACAGCTTTGATGTGTTAGCAAAAGTTTATCATACCCAGCATAAATACATCCAGGCTAAATGGTTTATTATCCAATCAAACTCCATATCGCGGGCAATAAACGATAATCCGAATATTATCGCTTCTCTGCTCGAAATGGCGTCCATCAAAGCTGATATAAAAGATTACAAGCTTGCTGTACGCGATTTGAACGAAGCATTGTCCATATCCTCCAAAAACCATATGCCGAAACAAGAGGCAGATGTTCAATTACATTATGCTATGTTCTATAATGTGATTAAGAATACGGAGAAAGCTGCTATAGCTATGAAAAGGTATGCGGCCATTAATGACAGCATAAAACGGGATAACGAAGCGCGTACACTGGCTAAATTAAAAACCACCGACTCGCTGCAGCAGGTCAAAAAAAAAGTATATATGAGCAGCAGCGACGGAAAGAGCTTCTCAACCAAAATGGTATTATTGTCGACCTTATAATTATCATTGCTGTAATATCTGCTGGTTTTCTTTTTCTTTACAGGCGCAAACGACGTGGTTTCTGGCGCTCAAAGATCAAACATCATCATCATTCCGACAATAATTAGCGGATAAATAACATTTATTTAAACCAGCCGTTTGATTAAACGTCAATAGGATATATGAAGAGATTGCTTTTGGGCGGATTATCAGTGTTAGTTATCCTGCTCATATGTGTTTCTGCGGCTCCGCAGCACATTAATAATGAACGTTTTAAGGAAGAGTTTTTAAACCGCATTAACAAAATACGGGCAAAGGGCTGCAATTGCGGTGTTACCTACTTTCCGCCCGCCCCGCCAATGAAATGGAACAACGACCTGGAATTTGCTGCCCGTGGACATGCCCTGGATATGTCGGAACGTCATTATTTTAGCCACACCAGCATCAACGGTCGCAGCATGTCTGATCGTGCCCTGGATGCAGGTTATGGCTTTAAAGGATATAGAACTTATGCCATAGGCGAAAATATTGCCCAGGGGCAAACCAGTATAGCCGAAGTAATGAATGGCTGGCTGCACAGCGAAGGCCACTGCCGTAACCTGATGAACCCGGCTTTTAAAGAAGTAGGTGTGGCTGAAATAGATAATTATTGGGTACAGGATTTTGGCGGGCGGGAAGCTTTTTCAGCACGCGAACAGCAAATGATCAAAAGTGGCAGGTATAAATTAGTGCAGAAAGAGATATCACAGGGGCATTAATCGATTATTCTTGCTTTCCCTTCAATAGACTATCTTGCCTAATGTTGATTAGTTTCCATTGTTCTCCCTCTCTCTTCATTGTACATGTAACATATAAGTTCAAACTGTCGCCGTGCAACTCAACCTGAAATATTGCTGGATTATCAGTCTCCTTAGGAAGTTTCTCGCTATAGTAGGTATATGCATTAAAATCATTTATGCGATCTTTTACGAACTTGCTACCGTGTAATTGACTTATGCCTTGTTCGAAGTATTTTGGTCCTTTCATTAAGTGGGAGATCAATAAATAGCCACTTGTTGATATCAGAAAAAGTATCGAAAACCACATCAATAAAGATTTCCTTCCATCTCTTGATTTTAAATATGGCTTTATGCTTTTATAAACCCAATAAAAGCTAGCAAAAAACAACAGTAATACTAAAACAAAGATAATAAGGTATAGCATGATCAAATATAATTACAAAAAGTTAGAGTTGTCCCCATCCCATCAATTCCATCATTCTGATAAACTCAGGTTGTAATGAAGCTTCAATAGTTATCAGATCTCCATTTATAGGATGATTAAACCTCAACTGTGATGCATGCAGCAGCATAGTCGTCATTTCCCATTTCTCTTTAAACAGCTTGTTTTGTTTGTTACAGCCATGGGTCCGGTCGCCAATGATCGGGTGAAAAACATGGGCGAAATGCTTGCGTAACTGGTGCATGCGGCCTGTTTTTGGTGTGGCTTCTACCAGTGAATATCTTGAAGTAGGATGTTTGCCAAAGGGCACATCCAATTCAGCACGTTTTAAAGTATAGTATGCTGTAAAAGCTTCTTGTAATGTACCGTTCTCTTTTCTGAGGGGATAATCTATTTCAGCACTATCCTGACTATGTCCGCGTAAAATAGTAAGATATTTTTTGCTAACCAGGTTATCTGCAAACTGCTTCTGCATTTCAATCTCAACAGCCTTATCGAAAGCAAACAGCAGCACACCGCCAGTTTTTCTGTCGATCCTGTGAACGGGGTAAACCTTCTGCCCTACCTGGTCGCGTAATAATTGCAGGGCGAATACTTCTGCGTCCGCAGCAATATTAGAACGATGAACTAACAAGTCGTGGGGTTTATTAATGACGATCAGATAATCATCCCTAAAGATTATTTCCAACATTATTGATCTGTCTTTTTATCTGTTGATTGACCGGGATTTGGTTTATTTTGTACAGGCTTCTTTTCCATCGGTCCGCGTTTGAAGATAATAAGCCCATTCAGAAAATTACGCAGCAATTGGTCGCCGCATGGTTTGAAATTGGGATGATCTTTATCGCGGAATATAGCTCCCAGCTCTGTTTTTGATGTCCGGAAATTTACGAGACTGCAAATATGAACAATATCATCATCCCTCAATTGAAGCGCCACCCGTAATTTCTTCATGATATCATTATTGCTCATAATCCACGTCTGTTTGAAACAAAGGTAGGCTTTTCTGTGTAATCCGATCTGAAGTCGGGCCAAATGACCTAACTTTGCAAACTAATACCTGAGATATGAACGATCCATTTGACATCGAAATAAACGGCATCACTTATTCCGTATTCCCTGAGGGAGAAGATATTTATGCAGTCTTCAAGGAAGGTGAAGATTATTTGCGGATTCAGAAAGATACCGAATCGCACTGGTTAAAACTCGATCCTGAAACAGAAATGCCTTTTTTTGATAACGATGAAGAAGTAAATACTATCGGTCGTGAAATAGCAGCCTACAAAGAAGAGTAAAAATTTTGTAACAGATTATAAATGTGTCGTCAGCCCGTTCGGATTAATGGCGGAAATGATTAGTTTTATTTTTATAACCCTAACTCAATCATTTTTTTCGCAATTAAACTATGACTGCAAACCCGGCTGACGATTTTCAGAAAACACCTACCCGTCTTTATTCTTTAGATGCGCTACGCGGATTCGACATGTTTTGGATCATGGGCGCTGAGGAAATATTTCATGCCTTGGCTGACGCTACCAAATGGGGACCGTTTGTGGCGATATCAAACCAACTGACGCATCCCGCATGGAACGGTTTTCACTTGTATGACCTGATCTTTCCTTTGTTCCTGTTCATGGCGGGTGTATCTACCCCATTCTCAGTAGGCCGCGACCTGGAAAAAGGCAAATCGCGCCAGCAATTGTTGATCAGAGTCATTAAAAGAGGTTTGATCCTGGTTCTATTAGGCGTGATCTATAATAACGGTTTAAATATTAAGCCGATCTCCGAGATACGCTTCGCTTCAGTTTTAGGGCGTATTGGTTTGGCTTATATGTTTGCCAATATCATCTACTTGTATTCAGTTGAAAAATGGCAGATATTCTGGTTCTGGGCTCTGATCATTGGATACTGGCTGTTATTAAAATTCACATCTGCTCCCGGCTTCCCGGCAGGCGACCTGACTATGCAAGGTAACTTCGCGTCTTACATGGACAGGACTATATTGCCCGGCCGCTTATATTTGAAGATACACGACCCGGAAGGTTTATTCTCCACTATCCCCGCGATTAGCACTGGACTATTAGGTATACTGACAGGTATCACCTTAAAGAAAACAACGCTTACTCAGGTGCAAAAAACCTTGAGAATGGCTATAGTCGGAATCATTTTCCTGGTATTGGCGCAAGTATGGAACCTGGATTTTCCGATCAACAAAAACCTTTGGACAAGCTCGTTTGTACTAAATGTCGGCGGATTGAGCTTATTGCTGATGGCATTATTTTATTATGTGATCGACGTATTGGGCTATCAGAAATGGGCCTTCTTTTTCAAGGTTATCGGCATGAACTCTATCCTTATTTATATTTCAGGAAGATTTATTGATTGGGAATATGCAACTAAAGGTTTTTTCAACTGGCTGCTGTATTTCTTCAACGATCCTTACAAGTTAGTAGTTGGAGCAATATGCTTTGTATTTATCAAGTGGCTGTTTTTATATTTCATGTATAAAAAGAAGGTTTTCTTACGTGTTTAATATGCAAAGAAGAACGTTCCTGCATTTATCGGCCTACACCGCTTTGGCGCTGACATTACCTTTTTCAGAAGGTTGTGCACCGTCACCGGAAAGAATTGCATCGCGGCCTTTTCTGTTCTCAAAACTGGCAGATAAAAAGACTATTACAGAAGCGGGAATCAGTTATCGCAAAAAGTTTCCAAAAGAGAGTGATAAAATTGTTCTAAGCAACCTGCTTGTTGGCGCTAAAACGTCGCTGGACAAGTCGGTCATCGAGAAACACCTTGATGATCGTGTTTTAGATGATTTTAAAACCGGCAAAACGGTGACCGCTGCGGGTTGGGTACTTTCTGTTACCGAAGCCCGTCAATGCGCTTTATACTCCATTTTAAACGCCTAAGTTATACTAACTATGCATATAGACGCCCGGCAATTACCCGACAACTCATTAATAGAAGGTGATCTATGCATTATCGGCGCTGGCGCTGCGGGTATTAGTCTGGCACTGGAGTTTTTGAATACGCAACATAAAGTAATTCTGCTGGAAGGCGGCGGATTCGAGTATGAGTCACAGATGCAGGATTTATACAGGGGAAAAACAACTGGCCAACGTTACTTTCCGTTAGAATCGGCACGTCTGCATTACTTTGGCGGCACAACCGGGCATTGGGCAGGCTTTTGTTCTACGCTTGATCCGATAGATTTTGAAAAACGGGATTGGGTGCCCCACAGTGGCTGGCCTATTAAACATTCTGATCTTGATCCTTACTATGCCCGCGCCCACAAAAACCTCGACCTCGGGCCCTACGAGTACCAGGACACCTATTGGATTGAAAAAGACCCAAAGCTTGATTCGCTACCATTCAATCATGCCAATGTATATAACAAAATGTGGCAGTTCAGTCCGCCTACACGCTTCGGCACAAAGTATAAGGACATCATTGTTAAGGCACCGAATATCCATTTGTATACTTATGCCAATGTAACAAACATCGATGCAAACGAACATGCTTCAGCTATACAACAGGTAACGGTTAAGAATTTTGCAGGCAAAACGCATACGGTCAAGGCAAAGCGCTTTGTACTCGCCTGTTGTTCTATCCAAAACGCACGTTTACTGCTCGCTTCTAATAAACAGGCTAAACGAGGGTTAGGCAATGATAACGACCTTGTGGGACGTTATTTTATGGAGCATATCGAAATTAAATCGGCCGAACTGTGGCTCACCAAGCCCGAAGCTTTAAAATTGTATGCCATAGATTTTGGAAAAACTAAAGCCCGTGCCGAATTAGCGATCAGTGCCGAAAAACAGCGCGAACTAAAAATTTTGAACGGTACTGCTTCTTTCACTCCATTGGAAGTTGCCCGGAAACAACCTGCCTTTATCGATATGTGGACCGCTGATACAGCGCAGCGCAAGAAAAACATGTCGAAATTTGATGAAGCAGAAAAGAAAGCATTATCTGAACATAGTCATGACGCTTATCAGCTTTTTACCCGTATAGAACAAGCTCCCAATCCAGATAGTCGCGTTACATTAGATACTGAGGTTGATACCTTGGGCATGCCGCGTGCAATGCTTCATTGGGTACTCACACCACTGGAAAAAAGAAGTATCCGCGAAATTTATAAATTGATAGGTACCGAATTAGGTATAACCGATAAAGGCCGTGTACGATTAATGGAGTACCTGCGTGATGAAAACGACAACTCCTGGCCTGAATTTACCGGCGGCGGATGGCACCATATGGGTACAACCCGAATGAACGATGACCCTAAACAGGGCGTGGTTGATGCTAACTGTAAAGTTCATGGCATCGACAATCTGTTTGTTGCAGGCGCAGCATGTTACGCCACAGCCGGAGCACCAAATCCTACCCTGACTTTAGTTGCCCTTACAATCCGGTTAGCAGATCATTTAAAACAAAAAAACGCTTAAGCGTCTACTGCGTCATACACTATCACTTTTTCCCATAAGTGACTGCAGTTTTTGATAAATTCCAAGTGAACGGGATGATTCTGATAAGCTGCCTGTCCCGCCAGGTCGCTGAAAAACATAAGTTCGGACACCGCCCAGCTTTTATCAACCACGTCGCGTTTTTCGGTATCAGCTACAATGCCCACACGCAATTCGCGCACTGTTTCAATTTTAGCCAATGTCTTTACTCCTGCTACAAGCTTATCACGGTCTTCTTTCGAGTCCGGATTTTTAAGCCAGAAAAATACATGGTGAACAATGGGGTATTTATTTTCAGTAACTGCTAAAGGCATGGCTGACGCAGCTGCTGTTCCAATAGCTAATGAAGCGGTAGTCGCGATAAATTTTCTTCTGTTTGATTTGTCCATGATGGATGCAATAGGTATCCAATTTTAAGAAAAATATTGAATTTATCATCATTGTTTTAAACCAACACCAACCCTTCCGTCAAAGCCTTTTCATATACTTCTTCGTTGAATTTGTAATAGGTTGGTGAACGATGTGCCCCTATATTTCTTTTCTCATCTAATCGGGATATCAGATCAAGCGCGATTAGTTTATTTGGAAAATTTGTCGGGTTCAGTTTCTTACCAGAAAGAACTTCATACAAGAGTTTAATTTCCTTAAGTGTAAACTTAGGTTGAAGCAGATTTTTACCTATCGGGAAATGATATAAATCGATCCGCATAGCAAACAGCGCTTCACGCACCATTTCGTCATGATCGAAAGCTAAATTGGGTATTTTATCTATTGGGAACCATTCACATTCGCTTGAAAAGAAATCTGCTGTAGGCTGGGCATTTACAATATCCGTTATGGCATAAAATCCCACCGAAACCGTTTCGTCGTAAAGCCAGTTATCTTCTTCAAACTTTATACCGGTCAGCTCATAAAATTTATTTTCATCAAAAGCCCCACCATGATCGTTTCGACCTATATCTCCGAATGTCTTAAACTGTTTCAAAAATAAATTTCCGATCCCGGTTCGCCAGGCAGTGATCCTAGCCGCTGCCTCATCCAGATTCTCATCTTTCCTTACAAAGCCTCCGGGCAGGCACCATTTGGTTATTACTTTGCTTTTTACGAGTAACAATTTTAATACACCTTCATGATAACCAAAAATGGCGCAATCTATGGTTAGTCCCGGGCGATGATCCAGGTATCCCTCGGTAAAAAAATGCTTTACTTCACTTAACGTTTCCATTAATAAGCAGTTCAAAAAAATTATTTATTAGATTTTAATAAATGTACAAGAAATTTACATACCTTCATTTATTAAATTTTAATAAATGAAAGAAATTTACTGCAAATCCAATAAATGCTAATCAAATTATAAACCAATGTCAATCAAAAAATCATTCCTTTATGCCGGAAGCGCCGGGCTTTTAGTCGCGGTATTTGCCTTCTCAAATCGCGGGGGTAATAACAAAATACCGGATACAGTTCGTTCCTATTCTACACTGATCCGTTCCGATGATGGCGCTGCTTATCGCGACTTAAATAAAAACGGAAAAATGGATGTTTATGAAGATCCTAAGCAGCCTGTCGATAAGCGTGTTCAGGACCTGCTTAAACAAATGACACTCGAAGAAAAAGCGGGCATGATGTTCTATTCTCCGGTACGTGTTAATAAAGATGGAACGATTGAAGAAGAACCGGCTAAAGATTTTCTGTCGAGTATGTCACCGGTGGGTACAAAAGAAATGGATCTGCGGCATATCACACATTTTAATTTGTTTGCTGTTCCTGCACCGGACACATTAGCTATATGGTACAACCGCATGCAACAATATGCCGAAAAAACTCGTCTGGGTATTCCACTTACCATAGCATCCGACCCGCGTAACCAGGGTGGTGCTGGTATTTTTGCCATGTCGGCTAAAACCTTTTCTATGTGGCCTGATCCGCTTGGCCTGGCTGCCATTGGTGATGAAAAGGAAACACAAAAGTTTGCTGATATCTCGCGGCAGGAATATTTAGCAGTGGGTATCAGGCAGGGTTTGCATCCGCAAGTCGACCTGGCAACTGAGCCTCGCTGGCCGCGCATTTCCGGAACGTTTGGAGAAGATGCCGGGTTATCATCCCGCATGGCAACAGCATACATTAAAGGTTACCAGGGTGAAAAACTTAGTGCCAGTAGTGTGGCTATGATGACTAAACACTTTCCGGGTGGCGGGCCACAAAAAGAAGGTCTTGATCCGCACTTTGCTTTCCAGAAGGGCCAGGTTTATCCGGGAAATAATTTCAAGTATCATCTTATTCCGTTTGAAGCGGCTTTTAAAGCTGGCACTGCAGCTATTATGCCTTATTATGGCGTACCGATGGGTCAGCCAAATGTACCAGAGGTCGGTTTTTCTTATAACAAAGCTATCATCACCGAATTGCTCCGCAAAAAATATCACTACGATGGCGTGGTTTGTACTGATTGGGGACTGGTATCTGATACTAAATTGGGGAACTTCAATTTCGTTGCAAGAGCGTGGGGTGTTGAAAAACTGAATACTGAAGAACGCGTTCAACGCATTATTGATGCGGGGGTGGATCAGCTGGGTGGAGAAAACCTGCCTGATGTGATCGTAAAACTAGTGAAAGAAGGTAAACTGAGTGAAAAACGAATAGATGAATCCATTACAAGGTTACTTCGTCTGAAATTTGAGCTGGGCTTGTTTGATAATCCTTTTGTAGACGAGAAGAAAGCCGGAGACATTGTTGGTAATGCCGACTTTATGAAAGCAGGTCAGGATGCGATGCGTAAATCATTGACCTTGTTGAAAAATGATAATCATACGCTGCCATTAGCTCCCAACAAGCTAAAAATCTATATCAAAAATATCAATCCTAAAGTTGCAGCTGAATATGGTACTGTTGTAAGCGATCCAAAGCAGGCCGATATTGCGATCATCAGACTGCAGACCCCTAACTATCCAATTGAGGAAGCAAAAGGCAACTTCATTGCGCAATTGTTCCACTTCGGCGACCTTGATTTTAAAGGTCAACAATTACAGGAGGTTCTTAACCTGGAAAAAACCGTGCCTACTGTAGTTGATATTTATCTTGATCGTCCGGCTGTAATACCAGAGATTAACCAAAATGCTAAAGCGTTAATCGCCAATTTTGGCGCAAGCGATGCCGCATTACTGGACGTAGTATTTGGCAAATACAAGCCACAAGGCCATTTGCCTATCGAAATGCCATCGTCAATGGATGCTGTACGAAATCAGAAAGAAGATATGCCTTATGACTCAAAAGACCCGCTATACAAATTCGGTGCTGGCTTGAGCTATTAAAAAATCACACACACATTAACCAACAAAGCCTCATCTTTTCAGAATGAGGCTTTGCTTTTTTATATCGATAGCGATTATTGTTGAACTGCCCACGCCAAACCATCAGGGCCACCACCTACATCAATATGTCCGGTAACTTGCAGCTTCTTTAAATCAATAACCGCTACATAATTATCACCGGTACAGCCTATAAACGCGCGCGAACCGTTCGGGTCCATCAGAATACCAGCCGCGCCGTGGCCAATATTCACTTTCTTCATTTCCTTGCGGGATGCTGCATCGTATACTACTATATCGCCGTTTCTAAGACTCGAGATAAGTACCATCTTACCATCAGGCGTAAACTGCAGACGGTTTGCTCCTACAACCTTTGCATCGATCTTGTCTACTACTTTTTTGGTGGCCAGATCGATTACAGCAATTGTTCCGTCATCCGCAGCTGCGGTCCATAATTGCTTGCCATCAGGTGATACATCAAACCCTTCCGAACCTCTTGAAACCGGAATAACCGTTTGCACCCAATCTTTACGGGGTTGTGGTCTAAAGCCTGACGGCGAACCACCTGCTGGTGGCGTTACTCCGGCTGGTGGGTTACCCCCCGGCGGCGGACCTCCAAATTGCATTAGCGTATCTACCAATATACTTACTGTTCCGGAACTTACGTTGGTGGTATACACCCTGTTAGCGTCAGGGGTTACATAGATCATATGCGTCCTATCCTGTCCTGTCCCCATTGCCCAATCAAATTGCTTTGTCGCCGGATCAAACCGGGCAACAGCTTTAGAACCTTCTGCAGTAAACCACACTTTCCCGGCGACAAACGTAATACCATGCGGCCCGAAAAAAGGTTTGGTGTCTATACTTGGCAATGCCTTTTGATTAACAAGATCGAGAACATCGATCTCGTGTAATGAACCTCCGCCATAAATAGTAACATAGGCCGTCTTGCCATCAGATGATGCTATTACCTCATGGGGATCAGTCCCTACAGGCATCTTCGCTATTACTTTCAAAGTAGCAGGATCGACGATAGCCAATGTGTGATCCGTTTTAGACAATGCCAGTAAGGCATTCTTCGGAGTCGATTGGGCTGAACATGCAATTGTTGAGAAGCTTAATGCTGTTGCGGAGATTAGTCCCAATAAAAGGTGCCTTCTATTTTTCATGATTTGAGGTGAATTAAGTGTGGGGGGTGATCTTATTACAAATTTGTGAAATATTAAAATGTTTTGTAACCTATTTATTCAGGCATTTGTCCGCCGTTGATCATATCAGACACGATTCCCTTGTGGCGCTTTTTTTCACCAATCACGACTCCAACCACATGCACTGTGATAAAACCGATGATAAGATACATTGTGAACCCATGTATTTCCTTAATGAAATGCATTTTCCTGAGAGCGGGTATGCTGTCCCTGAAAGCCAGGCACAAACCGGTTATCACCATTACCATCAGCAAAACATAAAACACAGCATAAAGTGTTTTGATAAACATTTCATTTCTGGAAGAAATCCTGTCTTCCTGTCTGGATAAAAATGATTGTTTGGCGACTTTGATCTTTCGAATCAATTTCTGATCTGCAAGTTCAAAAAACTCGAGTATAATTCTGAATAAGAACAGGCCAGTCAGTGCGTAGCCCAGGTAGATATGTATTGCCCATACTTTATCACTTAAAGCAAATGCAACTGATCTGGCCTGATCTTCTGATATCCCGACTCCTTTTTCTTTCAGTTTATCTGCTATTAATGACGCGTTGATCCATGCTTTCATTACAGTGGAATTGATTAACACTGTCAATAAAGAACCTGTAATGACAATTGCATTTAACCAATGCCAAAGGCGTATAGAGGATGAATATTTTTTAGTCCGAATTGCTTCTGCTTCTGCAACCGGGGCTGTTGCTATTAGTTCCATATCATTCAATTTAATGACACGAATAAAAAACATACCAGGAAAGTATTAAAATGAAATAGACCGAAGAGGATAATCAGTCGACCAGGAGCTTTTATCAAGAGATAAAACAAAACAGCAACATTTGATGGTATTCTTATCGCAACCGGAGAAGCTTCTGACAGATTTAAAACCTCCGAAACATGTATTTGTTATTTTAAGGATAAGGTTAGCTACCATACGTTAAACATAATATACTACTTTATGGGACTGGAAAGATTTAAAACAGCACAGGAAAACGATTACAATATTGCGTTGAGCGAGATTAAAAGCGGTCATAAACGCAGCCACTGGATGTGGTATATTTTTCCGCAGATAGCAGGTTTGGGTATGACAAGGACTTCAACATACTACGCAATAAAAGACATAAGGGAAGCTACCGATTACCTGTTAGATACTGAACTCGGTTTACGCCTGGTGACCATTTGCCGTGCTTTGCTTGAACTGGAAACAAACGATCCGCATGTTGTCTTCGGCAGTCCTGATGACCTAAAGCTCAAATCTTCTATGACCTTATTCGATGCTGTTCCGGTAACTTTTCCGGTGTTCGGCCAGGTGCTTGATAAATTTTATGGCAGCGAGAGGGATAGTCGGACATTAGAATTATTGAGTTCCGGTCGCGCTTAAGTTTTATTTATTATTATAAACTAAATCAAAAAGGCGCCCTCAATCTCACAAGGGGCGCCCATTAATCAACTGTAAATCTCCGCACTCATTATGCTGCGGGTGTCTTAACGATAGGCCGATAGCATGAACTGGGTCCTTTCCATCCATGCCTGATCTACTCCTTCGTATCTTGTATCTACACTGCCCCCACTCAAATCGCAAAAGGTGTGATAACCATTATTACTGGTCGTTAGCAAATTCGTATTGATGAAATCGATATTTTGCTGTGCATAATCTAACCAGGCTGTGTTTCCGTCACGTTCGTAGAGCCAGATCATGGCCTGAGAGCCCCATACGCACCATGCCGGGTTGACGCGCGGATCAGTAGTATTAAAAATATAAACATGGTGTGTGCTGTTCCAAAGGGTCGTGTTCATGGCAATACCAAGATTTTGCGCTTTGGTGACGTAACTGTTATCCCCTAAAATCGACGCGTATAGTAGATCCGCCTCAACCATGATCGCATTATCATAGGTAAAATGGACAGTTTGCTTTGTGCCGTTTGCATCAAACTCCCAATCATACAACCCTGACGTGCTATCATATAGGTTGCTTTCGAGCCAGCTCATAACAGACTGCGCCCAACTCTTATAGTAGGCTTGCCCGGTGATCTGGTAAAGCCGGAGGAATGCCTGAACAGCAAGCCCGTTTGTTTGAGTAGGCTTCACTGCGCCCGTGCCGGTTCTCTGATAAAAACCACCGCCATCCGTAGTTGTGGTCCATAGTCCGCTGTTCATCATCCAGTTCGCAACGGACTGGGCAGAGGCCAGGTAATTGGATTTGGTCGTTCCGGAAGTAACCGCGTATGCATCAAGATAAGCATTGATGGTTACCCCGGCATCGTCGACATATTTGTCGCCACCGGCACCGGAACCGTCAAGGTTGGCGGTCGAAAAATAACCGCCAATACTTGATCCAAAGTCCCACATATGGTACATCCAGTTGTAGGTACTATCCATCCATGAGCGGAACCGCGCGTCGTTCCCATAGGTCGGATTGACCGCCGCAGCGTCTGCGTAGATCTGGCTGGTGTTGTACCATTCATAAGCGCTGTTGGCTTCGGTGGTTGTGTTTCCCCTGCAACTGAAATATGGGGATAAAATGTTACCAACAATAAAATTGTGCGTGTTTTCTGCTTTAGTATAGTAAGCAGAACCCGAGTTCAGGTTTCGCATTTTTGACACAGTAATGTTTCCATTCTGTGTCTTGTTAACCTGTTCCTTGTGACATGCCGACAAGATCAGTACCCCGATCAAAATTGTCGATTCTCTGAGTAGATAATTTGGCTTCATAACGGTTTTTAATTAGAATTTATTTGTTATAATGTATATACATTTTAAATTCAATAACATTCCCAAACACGCCACCTATTCTATTTACTTAAATCTCACTCAACCTTGCATATAACTCTGCTATGCAATCCTCATCCATCAACCATTTATGCTTTGCTATTTCAACCTTGCTGGCCGTCCAATCATGCGACACAAATCCATTTGCATCACGACTGTTCTGCCACGCATAGTCCAGGTCGTGGTGTATAGCATCAATATATTTTGTATTCTTATCAATTTTGTATAATGCTTCATACCCCCTGAACAACACCGTTACAAACCACGGCAGATCGATCTTCATAGTCAACTTTGAATCATGCTGCTGACTACTGTAATAATCGAATGCTGATTTTGCCGCGTGCTGCGCTTCCTGCAGATATTTCGTCTCCTTAGTGAACCGGTATAAAAGAACGGCCGCCTCGATTACTGAACCAGTATTATAGGTCCAAAAGGTTGGATTGATAGTTCCATCCTTCACCTTTCTATCGTTATAGTACAGACCGTTTGGTGCTTTTAGATTGATTAGCATCCAGTTATAAAAACGTTTACCCCAATCCAGGTAAGTTTTGTCTGAAGTTGCTTCATACAGTTTTAGGGCAACCAACAGCGCCATGCCATTACTGCAGGCAGGCTTTTGGTCATGATGACCTTCGACCCAATACACGCCGCCACCCAATTCGTCGGACCAACCACTAGTGATGAATTTAAAAGCAATTTTGGCCCTCTCCAGGTATTCCGGTCTTTTAGTATTCAGATAGGCTTCTGCATATTCGATTCCCACCAGGCCGTTGTCGTCATAATAACGGTCCGATTTTTCCATCACTGGTGGATAAGCCTGGTAGCCCGGTGGTGTACGTGAATTATCTCTGTAAGCTTCCATACCGATAACCAAAGAGTCAAGCAATGGCAAGTATTCATGACGCACATCAGGATTATGCAGAAGTGCGTTGGTTGCCGACATCATGCCCGAAAATGGCCACAAAAAGCTTACTTCTTTAACTTTAACCGCGCTGCCTTCCACATAGTCCACCTTGCCGGAGGTATCCTTTGGAAAATATTCCAGGAAAAGTCCAGGGTATTTCTTCACTCTGTAATGATCCCAAATCTGGTGGTACATAACCTGAGATCGTTGCAAACAAGTTTTGCGGTCCGTGAGGCTTTGCGCTATAGCGGATGCGGAGAATGCAACAAACAAAGCCAGCGCTAATGAAATATGACCTAGGTATTTATTATTTTTCATTTGTAAGATTGTTAACTGATATTATTGATTTGAAGGAGGCAGGCTTTTCACACCCCATTTTTTATTTGGTTCTTTACCCATTACAAAGTTTAAGTACCCGCCGTTCATAAGCTTGCTTCGCAGCATCCAGCTATTTTCCAGTTTCGAACCGTTGAATGTTGCCGATTGAACATAAATGTCCTGCGATGAATTGTTCCTGGTGCTTATTGTTAAATGCTTGCCGTTGCTGAGTTTGATGCTCACGCTGTCAAAGAATGGACTGCCAAATTCGACGATCGGCTGATAGTCTGTAAATCCCTTCACATCAAATAGACCCAGTGCGGTCATTACATACCAGCCGCCCATCTGGCCCTGGTCCTCATCCTGGCCATAACCATAGCCGTGGATAGGATCATTGCCGTAAAAGCCATTGCAAATTTCGCGTGTCCATTTCTGCGTAAGCCATGGGCTGCCCGAGAAGTTGAACAGCCAGCTAATATGCAGACATGGCTCATTACCGTGATTATAGATCGAACTAACACCAGCAAACGCATCAATGGTTTTACCGCCTCCGAAACCTTCGTCTTTCGATTTTTCAAAGATGTCATTCAGGTGCGTATTAAAATAATCCTTGCCTTGCAGCGAGATCAATGCAGCAGGATTCTGCGGAACAAATAGCGTGTACTGAACAGCGTTTCCCTCCTGGTAACCGCGCCATGGTGCATACGGATCAAATTTGTCGATGAATTTTCCGTCGGCTGTTTTCGGCTCGATCAATTTATTCTCCGGGTTGTAAAGCAGGCGCCAGCCATTGGAATATTTGATGAACTTTTTATAGTCAGCCATTTTGCCCAATGACCTGGCCATTTGTGCCGCGGCAAAAGCACTGAAACTATACTCCAGTGTATGCGATGCAGAAAAATCAGAACCAGTAGAATCCGTTATAAAATCACCACCCTTGTATTCAAGAAAAGGCACATATCCGTATTTTACGAAGGCTTTCACATCCATTTTCCCTGAACCGAACTTCCTGTTGCGCCATTCGAGCTCATTGGCACGAACCGCCCTATATGCTTCATTAACATCGTAATCCCGTATGTCTGCCTGATAAGCCGCGGCAATAGCAAGCCCTACGAAGTTTGTACCTACACCTGATACATATTCGCTGTTTGCAACACCGTCGCCAAACCATCCCTTGTCCCTATATAGCTGCAATTGTGTATGAATAAAATCTTCATAGAAATCCGGATATGCCAGGGACCACAATTGGGTAAGATCCCAATATCCACCCCAAATCGCATCGGTATTGATGAAGTTATATAACTTTCCGCTCGGAGAGCGTTTAAGGTGCCCGATCTGACCACCATGTTTAGGATAGTCGCCGTTAATATCACTGGCAACACCACGTCCCAGCAGAGCATGATATAAGCCGGTATAGAATTTTACAACTTCAGACTCGTTTTTGCTCTGAACATTTATTTTTCCAAGCTCCGTCTCCCAGTTTTGGATTGCCTTCTCTTTCGCCTGGTCAAAACTTAGCGTCGATGCTTCTTTAGCCAGGTTGAGTTTTGCATTCGCTTCTGATGTATAAGAAAGGCCTACTTTTATCTCGATTTTCTCGCCTTCACTGGTTTTATAATTTAGAAACAACCCTGCCCCGCGGCCACTTTCCTTTGTTGAATTTTCATGGATGGTATTATCGACAAAAGAGCCAACGCTAACAGGTGCCTTGCTCAATTCACCATAAATAAACATCGATACTTTACCGTTCGGGTCGTACTTCTGAACGTATTTTGGATAAGTTTCGACAAAACCGGCAAAATGTGTCTTATCGATCATATGAATTTCAGCATTTTTTACCGGCCCGCTTTCCCCCTGCACATGACCGATATCAAAGATCAGGTGTGCCTCATCGCTTTTAGGGAATGTATACCTGTGAAATCCTACTCGTTTTGTGGCAGTCAACTCTGCTGTAATATTGTAATCGTCAAGCAGCACTTTGTAGTAGCCGGGTATTGCTATTTCGTTCTTATGATCAAATCTCGAACGGTAACCGGTGCCTGGAGTATCCAAGCCTCCCGGACGTACCTTCAGCGGTCCGGTGGTTGGCATAAAGCTTACGCCACCTACCTGCCATTCATGAAAATGGACAAAGCCTTCAATGGAATGGTGACGGGGATCGTAACCAACCACTTCCCAACCCTGGGCATTTCCATAATGTCCATTGGTTGACGGCGCCAGTTTAGCCATGCCTTCCGGTACAGCTGCAGGCGTAAAAAAGAACCAGCGGCTATTGGCTGACCCGATCCTTGGATCAACATATTTGCTTAAGTTTTGCGCAGTTCCCAAACTTGAAAACTGCATAAATATCAAGACTGCGCAAACAATCCTTACTATTTCTTTAATATTTTTTGAGCTATATCGCATCTTCATAGGTTTATTCGTATTTTGATAATAGTACCTGCACGCGCTGCATCCAGGCCTGATCCACTCCTTCCTGATTACTATATTTACCTGCCCCATCCAACCCAGCGTATTGATAATAACCATTATTCGCCGGACTTTTCAGCACGACATTGATCTTGTCGACGTTCGCTTTGGCATAAGTTAGCCAGGTGGTGTTCCCATCCGCTTCGTAAAGACGTATAAAGGACTGGGACGCCCAACCGCAATAACAGGGATTGAGCCGGATGTCATTCGTATTAAAAATGAAAGCATTGTAGGTTCCGTTGTACAATGTCTTGATCATGGCGTTGCCCAAAGCTTCGGCTTTAGCGGTGTAAGTATTATCATTCATCGCTTTAGCCCAAAGCAAGTCGGCTTCCAGCATGATTGCATTGTCATAAGTAAACTTTTGCATATCTGAAGTACCGTTACTTTCGATCTGCCAGAAATAAAGACCGGTACTGCTGTCGTACATTTTACTGTTAAGCCAGGTGTTAATTTGCACCGCCCAATCGTGGTATACGGACTTGCCCGTGATCTGGTAAAGACGCAGGAATAATTGGAGGGCGACACCATTAGACTGTGTTGGTTTCACCGTCTTTTGGGTGCTCCACCAAAAACCGCCGCCAAAATTGGAATCCCAAAGACCACTATTAATGAGCCAGTTGGCACAATTTTCAGCCGCCGTCAGGTACTGTGTTTGAGTGGCACCAGTAGTAACATCATACGCTGCAAGAAAAGTAATTCCGGTAAGCGAATTATCATCGACATATTTATCGCCTGCCGCCCCCGAACCGTCCAGGTTTGCAGCTGCAAAAAAACCGCCGTTGACATCTTTTTTATCCCATAAGTTTTGCAACCAATTAAACGTATTATTCATGCTTGCCACATAGGATTGATCACCGTTTGCAACCATCGCCGCGTCTGCATAAAGCTGGCTGGCATTGTACCATTCAAAAGCACCTGTAGTGTTTGTTGTCGTATTTACACGATAACTGCCGTAAGCAGTCAAGTAAAAATTTGAGATAAAACTATGGGTGCTTTTAGCATTGTTAAGGTAAGACGAAGTGACCGGTGGCGTTGTTCCACCATGGTTGCCTGTAGTATCAGTAGTATTTGGGACGGGGGTCACATGCGCCTTTCCGCAGGAAAACAATAAAATGCTCAGAATCGCAAAGTGAGCCAACAATTTCATTCTCATATAGATGGTTATTAAACACGCCCGCTTTGGTCATTTGCGGGCGTGTTTTCAATATTACTAATTAATTAAATGCGGTAGCTGTATGTGTGTAAGAACCTGTTCCCGGGAAGTAGACGTCTACTTTTACATTATGCGTATCGGCTTCTGCCGGAAATTTATAAGTGTTGTTCCACTGATCATTGGTTACCGGTATCAGGTAAAAATAACTTGCAGGCTGGCCCGCAGGATCAACATTGTTGGCATTCGTACTGCCCCACCACTCATCGCCGGCTGAAGTATGCAGGATAAATTTATACCGCTGATCCCTTCCCCATGAAAATTGGTAGAAGGTAACCGGGATTTTCGGATTTTCCCAGGTTCCATTGCCGATATAGCTTAATGAACCAATCTCTGAATTATAGGCCGACATATACAATCCGATTGCACTGATACTTACAACATTTGATGATAGTGTATTTAAATTGGCAGTAATCCGGTAAGCAGCTTTTGCAGCCGAGACAATGGTAGTTGCACTGCCGACCTGCAAATTGCCCTGGCCATCGATGTAATATTTGTTTCCTGTCCCATCGGCTCTGTCCGTAAACTGATAAGTACCCGGCTGAAGAGAGGTGTATATTTCAAATACGCCCAAAGAAGCCTGCTTCATTGCAATGGCCTTGCTCATATCCGTGCCTCCTTCGGTAGCGGATCCGGTAATATAAAGCGTAGTAGGTAGCTCGATCGGCCTTGTAACCGATATCGTGCGGGATTGCGCGCTTAATTTGGCGTTATACGCCAGCGAAACCATTACCGTCCACTTCAAAGTACCAGTGCTTAGCGGCGCTATACCTGCAGCTTTGGCCACCTGGTTTAAAGTATCCTGGCTGATCGTGGCCTGGTTCTGAACACCTTTGCCATCCGAAAGGGCCTTGTAGATAGGGTGGCTAAAATCACCGCCCGCCTTATCGAATAAAACTTCATAAAGCACGGGGTTTGCAGACATCACTGCTGCCCATTGAAACTGTACGTTCCCGCCTCCGGCTTTCAGGTCAAAGCTCGCCTGGTCGTTTGGTGCGGTTAGTGACGATACCGGGCTGACATTGGTATCCAAAGGATGAGAATCTTTCTTACATGACGGCAACAGCACGATGGCAAAAAGAGCCGCTATTGCGAATTTCATTATCGATTTCATGATCATATCTTTTAATTAGCTATCAATAATTAGGGTTCTGGGTTAGGGCTTTATCAAGATTCAGTTCATTCAGCGGGATTGCCCACAAATAATCACGCGCCGGATTGAAGCTGCGTTTTTGAGCGCGGATATAACCGTTATCCGTTGACGGATCGCCTGAAAACTGGGCGCCATGCGCATAGCCATTCATAACCGTGTTGGCCAATTTCCACCTCCTGAGGTCATCCGTTCTCAGTCCTTCCATGGCCAGCTCGACCCTCCGTTCGCGGCGAATGATGACCGTCATGTCTGCATTACCCGGGTAATTCACAGCATTCGGGTCGGTAAACCCTGCTCTGCTGCGCAACGCACCAATGGTCTGGCCCCAAACCGTGGCATCCATCTGGCCAAGGGCATTTTTTGCTTCCGCATAATCCAGCAATATCTCTGCATAGCGGAACAGGTGCAGATTATTTCCTGATTGATAGTTAGCTAAAGCGCTCGGATCAAAATATTTTCTCCAGTAATAACCGGTTGGAGACGAGCTTTCTGATGTTCTGCTATATTCATCCAGTCCCGGCTGCACAGGGTCTGTTCCTGGTTTGATATAAATGGTTTTGCTGGGTCCGTTAACGCTTCCCTCGTTGTTCCATTGATAACCATCATAAACAACAGTTGCAGTTAACCGGGGGTCGCGGTTCACATAAGGATTGGCTTCATTATAACCTGAACCTGCCTGCGTGATGCTATCGCCATTGAGCATGATATAGTCATTCACTAATTCCTGTGTTGGTGCTAAAGCGCTTACACGGCCGCCGACAGATCTTGGCGCAAAATCCCAATAATTTGTCCAGGTCCGGGTAGTTGCCGGAACGTATTGCAATGAAAGGATCGATTCGTTATTCGTCTTGTTCGTAGCCGGATTATTGAACAGATTTTCATAGTTAGGCGCCAGGGAATATGATCCGTTAGTGCCTCCCATCAATGCTTCACAGGTTGTAACAACGTCCGCCCACTTGCTTTGGTAAAGCAGTACCCTTGCTTTCAAAGCCAGCGCAGCGCCTTTGGTGATCCTGCCATTTTCTGCGGCGCTCAATTGATCTTTAGAAGGTAATGCTGAAGCGATAGCATCCATTTCACTTACGATAAATGCGTAAATCTGTGCCTGCGGTGTCCTGGCTACATTTTTTGACTGGTCCTCGGTGATATTATCGTTGATCAGTGGTACATCGCCATACCATTTGGTAAGGTTAAAGTCTTCAAAGGCCCTGATAAACCGTACCTCTGCCTTCACACGGGCAAGTGAAGCTGCATCTAAAGTTTTATTCTGATCGACAAACGCCAAAAACTCGTTGCAGGATTTTATTGCCGAGTAATAAGTTGTCCAATCACTAAGGAATTCTTGTGTCTGCGAATTCGCAGTACCGCTGGCGATCAGTAACAGATCGCTATTATTAGCGGAGTATGCATTATCTGAGGTTCCTTCCAGATTGAAATAAAGGTTACTGTTGTACATCAGGCTATAGTTATTATTCAAAGCGTTGTAAACGTTGGCGCTGGTTGTCCAAAAGTTTAAGCTCGAATACTGATCATTTGGCGCGATGTCCAGCTTTTTGCATCCGAAGGCTAGCATGGCAGCCAGGGATATGATCAAAATATTTCTAAATATTTTCATGATAATTTCTGATTGATATTATTAAAAGGTTACATCAAGGCCCATCCCGTAAAATTTCGGCATCAGGTAGGCCCTCGCGCTGTTCGAAGCATCCGATCCGCTTAAATTATTATCAAACTCTGTAGTCTCAGGATCGATAAAATTTAGTTTAGATAGCGTTAGGATATTCTGACCTATTACTGATACGCGCAATTTTTGAATACCTATCTTCTGTGTCAAAGCCGTTGGCAACGTATAGCCAAGGTTTACATTCTTTAGCCTGATATAAGCAGCATTAAAGGCGTACAGGTTAGATCCTGTCCTCCAGTTATTCGTATTCGATGCTGAGCCGATAGTTGCCAGTCTTGGGAAACGGGCATCCGTATTTTCAGGCGTCCAGAAATCAAGCTGATGCTCATATAAGGTTTGACCATAGTCATAGTGGAAAGGCTCAACCAACTCACCACGGAGGAACTCGGTTCTTTTGCCAACACCCTGGATGAAAGCCGTCAGGTCAAACCCTGCATAGGCGATCCGGTAAGTAAAGCCGAATGTGTAGTGCGGGAATGGGTCGCCGATAAATGTTTGGTCTTTCGCGTCGATCTTGCCATCACCGTTCAGATCCTTAAATTTCAGGTCTCCAACACCAACCGTGGTTCCGGCAGGGTGCGGGTATGAGTTTACATCACTTGAGTTTTGATAAAAACCATTGGTTTCATAACCATAGTACTCCGTTATTGGGTGCCCAACTGCCCGGATCAGCTGCCATACGTCCTGCTGATAGGTAAATTGCTGGGTATTTCCGGTCAGTTGCAGAAGCGTATTTTTTGTATTGGCAACATTGGCGCTAAAGCTTTGTGTGACCTTGCCGGTCTTTAGGTGATACGTCAGTTCGAGCTCCCATCCCTGGTCCCTTACTTTAGCAACATTTTCTACCGGTGGCAGAGCCCCAAATAAGGCTGGAACATTTAACGGCGGCTGTTCGATGTCACTTGTAACTTTATTGAAATAATCAACCGAGCCGGTTAATGAATTGTTGAAGAATCCGAAATCAGCGCCTACGTTAAACGTAGCGGCTCTCTCCCATGTGAGAGCCGCATTTGAAAGAGTTCTTCCGGCACCTCCCTGAAGCACATTATTAAAGCCGTAAGCGGCCGGATAATTAAAATAGAGGGTTTGATACGAATAATCCCGGGCGGTCTGATTATTACCCACCACACCATAAGTAGCTCTAAGCTTTAAATTATTAATCGTATTTCTCAGATTTTCCATAAATGGCTCATCTGAGATCAGCCATCCTGTATTTACAGAAGGGAAAAATCCATTACGATGCCCTTTTGCAAATTTTGAAGACGCATCATCGCGGAATACGAAATCAAGAAAATATCTGCCTTTATAGTTATAGTTTACGCGACCGAATGCAGATAAAAGACTATTGGCATCAACAGCGAGGCTATTATAAGAATTTGTCTGATCGATCTGTGTACCTGTAGTCGCAGTACCGAATGTAGGGTCTGTAAGCGTCTTCTGCAGCTGGAAGCCCCGTTCATAATAATTTTCACTGGAGACACCTAATGTTGCGCTGAAGTTATGGTCGTGGTGAAAGGTATGGTCGTAAGAGGCATATACTTGTGTATTGAATGCATTTGATTTGGCGTTGTTATCAAATGTCGTCAGGTCATTACCGTACACTCCTGCAGGTATATAATTAACTTGCGTTCTCCTGAAAAAGTTACCATTATTTTGAATAGTCCCACCAAACACTCCGGTTAGTTTCAAGTCTTTGGTGATGGTGAGCGTACCGTTCAGATTTCCAAAGATACGGTCGTTATCAGCCTGGTTCCAGCCGCCTTGTTTAAGTACGCCGTATTCATTATATTGGGAAGCTACCGTGTTGGTTAGAAAATTACCCTGTGCGTCCGTCCAACTATAGTTAGCGGGTACGCGATTAGCGTCAGCAATGATATTGTTATCACCTACGGTGTTGGTCTTGTTCCTGGTCTTGGTATATTCCAGTATGCCATTGAACTTGAAGTTGCCAATAACGCTGGTCTGGTTTAACCGGAAATTATATTTTTGGTAACCGAAGTCGCTACCTTGTCCGCCGTTACCGATGAAATTACTCATTTGATCCTGGTAACCACCTGAGATAAAGTAACTGTTTGTAGCACCGCCGCCGCTGATACTAACATTCTGGGTTTGCAAAGGCGCATCATATAATAAATGCTGGATATCCCAGGTACCATTACCCTGTTGCTGCAATTGCTGGATCTGTTCGGGCGTATAGGCTGGCGGCAAACCAGAATTTTCTAACGCCTCATTCCGGTAATAAGCGTTATCCGCTCCACTCACCTTGTGCACCAAAACATCAGGTACTTGCCAACCGTAGCTGCCATTATAGGTCAATGTCGCTTTTTGATTGAATTTACCTGCTTTGGTAGTTACCAAAATAACACCGTTCGCACCTCTTGAGCCGTAGATAGCCGCAGAGCCCGCGTCCTTAAGGACCGTAACATTCGCGATATCATTAGGATTGAGCAGATTCATGTCATTTATATCTTGGGACACGATACCATCGATAACGAGTAAAGGATTGTTGTTTCCTAATGTCGCAATACCCCGTATGTTGATATTCACATTAGCACCCGGATCAAGAGTCGGCTGTTGAATAATAAGGTTGGGTGACTCACCCTGCAGGGCCTGGTACGCATTCAAAACGGGCTTGTCGCCGATGTCCTTGGCACCCACGGTGTTCAATGATCCATTGACAGTGGCTCTTTTCTGCGTACCGTAACCAACAACCACGACTTCGTTGAGCACATTGTTAGGCTCAGGCTGCAGGGTTACATTGATGACCAGTTTGCCTTCAATAGAAACCTCTTGTTTCACGTAACCGATGAAGGAAAACCGCAATTTGCCGGAGATCTGGTTATCAGGAATACTCAGAGCATATTTGCCGTTTGCGTCTGCAACTGTCCCGATGTTCGTTCCGATAACCAGAACGGAAACGCCAGGCATTGGCTGTCCACGCTCGTCCGTCACCTGGCCGGAGATCGAGATATTGGTTTGAACAAATGAATTTGTTTCCCTGGTATTGCCCGCGGCATAAACGGGAGCAAACCAGGAGGCCAGCAGCAACAGCGGAATGATCCGGCTGTATCGCCATCCAAGTTTTCCCAGGTTGAGTAATAATTTAATTCTCATAGTAATTGGTTTTGAGGGTTATGAATTGTTGTAAACTTTTATTTTCTTGATTGACGGCTCTTTTTGCGAATTCTGGTCCAGGTTCTCTTTCCAGTACTCATCAATGCTTTCCAGCGACCTGCCTTTAGTTTCAGGTATGAGTTTCCATGTTACCCAGATAGCCGGTGAGCAAAAAAGCGCGAAGAGAAAGAATGTGGCTGCGGGCCCAAGTCCTTCCAGTGACACCGGGGTCAACTGTCCCACAAGGAAATTTCCGATCCAAAGTGAAAGTGTTGCCAATGCCATCGCCTTGCCGCGAATTCCGTTAGGGAATATTTCGCCAATGACCACCCAGCAAACCGGTCCGAAAGAAAAAGCGAAACAGGCGATGAACACAAGGATGAAAATCAATATGGCAGGTCCATGCGTCACGCCAAGAGCGAAGAGTGAACCAATGCAAACGAGCGAAACGACAGCACCGATAATACCGGTATATAACAGCGGCCTTCTACCCCACTTGTCAACAGTAAAGATGGCTACAAACGTAAAGACGACATTAACTATACCAATGGTTACCTGTCCGCCAAGTGCATTGCTTAAAGTAAAGCCTGCCCCTTCCAATATTTTTGGGCCATAATAAATAACTGCGTTAATTCCACATACCTGTGAAAGGAATGGCAGCAACAGACCGATATACAAAGCTTTGCGATAAACCGGTTTGAAAAGTTCCCTTACATTTGAGGCGGATTCGTTTCTGTCCATTGCCATAAAGGCGTCGATCTCGTCATCAGCTTTTTCCGCACCGTCTATTTTGATAAGGATAGCCCTGGCCTTGTTTGTTTGATGCTGCAACAGGAGCCATCTTGGCGACTCGGGAACTAGGAATAACGAAATCAGAAATATTCCCGAAGGCAAAACGCCCAATCCAAGCATCGACCGCCACGGTTCCGTAACAAATACCTGCTGAAGCGTCTCACTTTGATAAGCGGCATTATGAAAATTTTCTATATATGCATTTGATAAATAGGCTACTACAATTCCTACAGTTAGCGCCAACTGGTAAAGTGATACCATCATCCCCCGGTATTTAGCCGGCGAAAACTCTGATATATACAATGGCGAAACCATCGATGCAACCCCGATACCCAAGCCGCCGATGAGCCGGAAAACCACCAGTTGAGCGAAGGATGAACACACCGTACATCCGATGGCGGACACGAGGAATAACAAGCCGGATAGAATAAGGACTATTTTCCGTCCATACTTATCACTCAATTTCCCTGAGAAAGCGACACCTATGATGCATCCCAGCAGGGCGCAGCTCACAAACCAGCCCTCCTGCAGGGCATCAAGCTTAAAGTCGTTTTTTACGAATCCCACCGTGCCGGAAATGACAGCTGTGTCGAAGCCGAAAAGAAAACCACCCAGTGCCGCAATCACACACACGAGGTATAAAAACCCCTTTTTCCGTTGACTATTTTGCTCTATTGCTGATTTCATTGTTGATCTTTAATAAATGCCTTGATAACTTTTGCACGTGTTTTGCCAAGATTTGTCATTTTGAAGCTGCCTGCAGCGGCGGGGATGACGAAGGTCTCGGCGTACGCAAACCTTTGCTCAAATCCATCTTTTGTTTCAATAGAAATAGCTTCTCCTTCAACAAGCATCAAAACGAGGCATGACTGATTGGTGGAAACGGTGAACTCATTGTCGAACTCAATTCTATGGACATCATAAAAATGATCCTGGTGAGTAGGCAAATGCACGACTCTCATATCTTGTGAATAGTCTAAAACCATAGGTTTCGAGATCAACTCCTCTTTAACCTTCTTGCCTTTCCTTTCAAAATCGAGGTTGTTAAAAGCGTGCTCTATATTTATTGGCCTTGGATTTCCCTCCAGGTCCAGTCTCAACCAGTCGTACATTTTGAAGGTGAAGATGTAGGGCGTCGCACTTATTTCCAGTACCAGGTTACCAGCCCCGGCGCTGTGGACGGTACCATTTGGAATGAGAAACAAGTCATGTTTTTGAGCCGGATAATATTGAACAAAATCAGTGATATTTACTTCAACATTGTTAGCCTGGCTATCCTCGAGTGCCTGCCTGTATTCAGCCGGATCAATATTGTCCTGAAATCCTAAATAAACACCGGCCCCGGGTTCACAATCGAGTATGTAATAAGTCTCGTCCTGCGTGATTGTTTCACCAAAAACATCACGTATATATTGCAGCCTGGGATGGCATTGGATCGAGAGGTTTCCTCCTTTTACGGTATCCAGAAAATCAAACCTTATAGGAAATTCATCACCAAATCGGCCTGCATGCTTACCCATAATCTCTTCCCGGTTACAGAACATGAGAAAATCGAAAGAGACTTCTAACAGATTCCCATCGCTTTCCAGAACAACACCATTCTCCGGCACGATCAGTTCAAATGACCAGGCATAGTTTACAACATCCTTGTTTATACCTGTAATTTTCTCTTTTATCCACTGGCCGCCCCATGCACCAGGCTCAAACCAGGGCCGAACCCTGATCACCGAAGTGCTCATTTTGGACAGGCCGGCAAGCAGGTGCTCCTTTTTGGCCCAGCTGATGCCGGTCGGCCATTGACCGTCGGCAACTATCCCTATACGTTCTATTAATTTCTTTTTATGCTCGCTACACAATACCCAATCCACGAAATAATACCGTTTATACATACGGAACGGCTCGATCAACTGCGCATTGCCAAGGTTTCGTATGCTTCCAGCACGCATGCGAAACTGAAGTTCGTTTTTAGGGAGATCAATATAAATTACCGGTGTTCCCCAGTTGGCAAGAGCAGCGCCTGTGCCGTATAGGATATTAATGTCCAATCGGGAATCAGGCAATTGATTCGTTAATGCCTGATCGAAGAGGTCTTCAATATTTAGTAAGCATTTGGTTCCCCAAACTGAATCATCTGCGCCAAGGAAGGGAGAAACCAACCCATCAATCACTTCTTCACTTTTCAAAAAATCAGCCGCCTTGATCCATCCAACATTAAGATTGGACTTTTCAAAACATTTTGCCAGCGCCTCCTTTATAACGTCCCAAAAAACACCAACGTATCCGTCAATAATAACATTCTTATGGCTCATGATCCATTCAGCCAGTGAGCTATAATCATTGTGGATCAATCCGTCGCCAATATTAAAAACCGGGTAAATATTATATCCGGGCTGATCGGGAAATGAACTGACCGAATTAGGCATCAAAAACTGCCCGGTCTTTCTGAAAGGCATTCCCTCATCCAGTTCTAAATCATTTAAAGTTTTGGTACTTTGTAGAATACTCATATTTGTTATAATGTATATACATATTAAATTTCAGATCATAAAAGACACAACCTGAAAAGTTATAATTGGCGAACGAAAATCGAATGATTTGTTATAATGTACAAACATAAAGATATTTATTTGACATGCAATTCTTTTTGAAAGAAAATTTTTCTATTAAATTAGTGTGTTCCAGAGGTCGAGCAGGGCGATTATAAAAAAATTTAAAAGAATATGTCCGAACATAATAATAAATCTCTTACTTTCGGTGTATGAAATACACGATAAATCATAAAAGTCCTATCCCTCTTCACATCCAGGCCGAAGAACTACTGCGTCAAATCATCCAGGACCCCGAATATAAGGGTGGCAAAATCCTGCCAAATGAAGTCGAGTTATCCAAGCAACTGGCTATTTCACGCACTACCTTGCGCCAGGCAATCAACAAACTGGTCTTTGAAGGATTGCTGATCAGGAAGAAAAAAACGGGAACCAAGGTAGCTGAGATACCTGTAAGCTCGAAGTCAAACAATTGGCTGAGCTTTTCACAGGAAATGAAACTGAGGGGTATTACCATCAGGAACTTCGAATTGCATATTACCTGGGTGAAGCCGGATGACGAGATCGCCCGGTTCTTCGAGATCAAGAAAGACAAGATGGTGCTCAGGATGGAGAAGGTGCGCGGACGTCCCGAGGAACCATTCGTGTATTTTGTTTCTTACTTTCATCCGCGGATAGGACTAACCGGCGAAGAAGATTTTGCGCTTCCGTTATATGAAATGCTGGAAAGCGAGCATTCAACCATCGCTACCCTATCCAAAGAAGAAATTAGTGCACAGGCTGTAAATACAGACATCGCGAAAAAACTGCGTGTAACCGAAGGCAGTCCGATTCTCTTCCGTAAACGTTTTGTTTTTGACCAGGGTCAGCGCCCAATGGAATTTAACCTTGGCTACTACAAGGCGGATAGTTTTATATACACCGTTGAAAGCACAAGATAGCGTTATGATAGATGATCGTGTGCAGATATAAGAATCTATCTGCTCACTAATGGTTCCTGTTGAGAAGGGGCCTGATATTCTGAATGAACATCCTGAAAGTAAGCTGTAATTGGACCATTATCAAAAGAAAGGTGCAAATTGAACCTGCCTATGCTTATATTTCTGCCATCAAGTACTTGTCTCATCTCAGCTTCATCATCGTTTTTTACAGCTTTTGTCGAGATCAGGATCATATCCGGTTGAAGTTTTTCACAGGTAGCTGCCAGGTCTTTTTTACCGCCATAAATTTTGTATCCGTATAAATACATATTATGCTTGGTTTCATCATCATCAATCCAACCCACCGGTTTCAGCTCATATTTATGATTTTGTAATAGCTCCTGTATTAACAGATAGCCGCTATCTCCTGCGCCATATATTAATACTTTTTTTGTTGCCGCCCGGTTCCTGCTGATCTGGTCGTTAAGCCAACGATAAAATAACCTCACGAATACTATGCCGGTAGATGTTACCAAAAAATCGACCGGAAAGAAATAAAACGTAAACAATCCCAGCTTTCCTTTAAACGCAAGTATGCCGACAAGAATAACATTGGCCAGAAAGATAGATATAAAATAAGCTCCTATTTCCAAAACCTGCACATAGCGCCATATACGGTAATACAGCCGGCCAATATAAAGCAACGATATTTTAACACAGATAAATGCGCCTAGTATAACGTCTTCGTGAACATTTTTAAGATTCAACGCTTTTTTTGCGAACCGAAAGGAGATATAAATAATCAATATATCTATAAACATTCCCGCGATAAGCTTTTTCTGTGCAATTAAAAATTGTAATGCTGTATTAGACCGGGCGGATTGTCCCCTTAGACGTTGATTGGTAAGTTTTTCTTCCTTATCTGAATAAACTTTTACCCTTGATAATAACACTGAAAAGATCACAGAGCTTGCACTGACGATAATGACACACAAAAGCAGTCTATTGATCTGGCTTTTATACATAGACAAGCATAGCACTCCCCATGCAGCGCAGATGCCATATAAAATAAGCACAGCCTGTTTCTCACTTAAGCCTAGTGCGACAAGCCGATGTGAGGTATGATCTCTTCCGCCCTGGTCTATCCTTCTGCCTGCTAAAAGGCGTTTAACAGTAACCAGGGTAGTATCCATAATGGGTATCGCCATTAAACTTATAGGTACAAAAAGAACCCACATGGCAGAAGATGAACCCATTTTATATTGTATAGCAATGCTTTGGTAAGCCAATGTGCAGCCAAGGAAAAGGCTGCCTGAATCGCCCATAAATATTTTAGCGGGCTTGAAGTTGAATATCAGGAACCCTATAGTTGCACCGGCGAGTGCAAAACCGCTAATGGCCAGGTACGAGTCGCCATTTAATGATGCCAGTGTGCCGGTGGTTAGCGCTACAATAGCCGAGATACCCGCCGCCAGTCCATCCATATTGTCCAGCAAATTGATGGCATTGGTAATTCCGATAATCCATATGAAAGTTAGCGGAATACCCGTCCATTCTAACAGACCACCACCAAAATTGAAGCCATAATAGATCAGGACAAAGGAGCACGCGATCTGAGTAAGAAGTTTAATAACTGGTTTCAGTTCCCACAGATCGTCGATAAACCCTGTTGCAAACATGACGAATGATATGCCATAAAGCATCAGGTTAGGATGAGCGCCTGAAGAAAAAACAGCAATACTGTATGCAGCAAAAATAGCTATACCGCCCATAAGGGCAGTAGTTTTCTGATGCCAGCGGTCTGCCCTTGGTTTTACCACCCAGCCTTTTTTATGAGCCAGTTTAATAGTAAGTGGAGTGAACACGAGACAGGAAATAAACGCTACCACTCCTGCAATTACCGATCCCGACAAAGCATTCATCATAAAGCTATCTTATTGCTCATATTATATTTAACCTCCAGTATCTTTTCGATCCCTTCGTCAATACTTAATAATTTGCGGTTAAGTACATTCAGCATTTTTGTATTGTCAGGTTGACGTCGCGTCATGTCGCCTTCTTTTAAAGGTGTAAGATGTATAATAGATGAACTTGAACCGGTAATTTCAATCACTTTTTTAGCGAGATCAATGATGGTGACTTCGACTGCACTGCCGATATTAACAACCTCATTTAAGAACAGTCCTTCTTCAAATATTTTTACCGTAGCTTCTATATTATCGTCGATATAACAAAATGTGCGACTTTGGTGACCGTCGCCATAAATTGTTATATCCTGATTACCCAATGATGCATCTATAAATTTTGTCACCACGAAATCCTTGCTTTGATGAGGCCCGTAAGTATTGAAAAAACGAAAAATTGTAAAATCGAGTCCGTACTCCTTGTGATAAGACTTAAAAAAAGCTTCACCAACATTTTTTACGATAGCATATGGTAGCCGCGAATTTAATGGAGTAGTATTTTCATTTTGCGGGAACTCAACAGGTTCGCCGTATACCTCGGAAGAGGAAGAATAAAACACTCGCTTCACACAGGTATTTTTTGCCAGGCTGAGTATATTCTTTATTCCCTCAATATCCTGCAGAACTGTCATTGGATTGTTCAAAGTGCGCTTAACGCCGACCATAGCCGCATAATGAAACACATAGTCGAACTTAAAACCAAGCATTACAGCAGAAATATCGTTGTAATTATTAACGTCGCATTTGATGAACGAGAAATTATCGCAGTCTTTTGGCAGGTTAGCCACTGATCCGGTCAGTAGATTGTCAACTACCACAATATGATAATCTTTGTTTTTGACCAAATGATTAGCAAGCGAACCACCTACATTGCCTGCGCCCCCCGTAATTAGAATTTTTTTCATATAATAGACAGTTTAAAAGTTAATCTATTTAGTAATAGTGATACAGGAGCCGGGGTCCTTAGCTAATTGGACATTGGAGCAATTATTGGAAGGATCATTAATATTATGGTTAGCAGTGTGCTGGATCCGGGGCATTATTAAAGTTTAAGTAATAGTTATTGTGGTACCATAAAATCCGAAAATTTAAGCAAATGCCTTAAAATAAGGCAAATAGAAAAATGCCGGATTTTTATGTGTCAATAACTAAAATTAGATATTTGTTTTAATAATTTTAGTTTTAGTTATTAAAAAATTTTACCCATAAGCACATACAGGAAAACTAAAAGGAATCGCCAGATTTTACCATATTCGTTGGTGAATAATCCGGAGCGATAAGAAAGACAAAAATGGGCCATATCACGATATTTGACTACCTCCTGCTACCTTTATACCTTTGGCTGATTTTCAAGATTGCCTATTATTTCAGGGACAAATATTATCCTAAAGACCATCCATACCATCCCTATTTTATACCAGCTCTGACAGCTAAGGTTGGGGGGGCATTATTTGTCGGAATATTCTATTATTATTATTACGGTGGGGGCGATACCTTCAATTTTTTTTACCACGCCGAGATCATCAACTCAACCCTTTGGCAATCTCCTTCAACCTGGTTTATGTTAATTACCCACCAGGTGGATACGAACAATATGATCGAGGCGAAAGCTTTGTCTGATATCTATTGGTTTGACGATATTCCATCTTATTTTACTTCATGCCTGGGAGCATTGATCGGATTGTTTTGCTTTACCAAATACCTTGAAATCAATGCCATCATTGCGTTTTTATCTTTTATAAGCTCATGGCTGATGTTTACTGTTTTTGCTAAACAGTACCCTAAATTGCTTAAATATCTTATCATCGCAATATTTTTTTTACCAGGGTTGATAGCATGGGGCTCAGGGTTACTAAAAGACAGTTTTTGTCTTATTGCGATAGACGGTCTGATCTATTGCTCATACACCATGTTTGAGAAAGGGAAATTCAAGCTATGGCTTATTGCTTTTTTTGTTGGCTCAATCCTGTTGCTTTTGGTAATAAAAGCATACATATTGATCCTTTTACTACCTATAATCCTTTTCAAAACTTTCCTGGTTTATAGGAAAAGGTTATCAGCGCGCTACGGTAAAAGCGCATTTTATTATGCGACATTAACTATTGTATCCATCGGCACGCTTTATTTAATAAAGATCATTGTTCAATACATGGTTTCAGCAGTTGTCATTCAAGCTACCCTTGAAACCATAAAACATCAAAAAGATTATCTTCTGGAGCTATCGATCCAGGAGGATGGGCAAGCGTATGACCTTGGAGATTTTAATCCGACAATTTCGGGCATTCTTGCAAAATTCTGGCCGGCGGTCAATGTTGCGTTGTTCAGGCCCTATTTGTGGGAGTCGCACAGTATTATTCAGATAATCAACTCGATCGAATCGCAGGTTACGCTGCTGGCCACTGCTTATCTTGTTTTCAGCAGAAACATTCTGAAAACTATAAAAAACATATTATCAGATCCCAACCTGATCATGTTCCTGTTGTTCACTTTACTTTTTGCGTTTATAGTAGGAGTATCCACCTATAACTTTGGTTCGCTTTCACGTTATAAAATACCCTGTACTCCGTTCTATGCTTTATTGATCCTGATTCTTTTATTTAAGGATAAACCCGAACCGGATGCAAAACCGGCTGATGAAAACGCTGAGAACCTGCCTGCTTTACCTGATGCTATAGCCGGTTAAATACCTCAAGGTACTTTGGCGCATATACTTCAACCGATAAATTTTCTTCGGCAAACTTGCGGGAGTTGTAGCCCATTTGTTTTCTAAGCTGGGAGTCTTTGATCAGGAGTTCTAATTTTTCAATCCATTCCTGTTCGTCCTTAACTAAAAAACCATTGTAACCGTCCTTAATAACTTTATAGTTTGGCCCGATAGCTGTTGCAATGATTGGTAAACCTGCAGCCATGTATTGCACCAGTTTTCCGCCGCTTTTGCCATGCACCCATTGTTCATCCGGCAAAGGATGCAGGCCTATATCAAATTTCTGTATGTTGGAAATCTCAGTTTCCGCTGTCCAATGCAAAAGTTCTATATCTACGCCATCTAACACAAAGTCATCATCACCCATTACCATAATTTTCACCGGGTATTTTTGAGAAATATGTCGCAGCACGCCATCAATCAAGTGTAAATATTTGCTTGTGGTGTGGCTGCCGCTCCACCCTATTACAACCGTATCTGATTCATGTTCTACGGGATAGTTATAACTTTTAACATCAATTGTTGCGGGTACCACGGTCAGGCTTTCATTTAGTTTTTTTGAATACGCTACCAATTCATCTGTGCTGACTAAAACATGGTCGCTCTTCTTTATCAGGTAATTTATTTTGGATGCCGATTTAAATGGCTTGATAAATTTATTATGCTGACTGGTGCTAACCATATAAACCAGGTCATCAATATCATATACCTGCTTTTTGGCTAAACGACGTATCATTCTTTCCATAAGCGGCGGACCAAACGGCGTGGCCCATAGAAATATATAGACTACATCATATTGGTGCAATCGAAAAAGGTCTCTGAACCGACGCAGGTATCCACCTAACGTACCCAATGCCTTTTCGAGCAGGTGCCCCTTTTTATAAAGTATTTTTTGAGTTCGTTCCGAAATAAAAGATGATATTTCCAGGTCGTAACCGTTTTCCTGCCAGTTGTTATAGTACTGCTCAAACTTAAGACGCTGAGCAGGTACATAATCTCGGGGATATGGACATAATACCAGGATCTTTTTATTTCGTTTTTCTGATGACATATAGTTTACTCTAATATAGAGTTGTATACATTCAAATACTGCTGAGAACCTTTATCCAGCGAAAAATAATCAATTGCACCATTTCTTACCTGTTGTTTATCAAAACCAGTAGCCGATATGTCCTTTATTACATCATCATAATTGTCAATCGGGACAACAAAACCAGAATTATACATCCGGAGAATATGATCGCTGTCCCCCACTCCTGAATTGCAAATAACCGGTACGCCCATCGCCATTATTTCTCCCTGCTTTGTCGGACTGCTGGCAATCTTACTGTAGGCCGGTTTTATAAAAAATATACCATAACTAAACAAGCTGATCATTAGCGGCACCTCTTTGCGTTCGGCTTTGGTGATGATGATATCATCGATACTAATACCAAATTGATGTGCTTTTTCAAGAATACTTTCGGGGTTGTCCTCCGTCACAAACAGAAACTTTGCTCCCGAAATTTCCGTTTTTAGTGTCTTGAAAAACTGCAACATATCATCCAACATATACCAGGTGCCGATGCTGCCGAGGTATCCTAGTGTAAACGTCTCTTTGCTGATATTAAGTTTCTGCCATATCGCTTGCTGTTGATCTACCATTACTTTACCCGGATCAAAAAGCGCAGTATCTACACAACATGGAATAACTGTTATTTTATCAGGTTCGATTTGTATATCCTTCCACCTAAGTATTTCGTCTTTTGCGGCCCCGGTAAGAGAGACAATGGCTGCCGATTTATTGATAAACTCAATTTCCTTCTTCTTAAAAAACCGGTATATGGTTTTAAAAACAGGATTTTTAAGATTCCATAATTGCCCGTCTACCCTTTCATCGGCCCAAAAGCCGCGCATATCAAAAATGAAAGGTAAATTATACTTCCGTTTCAATGCCAAACCAGCCAACGCAGGAATATAACTGCGGCAATGAACCAGGTTATAATTCATTGACCGATGCAGGCTGGACGCCTTACGTTTCATTCGGAAAAAATCATACAGCGTAGATAATACAGGCGGGGATTTGGTATATATCAATGGTTCCCATCGTATGCCAGCGGAATCCAGGATAGTCTTAATCTGATCTTTTCTTTCCTGGTATCGGGCTTTCTTTTCAAAACTCAGTATAGTAAAAGCAAAGTCTTTCGCACTTAATGCAATGAGATATGGAATGACCTGCGATTGCCCCAGCGGGTCAGTCATTCCGTCATAAGATATATACAGCACGTTTTTCTTTGCCATCATTTCCCTGTTATTTCATCCATTTCTCATACCACATCTGGAACATCAGCAGATACCATATCTGCAAATGCCGTTCGGTATTACCGGCATTAAGACTTTTTAAAATACCCATTACCGTATCTGTATTAAAAAGACCGTGTTCGCTAAGCTTCTTTTCATTGAGATGGTAATCTACCAAAGGCTTCAGCTCATTAGGCAACCACCATTCTATCGGTACGGCAAAACCCATCTTGGGCCGGTCCATAAGCTCCTTCGGGATGTACTTATGGACGATCTGCTTAAGAATATATTTCTTTTGTTTATTGTGATATTTATAATTTGACGGAAGCCTCGCCGCCCACTCAATAATATGCTGATCAAGAAAAGGTTCACGTCCTTCCAGGCCTGTACTCATGGTTGCACGGTCAACCTTTTGAAGGATATCGTCAACAAGGTAAGTTTGATAATCCACCACCATCATGCTGGACAGCCTATCAAAACCGGCATCCTGTCCATTAGTATTGTGCGGAGTATTTAGTTGCGTCACCGGCGCTGCAAATAATTTATCAATTTCATCGCGGGTGAAAACCTGGGTTAGGTTCCTCAGCAATTCGGCTGCGGATGGGTCCCTGATTATGTTTTTGAGCTTATCGTATCTGCCATGGAAGTTGTACGACTTACGCAGGTAAGGAATGCTTTCTGACGAAAGGGAATCCATCGTATGGAAAATCATTTTACGCACAACCTTAGGCACTTTTTCTATTTTTTCAGCATACCTCGATATGTATTCATAACGATTGTATCCGGCAAACACCTCGTCCCCTGCATCAGCTGATAATACTACAGTCACATCCTTTCGGGCAAGCCTGCTTACCAATATGGTGGGTATTGCACTGCTGTCGGCAAAGGGTTCGTCATAATACTCAGGCAGGTCGCCGATTATATCCATTACCTCTTTTGCCGAGCAATAGTATTCGGTATGATTAGTGCCAAGCAACTTGGCAACCTCTCTTGCATAAGGCGCTTCATCCAGTTTGTTGTCGACGCTGCCTATGGTAAAGGTTTTAAGTTTGGTTGTACTTTGCTTTTGCAGAAGAGCAGTTACGCATGCACTATCATATCCTCCGCTCAGGAAAACGCCAACCGGTACATCAGCCACCATCCGGTATTGAAAAGCTTCCGACAGGATGCGCTCAGTTTCCTCAATAGCCTCTGGCATAGATATATCAAGTTTGGGTTGACTGTAATAGTCGTAAACATTCCAGTAAGTTTTTAGCGAAATGTTTTTCGTACCAAGATCAAACCGTAATATATGTCCGGGCGATAATTTTTTTGTATGACGAAAAATGCAATATGGCCAGGAAACATATCCATAAGTAAGAAAAGAAGCAACAACATCGGGATCAACTTCCTTTTCAAACTTCGGATGTTTGACCATCGATTTCAATTCAGAACCAAAAATAAAAAGATCGTTGTGAAAATAATAGAAGAAAGGTTTCACGCCCGCCCTGTCGCGTATGCAGATAATTTCATTGGCCTTCTTATCCAAAAGAGCAATAGCAAACATGCCCCGCCATTTAAAGATACAATCTTCGCCCCATTCTCTCCAGGCATGCAGGATCACTTCTGTGTCAGAATGTGTTTTGAAGGTATGCCCCAGTGAAATAAGTTCATTCCTTATTTCATCGTAGTTATATATTTCGCCATTGAAAACAATGTGCAGGTCGTCATACTCGATAGGCTGGTTAGCTGCGGCGCTAAGGTCGATCACCGAAAGCCGGCGATGCCCCAATCCCACCTGGCAATTATTTAGCTGCTGAAACTGTACGCCCTGACCGTCCGGTCCCCTCGATTTCATTACCAGCGTCATTTCATTCAGGATCGCTACATCACTGTTATTTTTAAAATCAACAAATCCTGTTATACCGCACACTTTTTATATTTTTTAATTGTGATACTTTAATCTTGCCCAACCATATTTTAAGCCATATTGCAATGCACGCAGGTAATAACCTGATTTTTTTGCAGCGCCGCATAGCATATAATAATTTCGTTTCAAAAACTCTCCCATCAATCGCTTAGGAACTACCTTTTCTTCTATCAAAAGGCGAACAAATAGTTCATTATCCTTAAATATTTGTTTCTTTTTGTCCGCATCATTGTACATGCTTTCAGGATGCACACGGTAAAAAACATTAACACACCGTAATGGAATACATCGCGATACCAAACCTACTTTACACAAAAACATCCGGTCGGCTGAGCTGCTCAATCGCCGGTCAAACTGGATATTGTTATTTATCAGTACATCCTTCTTAAACATCAGGTTTGATGGGATGGTGGTAACGTTATTTTTATAAAATAGTATTTCTTCCAGCATGTCATTTCCCGGAGAATTCAATGCAGCGTACTCTCGAATCACTTTGCCATACTCATCAATACACGCAACCCACGATCCACAAACAGCGACATTTTCATCTTGTACTAATGCATCTAACCTTGATTTCAAAAAATCCTTACCAAGAATATCATCCGCATCAAGGAATACGATAAACTCACCGCCGGCAAGCTTCATACCATAATTTCGGGTGTCGGAAACACCGCTATTTTCTTTTAAGTACACAGTTATCCGATTCTCTTTATTTTGAAGATCAAATACTATCTCTTTGGTATTATCTGTGCTCCCATCATCTATTATCAGCATTTCCCAGTCGTCAAAATCCTGATCCAGAACTGAATGAACTGTCCCTGCCAGGTATTTACTTCCATTATAAACCGGTATTATGATGCTTACTTTGGGCATGCTATTTATTTTTTGCAGACAGCGAACAACACATGACAATTTTTCTCTATAAAATCTTTGTTTTCAAACAACTGATATTCCCTGATCTCCGGATACAATGGTGTTTTGAACAGAAGTTTAAAAATCCCATTACGCAAACTATAAGGTAACTTTCGGATGCCCCGGGTTAACAACAATTTCTCTATAAATTGTTTAAAGCTGCTGCCGCCTTTGTTTTCATACCTTGTATATTTTTGTCCGCTGATCGTCACCTCGCTGAATTCTGCTTTCAAAATATCCTTTAGTTCATCATAAGTAAATTCCTGCGTGTGGTAAGGATTCATAACCTTTCCATCCGGGCTCGATACTTTGATATTGGGAGTGGATATAACTACCACTCCGTCCTGTTTTGCAACGCGTGCAAATTCTGCAACCATTTTTTTGTATCCCGTCAGGTGTTCTATCGTTTCTAAGGAAATAATAGCGTCAAAAAAACCATCATCAAATCTTAGGCTTGTGGCATCCATCACCTCAAATTGAACAGATTTGTTACCTTGCCATTCAACCTTGCAGTTGGCTATACTATTGCAATCAATATCACCTGCATAAATAGCAGCCTTTGGCACCTCGCTTAAAATATTAGCACCATAACCCGATCCGCATGCTATGTCAAGTACGCAATCTCCCGGTTTTACAAACTTCTTTGCTTCGGTATACCGGTGTAAATGCTCCCCTGTCCAGGGAGTTATCTTATTATTATAATAACGTTCTATAGACATTCCTTATCCAATTCTCCCATTAATAACATCCTCATAAGTTTTGGTTTTAGGATTTAGTTCAAATTTCTTCCTGACAGCCTTATTCAATTTTTCACCCATTTCCACGAGCATCGAGCGGTCAGCATACATCTGTTTCAGTATCAGATACAATTCCTGTTGAATATTATCCCGCGATATCAGAAAGCCGTTTTGTCCGTGAACTATATACTTATCAACATCACCTATCCCTTTCACAGCTACAACTGGTTTGCTGCATATCCCGGCTTCCTTTGTTACTTGCGGACCGCTTTCAGAAACCGAAGTATGGACCAGCAAATCGGCTGAGCAAATATGCTTAATCACATCAGTCTGACGACCTAGAAAGGAAACCAGATTACTAAGTCGCGAATCAATTACAAACTTTTTCAAATCATCTTCCAGCGGTCCGGTATCTAATAAAACCAGTTTTACATTTACACCTTCATCGGTCAGCCTTTTGACCACTTTCAACAGGTCGATATGATTTTTATTGGCCACCATACGCCCTATGCTGATCAGTTTTAAAGCAGTTTCAGTTTCCGGTTGAGCATGCTGATTTTCACAGACCGGATAAAAATCAAAATTGTAATATAAAGGCATTACAATTATTTTTTTCGCGGATACGCCTTCTTGCAAGATCATATGTCTTTTACTGTTATCGGAAACAACAAGAATTCTTTTTGCGAGTATGCTGACCAGTTTGTCCAGCTTCAATGCGTTTTTATTTCCTGACAGATAAACGTCATCAGCATGGTGCCGCATTGGCCAAACCGAAGCCTTAATAAAATACTGGCTTAAAGTTGCAATGAGGTTAGGGTATTGCAAATGAGAAAACACAAAATCGATCTGATGTTGGCGGCAAAATTTGATTAGTGCTCTGCAATCGCTATAGATATTTTTGGGGACTGCTGAAAACACCTTAGCGCCTAATTTTTCGGCATGCTCATGCAGGTCACCAGCCGGAGTTATCGTCAAGAGGTAAATAGCGTGCCCTTTTTTAATAAGGTCATCCATCGCCGTTAGCAGGAACACCGATACATAAGAGCTATTATAGTAAAACACAATCCGCATCCTGTTTACATATTGATCTTTTCCACTACCGATGTCAATTTCAAACCATGCCTCAGGTATAGTTTCAAAGCCTCCCGGATATATTTATTATAAATGATCACGACTACCATCAGGCAAAAGAAATAAGACAATGCTGATGTGATGGCATACTGATTAACTTTCACAATGTGCAATAAGGTGTAATTAACCGTAATGGTAAACAGGATGACGAGGGGAGCGATAAAGTAATAAATGCGGTTATGCCTTTTGTAATAAATCAACCCGGCCAGGACAAGATATAAGCTGTAGAAATATTGACCTGCAAGCAGTAACAACAGGTAATAAAGTGCCGGGAAAAACTTTTCGGCGATGAACAAGTGAAACACAAAGGGCGTAAGCAAAGCGATACCTGCCAGGAGCGCCGTTAAGAAAAAAATATACCGCATCACCAGCGAAACAACCTTTAGCTTATTCCGGTTGATCAGATTTTCATACAGAAAAGGGTAAAAAGGCGTAATAAAAGCGGTGGTAATAACGGTAAGAATAAAAGCGAACTGCCCCGACAACCCATATACGCCGGCTTTTGACGGTCCATAAAAGTAGTTCACCATAAAAGTATCGCAGTTATACATGGTGAAAGACATGAAGAATAATGGTATCGTCGGTAAGCCTCTTTTCAGGATAAGCAACAACCATTTTTTTGAAAACTGAAAAATGATCAGCCGGTTCTTTACAAGAAAGAATATCCCGAACAGGGATATGATCAAAACATTCAGGGCAATACTTTTTACACGTCCCATATACCCATCATGGCAGTAGCTTATAAAGTAAATAGCGAGTGATAGCTCCAGCGTGGTCTTTACAATTGCCATTACACCAAAAAATACAGGCTTTTTCTGGTTGCGCAGGATGGTAAAAAGGTAGTCACAGAAAAAGTTAAAGAAATTCAACAGGCATATCAGGTACAGGATGTTCTCTGATAGTCCGGTTAATATAGTCAGTCCTCCATGAAATGCCCATACTATCACTAACATAATGGGTAAACCCAGTAAAGGAACAGTTATGGATGTGCTGACAAACCGACTTATGTCCTTTTCCTGAAAACCGGGGTACTCTACCGTAAAAGTTTCTCCTATTCCCATACTCATCAAAGGGGCCAGCAGGAAGAAGGCGTTTGAAAATATAGTGATCAGGCCATAATCGGCTTGTGAAAGGTAGTGTGTAAAAAAAGGAAGTAATAAAAAAGAAATAGCTTTGGTTGCAAAACCGGTTACCGTATAAATACCAAATGCTTTAAAAAAGTTCAAATCAGAAGTATTTTACAATTAGCCATTAACGTGATTGTTCTTATGCAGCCTTCTCAGTTGCAGTGCGGCAAGCAATGCTGCCATTAAAAATAAGCCAAAGAAAGATAATGGTAATAAATTCCTGATAAGACTTGGTCGTATTGGTGGCAAGGGTAAATCCGGGTCGTCAATTACCCGGTACAACGGCGTTTCCTTTTGCAGGTTGATCTTGGCAATTTCAAGGTTGCGCATTACCTCTGCATAGGCTGCGCCAAAGGCCGCTGCTTTGGCCTGATTAAACATCATTCCGGAGCGTTGAACACTTATCGATGGGTTAAGGTTAAATGTTTGATCGCTCAGGGATGCAGTAGACGAATAAGTACGACTGAGCATACCGGCAAGGCTATCAGCCTCATGCTGCAGCAGCCTTACACTCGTAGCAGATACTTTGGTTTTGGTCTCGATAAAATATTTTGAAGTCTGGTCGAGCACAAGTTTCGATGTATAATAAGCAACGTCGGGATCAGTTGAGGTTGCCCTAATATAGTAAACTATAAGCTTTTTATCTTTTTTGAATACGGTAAAAGAAGCACCGGTCCTGGTAATAATCAGCCGGTACAGGTTTCTTTGAGGTCCTGAAAACTTGGCCGGATCTTTTCCAAAAGGGCCAATCGATGCATACCGCTTTGAAAATAGCTTCCGCGCAATCAGGTTAAGCAGGCTCTCATGTTTTACAGTATCTGCCTCAGACAGCAAGGCTGTGCCAATCAATTTTCTTGATTTGAAAAGCTCAATAATATTGTCTCCCGAAAAAATATTGTCCGGGTTATTGGTTATACCATCAAAGCCTAACTGTGACGCAAGGTTGAATACCCCGCTATTGGGGCGTGAATCAGTTGAGAGAACAAAGCTAATAGCTGATGAATAAACAAGCGGTTTACGTAAAAAATTAATCAATCCGATCGTCGCTCCGACAAGCAAACCCACGAGCAGCAGATACCATTTTTTTAATAAATGATTTGCTATAAGTTTTATTTGCTCCTGGCTGGACATGTTATTATTGATCATTTCTTAAGGGCAGCGATGGTGACAATAATTACCGATATCAATGATATAACTGTTGATGACAGGCCTACAACTTCACCGGTACTTAAGTTCGCTCTTTCTTTTTTACCTGGTACAATTATTTCGGCACCGGCTTCTACTCGCGGATAGGACCTGAATATCCCAAAAAATCCATTTTTTGTCCGGCTTACACTTCCATTGGAATGTACCACATAGATTTTTGACCGGCGTGCATCATCAGTTGTACCGCCTGCCTGAGAAAGGTAATATCCCAAAGGCTCTCCTTTCACATAGCCTGTTTTGGTTGATGATAATACTTCACCGCTTACTTTTACCAAAGGATCAATCTTTGATACCTGGATCACGTCACCGTCCTGTAATACATAATCGTCAATCGAACCCGGATTCTTTAAGACCTTATCCAGGTTCACAGCTATCCTGTCGTTTGGTTTATTTACGTCCGTTATGATCTTATCACTTTTTTTATCCTGTGTACTGGCTTCAATGTTTTTAATATCCTGTTTTTTCGAAGTATCTGCCATTGCGCTAGTCCTGACTAAAAATACTCCCTCTCTGTTAGCTAATGGCGATAACCCTCCTGCACGTAAAATCAGATTGCTGATCCGTTCATTCTTGGATTCTATCGTATAACTACCGGGGAAATTTACTTCCCCCCTGATCAAAACTTTTTGCTGTTCAGAATATCCTGGGTTACGTCTTACAGTAATGATATCGAAAGGCTCTAAAATGAATTTATTATCATCTATTTCAAGTCCATTTCTTATGTTAATATTATACACTTTGGCGATGGAGTCGACATTTACCTGTAAGTTCTGATTCACGATCCTTCGGCCTACTTCAATATTGAATGAGCTGGCAGCGTCTGTAAGACCTCCGGCCATAAATAATGCGTCTTTCAGTGTAAGATTCTGCTTAAAACCATATTCACCTGGCATTCTCACTTCGCCTTCTACCTTAACGGAGTCGGATGTTCTCAGATCGTTAGAGAAAGCGATCCTGATGGTATCCCCTTTCACTAGTTTGATATCATCGGTACCATTCATTACGCCGGTAACATTAAAAGTTATGTTCTCTTTGGTGCCGTCATCATGTCGCCTGGTCAGGCTGGCACGTTGGATAAATACGTTTTCGTCCAAACCGCCTGCCCGTTTTATTAACCCGCTTACTGTTAAGCCCGGCGTTAACTCAAATACCCCCGGGCGGCGAACTGCCCCTCTGACTGCAACGCCATTGACAACCCTGTTCAAAACAGAATCCACCTCGAACACATCGCCGTTTGATGGCTGATAAGTAGCAAAGTCTGATTTGGACAAATCACGTACCCTTCTCTCAATATCAGTTATCTGCTTGACTTTAATCGTATTTTTATAGGCTCTATCTGTATATCCACCGGCAAAAAATAATAGATCCTGCAGCGTTTCATTGTCTTTCAATTCAAAAATCCCTGGCCTTTTTACCTGGCCCAAAATGGTTACCCGCTTATTATAAACCGGGAAGTTAATTACATCATTTTCTTTTAGCGGAACGTTGCCCTGCTGGTCGCCTTTGGTAAGAAACTGGTACAGGTCGATCCTTTGCTGAACTTTATTATTACGGACAAGTTCGATATTTCGATAAGTGTTGATATCGCCGGGGCCGCCACATACGTACAGCGAATTAAAAACAGTAGAAAAAGATGACACCGTATAATTGCCGGGCTTAGCTGCGCCAACTACAGTGATATGTATGCTTTTGATCTTACTTAAAGTAACAACAACCGTAGATAATCCACTTTTTATTGACCTGTAAACCGTTTGGCTCATTTTAGTCCGCATAAGGGCGGTAGCTTGCTCAATAGTTAACCCTGCAACCGGGATTGTACCAACTTGCGGAATAAATATGGTGCCCTCAGGCTGTACTGTCGCACGAATAACAGCTTCCTGGTAACCAGATACATTGATCAATAACTCATCATCCGGACCAAGTACATAATTTACCGGCGTTGCAATGCGCAAATTGGGCTCAAAAGACAAGGATGGATTATTAAAAAAGGATGACCCGAATATAGCTGGAACAGATTGAGGCTTGCTGTAGCTTGAATAACTATTCCCTTGCCCTTTCCCCCTGCTTGTTGAGGTGGCAGTGTCGGCACGTGCAGGAGTGCTAACCGTTGCGTCTTTGGAAGATTGCCCCATTAACCTGGCTTTCAGCTTTTGTGCCTCAGCAGGAGACATCCCTTTACTAATCGCAATTTGTGCTGCCTGGTCGTAAGAAATATTATAAGATTGGAGTTTCGATTTTAAATTATCGATATCGTTATCTGAAAGCTGATCTGTATTGAAATTGGATAGATCATACCCGCTGAATACGTCGGAGTTTTGTGTTGCGTCAGTGCTCGGAGCTGTCGCTCTGAAATGTTTGCCCTGAGCCAACACAATAGATAAATTACAACTGATACAAAAGAATAAAAGCAGTAATTTTTTTATATTATTATGCATTTAAAAAATACTTAGATAGGTTCATAAGGTCGATGTCGCATCTTATCCTGGTTAAATGTTTGGTTTCCAATGCCTACCCGTAAGTCTCCATATTATGGATCAGACAAGTATATTTTAACCAGTACACAACAAGCGGTATAACCCGCTAAAATTATACATTTTCAGCAAATTTCATTTTATTTATTAAGTAATTTTTAACTAAACCTACACACTCATCAATAGTATTAACATCAGTGTGCAAATGTATGTCGGGTGACTTGGGAGCTTCATAAGGGCTATTGATGCCTGTAAAATTATCGATCTGGCCTTGCAGTGCTAATTGGTATAAACCCTTTGGGTCGCGATTAACACATTCAGCCAGGCTGCAATCGATAAATACTTCTATAAAATCATCATTACCAATAATATCGCGCGCCATCAGCCTGTCCTTTTCAAAGGGAGAAATGAGTGCAGCTATAACGATAACACCCGCATCATTAAATAGCCGGGCGATCTCGGCCACCCGTCTGATGTTTTCGGTCCTGTCAGCATCAGAAAACGTAAGGTCTTTATTGATACCGGAGCGTGTGCTATCGCCATCTAAAATATATGCCCGGATTTGTTCACTGTACATCCAGGCTTCAATTTCATTGGCAATGGTCGATTTCCCAGATGCCGAAAGACCGGTAAGCCATAAAGTAAAGGCTTTGCATTGGTTTAGTCGTTCGCGGTCTGCCCGGCTTACTTTGCTGATATGTTTGAAAAGATATTGAGAATCTGATGAATGGTTGGCTTCATCCTTGTGAATGGGTTTATTTTGATCATGCATAGGTTTATTTGCCGGTTTATAGCTAACTAATATAGAAATATTACTCAGACAATAGTTAAAATTGCACTAAATTACAAAGTCGGAAATCGAGCCAATTGCTTCTTTTCCATTTGTAATAATTGTAAAGAACTTGAACCTAAAAAAGCAACTGCCACATAAGTTATCTGTTATTATTCCCACAAAAAACCGCCCGGATTTGCTCAGAAGGGCTTTACGGTCGGTTGCCGTCCAGGAATATCCATCTTTTGAAGTATGTGTGGTTGACAATAATAATGACTACGAAAAACAGGCAGCAATAGATAGAATAGTAAAGGAATTCGCCTACGAATATCCATCATTAAGCTGGATTTACGTTCACAGTGCAAAACCTTATGCATCCGGTGCACGAAATGATGGTATAGCGGCAACCTCCGGCGATTTTATTATTTTCCTGGATGATGACGATGAGATGCTGGAAAATAGCATCAGTATACGCATGCAAGTCATGTCAGCCCAACCTGAATTGGTTTTGTTGTATTGCGGTGGATATTCAAAAATATATCCCTACCCTTTCAAAATGTACCGTTATTATCATTATAATAAAAGTATACATCGTGATAGGTTGTTAATGATGTCCTGCTCTTCGATCATGATCAACCGGAAAGTTTTTGAGATCAACAATCTGCATTTTAACGAGGAATTAAGCCGGATGGAAGATTATGACCTTTGCAAAATGATCATCAAACTAAACCTTAATGTAAAATCTATACCCGATCCGCTGGTAATGATCTATCTTCATCCAGAAACGAGATTATCGTCACAGGAACTAATTGACTATAGCTTTAAGGAAAAACTTATCCAAAGATGGGGGCACCAGGAAGAAGATGTCGTATTTGACTATGCACAAGGGGTATACCAGTGGCGAAAGTGCTTTGGCAGCAGCAATCAAAATTTGAAGGAAATATCCCAGGATCTATATAGAGATTTTAAACGTTATCCAACCCAATCATTCCGGCTTAAATTTATGTTGATCGGTATTAGTCCTTATCTTTTTCTTGCGCTTTATCACGTTTCAATTTTTCTTACACAGTCTTATAAAAATATGCTGGCACATATCGATAAACATTAGACACAATAAATGATCTACAGTTTTTGTGCATTGTACATGCTGTTGAAAATGCCACCTTTCCTCACCAATTCTTCCAGACTGCCTTCTTCAATAATACTTCCCTGCTGCATAAGGTAAATATGGTCGGCTATTTTCAGATTATATAAACGATGGGTGATCAGTATGACCATTTTATCTTTAAACTGTTCTTTGATATTCCGGTAAAGCTCCAGTTCGGCATTGGCATCCAGCGCGCTTGTGGGCTCATCAAGTACCACCAGTTGCGCTTTTTTGTAAAAGATGCGGGCTAAAGCGACCTTTTGCCATTGTCCGCCGCTCAGTTGTTCGCTGCCGGTGAACATACGCCCCATCCGGGTCTTATATCCCTGTTTCAACTGCGAGATGAAAGGGTGCGCACCCGATAACCCGGCGGCGTGTTCAACATCCAATAAATCGAACTTCTCTTCACCAATCGCGATATTCTCCTCTAAAGTGAAATAATATTTTTCAAAATCCTGGAACAGAAAGATCGAGTTCTTACGAAGGTCGGCCAGGGAGATATCTTCTATTCTATTATCATCAAAGCAAATACTACCCGACTGGATATCATAAAGTCTTGCGAGTAATTTTACCAGTGTTGATTTACCCGAACCATTCTCACCTACTATAGCTACCACTTTGCCGGGTTCACATTTGATAGAAACATCTTTTAATGCGACACGGTCCGTTCCGGGGTATTTGAATGATACATTATTAACAGTAAGGCCTTTCCCATCTTTGGGGAATGGGACAGGATAAGCCGGCTCGGAGCGTGGCTGAATGTCAAAAAAGGCGAAGATATCGCGCAGAAAGAGACGCTGCTGAAATAGCTGCACCCATGATTGCAGGAAGCTGTTTGAGGTGCTCTCCAGGCGTTGAAAACCCGCGATAGATGCTCCCAATGCCCCCACTGTGATAATATGCGACCATGCCTGTTTGGCCAGTATACCAAAAACCACCGCCATTACAATTATTCCCAGCGCTTCTGACATCAAACTGTAGCGCATAAATTTTAAATTCAGTTTCCTTTTCTCTCGATTGATAAAAAGACGCATGTTCCTGAATTTATTAATAAAATAAGGGCCAAAGCCAAATACCCGCACCTCCTTGGCTGTGGATATGCCGGTAAGCGTTTGGTGCAGGTAATTAGCCTCACGTTCAAGCGGCACGAATTCTTTTTGCTGTTTATGCAATGCTACTCCAGAGTACCATTTCACCAAAGCCAGGGGGACGGATAGCAGGATAAAAAACAATGCAAACAACGAATGGAGTGTAAAAAAATACCCTATCAATGCTACCATTGACAGCGTATTCTGCACAATAGAGTTGAAATTATTAAAAAGCTGGCTGATACGTGATACCGATTGCTGCTGCGCCAGGTGCAACGTATCATGATATTCGGGAGTCTCGTAGTATTCATAATCAACGGCAATAGCCTTCACCAATACCTCCGATGACAGGAAATCGGTGAGTTTTTCCTGGTAAATGGTGTTGATATAAGTTGAATATTGCGTTATTAATGCTGAAATGAACTGTACCCCGCCGAATGCCGCAATGAGAGGTATGATAGAATTAAATGAGCGATCTGGCTGCACTACCGCATCGAGCATCAGCTTCAGGTAATACAACGTCAGGAAAGACAGAAGGGCCTGTATGGCCTGCATCGCAAAATTGATAATGGTGATCTTTTTATCGACCCGCCAAAGCAGCAGCGAGGCCCTCCAAAGATCAGTAACAAAAGAACCGAGGTTTTTTTTCACTTATTTATACAAGCGGTATTTACTATTATTCAGCCATCGAAAATATAAATTACAGGCGGTTTTGTAACTATGAATATAAAATATAAAGAAGATAAAAAATATATTATTGGTTAATTTTTTTCTAAATTCGACAGCTAATCTATTTTATTAATGTTCAAATACTGGGGGTTTGGGCTGCATATTTCTTCCGAAATAGAATTTCCCGAATTTTTACCGGCAACTTTTGATAAGCCGGATATTACTATAAAGCTGGGTGGCATACCCGAAATGCTTAGTGGCGATGAAGTTATACGCAAGGTCAGGGTTTCAATGAGCCCTAAAGAATACCTGCAAAAGGTGATCAATATAGCCGATTATTATGTAAGCAACGGCAATGAGATACGTATACAGCCGCATAAGGATGCCGACGATAAAAGCGTGCGTCTTTTTATGCTTAGCAATGCAATGGCGGCTATATTACATCAGCGTAATACCATTCCCTTACACGCATCAGCTGTGTATCATAACGATGGTGTGATATTATTTTGCGGGCATTCAGGTGCAGGTAAATCAACCATAGTGATCGCGTTGGAAAAGAAAGGTTACAAAGTATTTTCAGACGATGTTTGCGTATTGAAAGCAGCTGAAGAAAATGATAAGATAGTAATGGCCGTTCCTTCATACCCTATGATGAAATTATGGGGCGACAGTTTTGTAAAAACCGGTCTTGAAGTACCAAATGACGACACAAAATTACGGCCTAACCTGGCCAAATTTGGTCGTTTTTATCATGATGATTACGAAACTGCAGCCATGCCAATCAGGCGTGTATTTATGCTGAATTCCAATAGCCTGGAGCAAAATGCTGAGATAAAAAAGATGGCTTCTATTGAGTCATTCAATGCATTGCAGCGTAATACTTACCGGCAGGTACAAATGAATGGTATGAAAAAACGCAACCATCATTTTGCCATTGTGAGCAAGCTCACCGCAAGTGTACCTGTTTATCGTATCAACCGCCCTCAGCATTTAAATACAGTTGATGAGATATCAGCATTGATAGAAGCAAATTTGCAGTATAATGGATAATACCGAAGAAAAACCGGAGGATCAGAAAAAGATTGTCTGGCTGGCATCCTATCCCAAAAGCGGCAATACCTGGTTCAGGGCCTTTTTAACCGCCTTGCTTGGCGACGGTACACTTGATATCAACATGATGAAGACCGATGGTATTTTTTCGTCAAGAAAGATCTTTGATGATACTACCGACTTGGACTCGACCTATCTTTACGATGATGAGGTGAAGCAAATGCTGCCAGAAGTATTTACAGAAGTAGCTTCGCAATATAGCAGACCGCGTCTTTTTGTAAAGGTACATGATGCCTACAGCAAAAATGTTGACGGCATTCCCATCATACCAGTCGAACCTACTTTGTGTGCGCTGTATTTTATCCGCAATCCGCTTGATGTGGTAGGCTCCTTCGCTAATCATAATGCGGGTACCATTGATGAAAGCATAGAGATCATGAACAACCCACGTGGCACGTTGGCCAGGCAAAATCGTCTACGCGGCGAGATGAACATTAATTACCAGTTTACGCAACTAATGTTCAGTTGGAGTGACCATGCGGAGAGCTGGACAAACCCGGAAGTACCTTTCCCTGTATTGGTTTTACGATACGAAGATATGCTTCATGATACGTTGAACACATTCAGCAAGGCCGTAGCCTTTATGGGCCTTGAAAAAACAACTGAAGAAATAGAAAAGGCTATTAATCAATGTCGTTTTGAGAAACTGAAAGAGCAGGAAAAAGAAAATGGTTTTATGGAAAAGAATCGCAAAAGCGAATCGTTTTTTCGCAGCGGCAAGTCTGGCGGATGGAAAAATGAGCTAACACCCGAACAAATCAGATCAATTGTTGACAACCACCGGGCTGTGATGGAAAAATACGGTTACGAGATACCGGATATAGAAGCTGTCGAGGCGTCATATAAGAATAAAGTCACCGGGATAAGCGCTGCCACTAAAGAATGATGTCTCATTGTTTATTACCTTTAGCCGCCTGATCCTTTTTATAGAGTGCAGCTTTTTCAAGCGCCTTGTTTTTATTGATATTCTTCCAGAAATCCCGTATTAAAAAATATTTATCGCCGAAGCTTACAAATATCTCCTCACCTTTGGTATAGCTTGTTTGGCTTGAAGGGTCATTATTCCATTCTTGAAGTTTTGCCACATATTGGTATTAGGCGTATCCGAATGATTATATGTTGAGCCTAAACCCAATGCAAGATATTGAAATGCACCATGTTTGCGGCATTCAATACAGGTACATTCCTTGTTAGCCCAAACATGATCTTTTAAAATAGGATCAATTGGATAATGCGCCCGCCAGGTCATTTTTAAAAGCCTGCATTCTTCAATAAATTCACCTTCGGCTATATCTTCTTTCGCAAAAAACACCATATCCGTGCACTGGTGAAAGACGGACCTCTACCTTTGGCGAATGCCCTTTTATCATCTCCTGCGGCTTTTCTTCCTGCAAACAGTATGGAATATCGTTTTCATCATTATTCTGAACAAATGAAAAATCATCTTCGTTAAAAAACAATTGCCTGTTTTTCAGTTCCGGGTGTTCGGCGAACAATTTTTCAAGGCCTTTTCTCAGCTTCTCATTCATAACGTAGATCTATTCAATTACCTGGTCTTTCCAATTTTTTTGAAGCCAGCGGGCCATGGGGGTGCTTACCTGCCGATTTTTTATAGCTTGTGGTTTAATAAGATGGATACCTTCCAACGCCGCATACATCTCATTTTGCATTTGCCTGGTCAAAGCAGCCTTTTCTTTTATGATATTCTCATCTTTTTCTGGATTGCGATACGGTGTCATATTACCCCTCTTGTTATCCCGTTCAAGCACCTCCTGCGGCAGATAATCCTTCAATGCTTTACGGTAAGCGGTACGGTGCAAATCACCTTCATACTTTAAATAATTGGGTAACGATAAGTAAAACTGGGTAAGGCGTATATCAGCCATCGGAAAACGTGGCTCCAGCCCAAAATATAGCCCAAATCGTGTTTCGCTTTCCATACGCGCCGGCAGGTGGTAGCGCAGGAAACGCCATTTTTGATAATGCCTGTAGCTTTTAAATTGCTCTTTCAACAACGGGCTTCGCCAGTTAACATCTCCTTTGGCACGTATATTTTCAGCCGGGATATTGTATATCTTACGTGCATTGCGGACATGCTTATTGTATATACCCAAGCTGTTTTTTAAAGTATGTAACCTGTAGCGAATGCTATAAGGTATAAGAGGGTCCAAACGTCTGAATCCCTGAAACTCGCGCTTCGCGAATAGATATTTTAGATATTGCTTTTTATCCAGGAAATCTAAAAAATAATATTTGCCCCGGTAGGTCACCATTTCATCACCCGGAAAGCCTGATAAAAGGGTACGGATACCTTCTTTTTGCGCTGCCTGTCTTATAGGTATCTGCCACTGTTGCTGCCAGGTATCGGGCCCGTCATTTACGTATAGCATAAAATCAATGTCTTCAAATGGATGAGCGGGCTGATCTGAAACGGTAATAACTGATCTTTTTATACCGTTAAAATTTACAACCGCATCGATAAACCTGCGTTCGCTTTTTTCCAGTTCCTCACCTTCAGTAATATGTCTTGGGATCGTGTTCGAAATTGCGATCAATTCCCGACCTTCAGGTTTTAAAAGCGACGATGCTACTCCTGCAATTCCCGACGAGTCCATTCCACCGCTCAGTTCGATCCCGATAGGATAAGCCGTGCGAAGCCTGCATTCCACCGCTCTTTCAAACTCTTTACAAAAAGCCTCATAATAGTCATCGCGGTTATCAAAATGTATTTCGGTAACAGCATCCATGTCCCAATAACGTTCCGTTTTCAGGTTGTTATTCTTTAGGTCAAATGTTAACGTGTGGGCCGGTTCAAGGCGTGAAATATATTTGTATAAAGTATTGCGATCATATTGTTCGGAATTGCGGAACATTGAATTGTAAAGGAATTGCATATTCAATGCCCTGTTGAGGCCGGGGATGTGCAAAAGGCCCTTTAACTCGGAAGCGAAAGCAAAAAAACTTTTATCGCTGTAATAGAAAAAAGGCTTTATACCTATATGATCGCGCGCACAAAATAGTTTTTCCGCCTTCTCATCCCAAATTGCAAAGGCAAAATCACCTACAATATGCTTTATACAATCATTGCTATATTTTTCATACAGCATTAAAATCAAGGTGCTGTCGGGCAAGGCACAGTCGCTTTCAAGGTTAAGCAGTAGACAGATTTCATCGCGGTTATCGATCCGCGCATCGGCGGTTATAGTAAGGCCATTTTTGGTAAGTGGCAATTTCTCATTCAACGATTCGGGCGTATTATAAAACATCAGACTCCCCAACCCCACATGTTCTTTCATCCATTTTCCGGCATCATCAGGCGTCCAATGCTTCAGCTTGTTTTCCATCAGCGAAAGCTCATCAATAGTAACAGGGGTGGTAAGATTTAGTCGGCCATAAATAACGCTCATGCCGTAAAAGTAATAAAATCGCTATTTATCTTTAAGTTAAAAGACAGATCAGGGATTGAAAGAAATTATTTGGTTTTCTATATTGATTCTTTTCTTTTTTGACATTGGGCATATCTCACGAAAAATAGGCATTCACTGAGAACTGGGTAAGATCCATATTGCCGGATACAACGTTATCATTGGGCGTTTTCAACCAGGCATGTCCCTCGAATTCACCTTCGTTTTTTTTCCAGCCTATGTAAAGCGTGCTGGGTATGTTGCGGCGGCGCAGTAATATCTTACCGGTAAGCGCCAGGGTATAGCATTCGGTTTTCCATAAAGCGTAGCGGTTGCAAAGTTTCAGTGTATGGTAAGTGCGGTTTATTTGCCTGATCTGCTCATGTGTTAGTTGCACATCGGGCCTGTGACTGCTTTGGCCCAACCACCCTTTTATTATTTTAAATGGCAGGTAGCTCAACGCAAAACGTACGCAGGCCGAGGTATATAGCGCTTCTATGAACAATAGTTTGTTACTTTTAGGCATCCGTACGGCCGTCCGTATTTTACGCAAAAGTTTCATAGCATTATTGCGGCTCGCTAATAATGATCATTTGCTGTTTAAGCATGCGTTGAAGAAAAGTTTCCAATTCGGTCTTTAATTGCTCTTCACTTATATCATACACTTCCAATACGCGCCTGTTTAATTCGTCAACAGTTATAGGCCCGTCTATCAAGTTCCAAATATCGCTTCCTACATTGTTCACACCTATGTAGTCCCCGTTATCAATGTTCATCATTACTATCTCTTCGCCGAGAGGGCTTGCCAAGAACTTTGATTCATTACGCTCGATCAGCGATGTTCCACTTATTACAGTTATATCAGACATATTTGATATTTTGATCAATACCAATGCAATATTAATAAATTATTTAATTGCAGTAGTCGTAGAGTAAGAAACAGAATCTGGAAAATCTATATTAAAACCGTCACTTGCCGATACAGAACTTGGAGAATATATTATCCAGCAGATCGTCAGTTGTAACGGTGCCTGTTATCTCGCCCAGATAATGCAGCGCCTGTTTAATATCCATTGCAAGGAAATCGGATGTTGTCTGGGTATCAATACCTTCTAAAAGGTGGGTCAATGCGGACTCTGTTTTCTGCAATGCCTCCAGGTGACGGACGTTTGTAACCAAGGTTTCATCACCATTTAGCTGATGTTTAACTGCAGCCGAATATATCTTTTGCTTCAGTTCATCAATATGCTGCTTTTGCTTTGCTGAAATTATAATTGCACTTTGGGTGTGAGGCAGCGATAGTAATTGTTCTTCATTCAGCAGATCAGCCTTATTAGCAACAACCAGCATTGTCACGCCTGGCTTTTGCAAATTTTCCAGGTCATTGTTCAATTCCTCAATGGTGATCTCTGCTGCATCAAATACATAGATCAGTAATGCCGATTGGCTTATCTTTTCCATAGTGCGCTGCACCCCTATTTGCTCAATGGTATCTGTCGCCTCACGGATCCCGGCTGTGTCAATTAATCTGAAATTGATACCGTTGATATTTAGTACTTCTTCTATGGTATCCCGCGTAGTACCGGGTATATGACTTACAATTGCGCGCTCCTCGTTCAGCAAAGCATTAAGTAAGGTTGATTTGCCAGCATTAGGCCGACCGGCGATCACCGTATTTACGCCATTCTTTATCACATTACCTAACTCGAAAGATTGAATTAATTGCCCTACTATCCTTGTAATATTATGAATCAATTGCTTAAGCTGTTCGCGATTGGCAAATTCTACATCCTCTTCAGAAAAATCCAGCTCAAGCTCTACTAGTGAAGCAAAGTTTACTAATTGTCCTCGCAAAACCTGCAATTGATTACTAAATCCACCACGTAATTGCTGCATAGCGACCTGTTGTGATGCTTTTGAGTTTGCTGCTATCAAATCGGCCACTGCTTCAGCTTGCGAAAGATCTAACTGGCCATTCAAAAAGGCCCTTAAAGTAAATTCTCCCGGCTTTGCTGAGCGGGCGCCTTTTTTAATCAATAGTTTGATAATTGACTCTATAATATAATTCGACCCATGACAAGATATTTCCACCACATTTTCGCTGGTGTAAGAACGTGGCGCAACAAATAAAGAAACCAGTACTTCATCTAGCAATAGGTCCTCATCCATAATCTGCCCAAAATGGATAGTATGTGATTCTTGTTTAGTCAGGTCCTTGCCCTTAAATACACTATTTGCAATTGTAATAGCATCAGGACCGGATAACCTTATCACAGCGATGGCCCCTACTCCGTTCGGTGTTGCGAGGGCAACTATGGTTTCTTCTTTAATATTCATAGTCAATTATCTGAATCAGAATTTTTCACGGTTATTTGCTTTCAATGGTGTTCAAGAAGGCTACGCCGTTTTCAGAATTAAAGGATTAACAGAATTCTGAAAATTAGCAAATTCTGTTAATTCTGATTCAGACGGTAAAAATCGCTATTTACCACTTGATTTTTATTCGGTAAGTGTAAAATATTAAACTGTAATTTTGAGGTATGGTCAATGCAATTCCATACGAGTTCGTGTTTGATTATTTGCCGTCCGATATAATCGTGCGGAAAATGTTCGGCATGCATTATATCTACTGGCGCAAAAAGATCATGATGATACTGCGCAGGAGGCTTAATGAACCTGAGTTTAATGGCGTTTGGGTAGCTACTAACAGAGCACATCATGAAAGCCTGGAAAAAGATGTACCTGATCTTGGCCCCTTCTTTTGGGCGGGAACTGAACAGCGTGGTAACTGGCTGCTGATACAGGATGGTGTGGAGGGTTTTGAGGAAGCAGCCATCAAAGTCTGTGAATTAATCTCGCACAACGATCCGCGTATTGGCAACCTGACAGAAAAAGCTCCGCTCTGAGCAATATTTATTTTACTTTCGCAGCATTATGGTAACTTTCTTTGAAGCTTCGCTTGAAACGGTATCGGTTCATCACATTGGCAACCAGGCACAAAATGAAATGTATGCACTTTCGGAACAGCCACTCTCATTTAAGGATGAGGTGATTCCTCAATTGCTGATGCAGTATTTTTTGCGGCCATTTGAAAAAGCGAATGAGGTTTATCACCTGATGCATAGCGGTGGGGACTTAGACCTGAACGAAGTTCACCATTACGTTACAGGTATTTTTGAGGATAACAGTAAGTTTCATGAATTATCGGAACAGATTGCCAAACATTTATATAACGCTTCCAATCATCCTAATATCAAACCGGGTGAGTTGTATCTGGCGCATTTCAAGAATGTGCAGATAGAAGGCAACCTGCTGGAAGCTGTCGGCATTTTTAAATCAGAAAATAAAGAGACCTACTTGAAAGTTTACCCCGAACAAGGTGGTTTTGGAATGGATTACGAAGAGAATGCCATCAACATTAACAAACTGGACAAAGGGGCATTGATCTTCAACATAGAAAAAGAAAACGGTTACAAAGTTGTGGTTGTCGATCATACGAACCGGGGCCAGGACACAGCTGCTTACTGGAAAGACAACTTTCTGCAATTAAAAATCCGTAACGATAGCTTTAATCAAACCACCAATACTTTAGGCATATATAAAAATTTCATCACCCAAAAACTGGATGATGAGTTTGAGCTAAGCAAAGCCGATAAGATCGATCTGCTTAATAAATCCATGAAATATTTTAAGGAAAAGGACACCTTTGATATGGATGAGTTTACCGGTGAAGTATTAGGCAATCCGCAGGCCATCGAGTCATTCAAAAGTTTTAAAAATCAATACGAGCAGGAATACGAGATGCCTATCGCTGATGTTTTTGAGATATCAGGCAATGCGGTTAAAAAACAGCAAAGGGTATATAAAAGCGTGTTAAAGCTGGATAAAAACTTCCACATCTATATTCATGGCGACAGGGAATTGATAGAAAAAGGCTTTGATGATGATAAATCAATGAATTATTACAAAGTTTTTTTCAGGGAAGAGCAATAAAAAAATTCAACCGGTTTTGATTACCGGTATCACCAAAATCTTAGCTATTGTACGCTAAACGCATAAAATCCCGCACTTCGTCATTCACATCATCGGCATGCAGCATCCTGAAATGGTGGTTAAACTGCATGTCCCCAGGCACTTGCGCAATTTTCTGAAAACAAAAGTTGTCTTCGTAACGTTCTCTTAACGGAAAAACAACATGAATGAAGTTTTTCCCTAATTGAGTGATATATGCTATTCTTTTATGCGAGTTGGCCACGCCGATCATGGTCTTTGCCGGGTGCAAAGTTACCGGTGCGACTTTTTGGAACTCATTTACAAAATGATGAAAAAGCGCCAGGGTATGCTCCGACTTTCCATTTAAGAAATTCCCCAGGTCATTATAATAATTTTCCATACAAATTCGTTATTTCCCAAATATTAACTAAATATTTAATTAAAGTTTTTTATAATTGCATCTCATTAAAACCTTATCAAATGCGATTTCTAATTCTAAACGCCCTATTATTATTATTTTCAATTGGTGCCTTTGCACAAAATAGCAAATTAAACGATACTTCTGTCAGGTTAACACCCCAGGTTAGAAGTGAGCTCATCAAAGAATCAAAAAAGAACGGAAAATTAGATTACTGGACACCAATAAAAGGCCACGAACTGGATGGTGAACGAATTGAACATGATCTTTATGTTTCTAAAGAAGATGCCGCCCTTATTAAGTGGACTTTCCAATTAACCATCACAAGTGTTAAAAACAAAGCTGATATCATCTCATTATATGAAGAGCTCAGGGGACGCCAGGCGAGTAATAGCGAGTTAAATTATATTGACTATGCCTACCGTAAGGCTCTGGAAAAACGCGTGAAATCCATTGCGTACGACGAATAAAGCCTAAAATTTCTCTTCGATACCCAAACCGAAAAGAGCAAAATCATACTTAACCGGGTCTTGCGGATCAAATTCACGCAGGCGCCCGGTTAATTCAATAGCTGTTTGCCAGTCGGTTTGTTTTCGATCAATCAGTTTCAGTTTACGGGCTACCCTATCCACATGCAGATCGCACGGCATAATCAGATCGGAAGGTCTGATTTTATTCCAGATGCCAAAATCCACTCCGCGATTATCCTTACGCACCATCCAGCGGAGAAACATGTTTAATCGCTTACAAGTTGATTTTTGTGAAGGCGATGATACATGCTTTTTGGTGCGATGCGGATAGTCGGGCAATGAGAAGAAATAGCTTCTGAAATGATTGAGATAGTTTTCAATAGGTTCGCTACTAACATCCGTGTTATGGCCTTTGCGCTCATGCTTCGAGTGCCTCAGCATGACACCATTCTTTTGTGAAGAAGGCATAAATGCGTCTTCCAACGAATCATAATTAGAATAATGATATCTGAAGAACGAGATAAAATAAAGTGTGTCTACATCATTAAAGGTGCGGTGCTTAAAGTGAAGCAGTTTTTTCAGATCAGGTTCTTCGTGGTTAATAATGAAATCATAAGGCGCGCCGTCCATCAGGCTGATAAGCTCCTTGCATTTATTGATGATGGTAATACGCTGCCCCCAGGCTAAAATAGCGGCCCAAAAACCCATGATCTCGATATCCTGTTTGCGGGTAAACAAATGAGGAATTGAAACCGGATCATTTTTTATAAAATCCGGCTGGTTGTATTGTGCTACTTTACTGTCGAGAAAAGCTTTGAGATTTTCGATCATATTATTATTTAGTAGCAGTGGCAGTTGCAGTAGCAGTTAATAAATTAAATCTGAGCTAGAATTTATCATTCCAACTGCTTCTTGAAATGTTTTGGCTATCGGACTATCTTCAGCTTTTTTCATGGTTGAATACAGCTTAAATATCCCATTTTGATTTTTCTTAAAACCGATAAAATGACTCGCCAGTAAAAAATCACAAATGCCGATAAAATCTTCATCAGGTGATTCGGCATATTCTTCTATTATTCTTTGAATAGGCCAGAAATAAAACATGTGCTCTTGCCAATCCAAATCCTGAAAGCCATCAACAATCAAATAGAGGTTTTTAAAATCTGTGGGGAATTTAAAGTTCAGTATATTTTCAGCGTTTTCAATATCTGCAATACTTGCGCCTTGATTCTGCTTAGTTTTAGCCCAATTCCATTTTGAAATAGCTTCTTTGATCCAGGTTTCCATAGTATAAACAAATACTGCCGCTGCAACTGCTACTTACGAAAGCGCTTGTTTCAAATCATCGATGAGGTCATCGATATCCTCCACTCCAACACTCAAGCGCAACAGATTATCTACAACTCCCGCTTTTTCACGTTCTTCTTTGGGGATAGAAGCATGCGTCATGGTTACCGGATGATTGATCAATGACTCTACCCCACCTAATGACTCAGCTAATGAGAATACTTTAAATGAAGAAGCAATCCGGAATGTCTCCTTCAGGTCTGCACCTTTTAGGGTGATCGAAATCATTCCTCCGAAATCGCGCATTTGCTTTTTGGCGATATCATGATTAGGGTGATCGGTGAAGCCCGGCCAGTATATCTTATCTACACGGGGATGTGTTTTTAAAAACTCAGCCACTTTACGACCGTTTTCGCAATGTGCTTTCATGCGGAGGTGCAGGGTTTTGATACCGCGTAGCACCAGGAAGCTATCCATCGGTCCGGGTGTAGCGCCGCAAGCATTATAGATGAACCAAAGCCTTTTGTACAGATCCTCATCATTCATCATTAAAGCGCCCATCACTACATCACTATGCCCGCCAATGTATTTGGTGACTGAGTGCATCACGATAGTAGCACCCACATCCATCGGGTTTTGCAGATATGGTGAAGCAAATGTATTATCTACCACTAACATTAAACCTTTTGTTTTAGTGATTGCCGCTACTTTCTCAATATCAATCACTTGCATAGTTGGATTTGTTGGTGTTTCAATCCAAATCAGCTTGGTATTTTCGTTCACATAATCGTTAATGATCTCAGGCTTAGATAGATCAAGAAAATGAAATTTGATACCGTAGTTAGCAAACACCTTCGTAAAAATCCGGTACGAACCGCCATACAGATCGTTGCCTGTAATGACTTCATCACCAGGTTTTAACAACTTCATCACGGCATCCGTAGCACCCATGCCGCTTGAAAAGGCCAGGCCATACTTAGCATTTTCCAGCGCAGCCAAACAATCTTCCAAAGCCCTACGGGTGGGGTTAGTACCACGAGAATACTCATAACCTTTATTATCCCCCGGTGCTTTTTGCCAGTAGGTTGACGTTTGATAGATCGGGGTCATGATAGCCCCGGTAGTTGGATCGGGCTCCTGCCCTGCGTGTATGGCTTTAGTTGCGAATTTCATTTTTGATAGTTTGAATGTTGTAAAGTTGTAAAGTTGAAAGGTTATTTTTGTCCGGTTTTAGTAACATTCCAACTTTTCAACTTTTCAACCTTACAACAAATTAATACGCCCTTGCAAACAACACCCTCTGCGTTGACGGTTTTCCTGTCAGGATACATTTACCTGCTTCCTGTTTATTGTTTAATGGAATACAACGAATAGTTGCTTTGGTTTCTTCTTTTATGCGTTGCTCGGTTTCCGCAGTACCATCCCAATGGGCTGATAAAAACCCTGGCTCTTCATCAAGCAGGCGTTTAAATTCTTCGTAATTGTCTACCTCTTTGGTATTTTCGGATCTGAAGTTTTGCGCCTTTTGATAAATGTTCTGCTGAATATCTTCCAATAATTGCTCAATTCTGCCAGCTAATCCTTCCTGGGAAACTGTTTCCTTGGTTTTTGTATCGCGACGTGCCAGCTCAACCGTGCCATTCTGCATATCACGACTGCCGATAGCCACACGCACGGGAACACCCTTTAATTCATACTCAGCAAACTTAGCGCCGGGGCGATGCGTATCGCGATTATCGAACTTCACAGAGATATTCTTCGCTTTCAATTCTTTACTCAATGCATTTACATATGCGGTTATATTCTCTAACTCTTCGTCGTGCTTATAAATTGGCACAACTACTACTTGTATAGGCGCTAGTTTTGGAGGCAATACCAAACCTGCATCATCAGAATGCGACATGATTAGCGCGCCGATCAGCCTGGTGGAAACACCCCATGAAGTTGCCCAAACATAATCAAGCTTATTTTCTTTATTGGTGAACTTTACGTCAAAAGCTTTGGCAAAATTCTGTCCCAGGAAGTGGGAAGTACCTGCCTGTAAGGCTTTTCCATCCTGCATTAATGCCTCGATACAATAAGTATCCAATGCACCTGCAAAACGTTCATTTGGTGTTTTACGGCCTCTTACTACAGGTAATGCCAGCCAGTTTTCGGCGAAATCGGCATACACTTCCAGCATTTGTTCGGTCTCTGCAATGGCTTCCTCGGCAGTAGCATGAGCCGTGTGTCCCTCCTGCCATAAGAATTCGCTGGTACGCAGAAATAAGCGTGTACGCATTTCCCATCTTACCACGTTGGCCCATTGGTTTACCAAAATTGGCAGGTCGCGGTAAGACTGTATCCAGCCTTTATAAGTATTCCATATGATGGTTTCTGAAGTTGGACGAACGATCAGTTCTTCTTCCAGTTTTGCTTCTTCATCCACCACAATATTTCCTTCACCATCATTTTTCAGACGGTAGTGGGTAATTACGGCGCACTCTTTCGCAAAGCCTTCTACGTGACTGGCTTCTTTTGAAAAGAATGATTTCGGGATAAATAAAGGGAAATAAGCATTGGTGTGGCCGGTGTCTTTAAACATTTTGTCCAGTACAGCCTGCATTTTTTCCCAAATGGAATAACCGTAGGGCTTAATGATCATACAACCTCTAACCGGCGAATACTCGGCCATATCAGCCTTGATTACCAGGTCGTTATACCATTGCGAATAGTCTTCCTCTTTACTAATGATCCCTTTGCTCATATTATATCTTAGTGAATTTAAATGAACGCCAAATTTATAAATTTAAATGTTACCCTGAACTGATTTTCGCTATACAAACCGATCAGTATTAAATACCCATATTTGTACACATTTTGAAAACGCTGCAGCCACATATCAATTATCAGTTTAAGTCGACCGTATGGCGACTGGAGGTCGATCCGATAACAGACACCCTATTTGCCGAGATAAGGGACAATAGCGATAAAAGAGTTTCGTTTTCAGCGATCAATCTCGAAAACGGTGAGATTTATTTCGACGACCTGCAAACCGAAGAAAGATGGCTGACCGGTATCGAAACCGCCTATGACGGTACTTTGCTGTTGCATAACTATCAGTCTGAAAGCAGCCCCGCTCATAAAGGCTTAATAGCAATTGACAGGAAAACAGGGCAAATGATATGGAGCAATTATACTCATGCATTTGATCATCTGTCAGAAAACGGGCCGGTGATTTATGATACCAGGCTTCAACCACCGCAATTATTGATCACAGATATAAAAACGGGAGCCATTAAAAGACAATATCAACCGTTGATTGATAAGGAGGTTGAAAATTATATTATTTTACCGGAGATAACTCCTATCAAGATCGCATCTTCATTATCGTTACAGTTAAAAACTTTCGGTAATACCATACATTACCTTGACCATAATAATTTCAGAATTGTATCTTTGCACGCGTTTGCAGATGGGACACTGCAGCAGCTTTTGTATATATTTACTACGGATAATAAGATAGTTTATCAAGATTTGTTGAATGATGATATACAAAAGTTGCAACCTGAGTCGTTTCTATTGCGTAAGGATCAGTTGATCTACCTTACCCGCAAATCAAGATTAAAAGTTTTAAACTTAGATACGTTTTAACACTAAAATGAACTTCAAATTATTATTAACCGTCTTCCTATCAGTCTTTTCCATATCAGTTTTTGCACGACCAGTAGCCGATTCAGTAGGGGTAGAAAATCACGACGGGAAAAAGGTTATCCTGCACAAATTGGATCCAAAAGATAATTTCTATTCCATAGGCCGCCGCTACAATGTGAGCCCAAAGGCCATCATGAAATTTAACCCAAATGCAAAAATGTCGATCGGTAATATTATCAAAGTACCTACCGACAGGCCATTTGTAGAGTCAGCACCGGCAGTTGTAAAAACCAATCCGGTTCATCAAAATAAGCCGGTGCAGCAACCGGCAGAGACTAAGCCACAGCAGCAGCAACCTGTACAGCAGCAATCACAAAGTCAACCGGCAAATAATACAACAGATAATAGCGTACCAACTCAATATAAAGTATCCGCTGGAGAAACATTATATGCCATATCCAAACGCTTTAATACCACAGTTGAAGACATTGTTAATCTGAATGGATTAAAATCGAATAGTATTAGTCCCGGCCAGGTATTGCTGGTAAAATCAAATACAGCTGCACCTCAGTCAGTTCCTGCTCAAACCCAAGCTGTTACACAAAATCAGCAGGTTCAAAACCAGCAAACAGAACCTGTAGTTGCCACGCGCGACTCGACTTCACCGGACAGTAGTCACCATATCAACAATGCCAATCGTTTTGGTCTTTATGAGAAGGATGAAAAGGGTGTGGCTACCTGGATGGATGACGATGGCCTCGATCCAAACAAGATGCTGGTATTGCACCGCACTGCTCCTATCGGAACGGTAATAAAAATCACCAATGTAATGACTAATCGTACTACCTTTGCAAAGGTGGTGGGCCGCTTTACCGATAACGAGCAAACCAAAGATGTGATCATTGTGATGACCAAGAACGTTGCAACCGCATTGGGCGCTTTGGATAAACGTTTCCAGGTAAATTTGAGCTACGGTACATCCGAGCCAAACAATTAATTTTCGGGATTTAAGACAGACATGCTTAACCAGGAATCGAAGAATTCGAAGCCATTCATCATGGGTATAGCCGGCGGAAGCGGCTCGGGCAAGACCTTTTTTCTAAACCGTTTTCTTGATCATTTTACCAGCGACGAAATTTGTTTGGTATCGCAGGATGATTACTATTTCCCGGTCGGCCATACCATGACCAAAGAGGAAAATAAGTTGTATAATTTCGACGATCCGAAGACCATTGATCGCGAACATTTTTACGCGGACATCACCAAACTGATCAACGGAGAAACCATCTATAAAAAAGAATACACTTTTAACAATCCGGATGCTGTTCCGAAAATATTAGAGATCAAGCCCGCACCTATTATGATAGTTGAAGGCTTATTTATTTTTCATTTTAAGGAGATCGCTGATCTACTCGACCTGAGAGTATTTATCGAAGCTGATGAAGACGTGGCTCTTTCACGTCGTTTAAAACGCGACCTTGAAGAGCGGGGTTATTCCAATGAGGATGCGATGTATAAATGGGAAAACCATGTGATACCTGCATATAAGGAGTTCCTCCTGCCTTATAGAAATATTTGCGAACGGGTGATCGTAAACAATACCCATATCGCAGACGATATCATCCATGTAACGGAACAGATATCTAAAGAATTAAGAGAAAAAGTACTTTAATTTCGTTTTGTACGCTTCATTTTTTTTTAAGATCAGGTGCTTACGTTCATGCGCGCGCAATCTAAACACACACAAATAACTTATAATCAGTCAAGTACAGTTACAAACCAAACAATGTCATTGAAAGCTTGTAATTATAGATTATAAATCTATGCCAAATAAAATTTCGCTGAAAATTTTATCTTTACAATCAAGTCCCCTTTGTTTATGACGAACCGATTTGACCGTAGCCTCCGGATAGGTTATGGGTTTTCCTTATTGATCGTTTTAACGATCGGCTTTGTGTCCTTTTTAACTCTCCAACGATTGTTAAAGAGTAACCAGGCCGTGTCTCATAGCGGAGAGGTTATGCAGAAGCTGGAGAAAGTGCTTTCTGTGATGAAGGATGCTGAAACAGGTCAGCGGGGCTATCTGCTTACGGGCCGTGCTAATTTCCTGGAGCCTTATAACGGTGCTTATCGTGACGCGTTGATCCTAACCGATGAACTGGCTAAACTTACGGCCGGCAATCAGCCACAACAAATTAATATCGCTTCCATACGCAATATACTGCACCAGCGCATGGATATCCTGCAGAAACTTATTGATAAAAAGCAAGGTGGACAAACGATATCATCAGAAGACCTTGACACCGGTAAATCAGCAATGGATGCCTTACGTCAAGCAGTGGCAAAAGCAGAGGCCGATGAACAATTACTCCTGGCTGCGAGAACCGGAAGGCTAAACAGTTATGTAACAATTGTACCCGTTTTTATTGTTCTGGTGGTATTGGTTGCTTTGGCAATTATAGCCTACTCTTATCGGAATGTGATATCGGATATCCGTATAAAAGATCGTCTGAGAGCTGAATTGGAAGCTCGGGAACAGGAAACCGGGGCATTGAATGAAGAGCTTACAGCATCCAATGAGGAGGTTACTGCAGCTAATGAAGAGGTCACTGCATCCAATGAAGAACTGACCAGCATTAATGAAGAATTGACCAAAGCCCGTGAGGAGTTACAAAGTGCCAATGAAACGCTCGAGAGAAAGGTTGAGGAGCGGACGAAAGCTCTTGCTCACAGTGAAGAAGAAACCCAGACGCTAAATGAAGAGTTAACAGCCACCAACGAAGAACTGGCATCTGCAAACGAAGAACTGGCTGCGGCTAACGAGGAACTGCAAACTACCAACGAAGAACTGGCTGAAAATGAACGGCGGCTTCAACAATTGCTGCAGGAAGTAATGCTGGCCGAGGAACGCAGCGCCAAACTTGCCGCCATCGTTGAGTCATCCGACGATGCCATTATTGGTAAAACACTAGAGGGTATAGTTACAAGCTGGAACCGTGGCGCAGAGCATACATTTGGCTATACGGAGCAGGAAATGATAGGAGAGTCAATCTTAAAGCTGATACCACAAGATCGTCAATATGAGGAACCGATAATTCTGGGCCGTTTACAAAAAGGTGAACGTATTGACCATTACGAAACCATCCGCCAGAAGAAAGATGGAACGCTAATCAATGTGTCGCTGACCATTTCGCCGATACACAATAAGGCCGGGAATATTATAGGCGTTTCAAAGATCGCCCGCGATATTACCGAGCAAAAACGCGACGAGCAACGAAAAAGCGATTTTATCGGGATGGCCAGTCATGAGCTCAAAACGCCGTTAACTTCTCTGACTGCGCTGATACAGGTGCTTCAGCAAAAAGTAAAGGAAAATGATCAGCAATTTATGAGTAATGCGCTTGCCAAAGCGAATTTGCAAACTAAAAAGATGGCCGGTTTAATCAACGGTTTCCTCAATGTGTCCCGGCTGGAGTCTGGCAAATTATTGATCGAACAGCACCCGTTTGAACTCAATACATTAATCAGCGAAATGATTGAGGAAATACGCCTTAGCGTTAGCAGTCATACATTTATATTTGAACCCGTTGGTGAACTGACGGTAGATGCCGACCGGGAAAAGATCGGTTCTGTTTTGTCAAACCTGCTTTCTAATGCAGTTAAATACTCACCAGGGGCTAAATTTGTAACTGTTAAATGTACAAGGGGACCCGAAGAGGCGACTGTAAGCGTGCACGACGAAGGGATAGGCATCAACCCGCAGGATCTGGAACGACTGTTCGACCGCTATTACCGCGTACAAAGTGAGCACACGAAACACATATCCGGGTTCGGCGTTGGGCTATACCTGAGTGCCGAAATTATAGAACGTCACGGCGGTGCTATATGGGCCGAAAGTGAAAAAGATAAAGGTTCTACTTTTTATTTTACATTGCCTCTGGCTTGATTTAAGTCGAAAGTCTTTAGTCAAAAGTCTGAAGTCTATTGCAGGGAGTTAAATAACCATCTCTGGTACTTCACCCTCAATTATCAATTTACCTGCTGTAGCTGCTTTTATTTCTTCAACATTCACTCCGGGAGCGCGTTCCAATAATTTAAAACCGCCTTCGGGAAGTACTTGCAGTACACCCATTTCTGTTACGATTTTTTTTACACAGTTAATGCCTGTAAGCGGAAGGGTGCATTTAGGTAATAGTTTAGACTCACCAGCCTTGTTCACATGCTGCATCGCCACGATAATGTTTTCTGCAGATGCTACCAGATCCATCGCGCCGCCCATCCCCTTTACCATCTTTCCGGGAATTTTCCAACTGGCGATATCCCCGTTTTCTGATACTTCCATCGCCCCCAAAATGGTCAGGTTGACTTTTTTAGCCCTGATCATCCCAAAACTCATCGCCGAATCAAAAATAGCAGAGCCTGGCAAAATGGTGATGGTTTGTTTACCCGCATTGATCGAATCGGGATCTTCTTCTCCTTCAAAAGGAAACGGTCCGATACCCAATAACCCGTTTTCGGATTGTAGCACGACATCCATCCCTTTTGGAATATAATTGGCTACCAGGGTTGGTATACCTATGCCGAGGTTAACATAGTAACCATCTTTTATTTCTTTTGCGATACGTTTTGCTATTCCTTCTTTATCAAGCATTATCTTTTTTCCTTACCGTACGTTGTTCAATCCGTTTCTCATAATTCTCTCCCTTAAAAATCCGATGAACATAAATCCCCGGAGTATGAACATGATCGGGGTCTATTTCACCGGCCTCGACCAATTCCTCTACTTCAGCAATAGTCACTTTACCAGCCATAGCCATTACGGGGTTAAAATTCCGTGCCGTCGAACGATATACCAGGTTACCCATCGTGTCCCCTTTCCAGGCTTTTACAATGGCGAAATCAGCATCAAAGGCCATCTCCATCAGGTAATCTTTACCGTTAAAGTTTCTTACTTCTTTTCCCACCGCTACTTCAGTACCAATACCTGCAGGCGTAAAAATGGCAGGCATGCCGTAACCGGCAGCCATGCAACGTGTGGCCAGTGTACCCTGAGGAATGAGTTCAACTTCCAACTCACCGCTTAATAATTGTCGCTCGAACTCGGCATTTTCACCTACATAAGAGGAGATCATCTTTTTAACCTGGCGCTGCTTTAACAACAAGCCTATACCAAAATCATCAACACCTGCATTATTGGAAATACAAGTCAGGTTTTTCACACCCTTTTTAACCAGGGCTGCAATACATTTTTCGGGTAACCCGCACAAACCAAACCCACCGAGCATAAGGGTCATGCCATCCCGGATATCACGGACAGCTTCGTCAGCACTGCTAACAACTTTTAACACGATTTTTAAATTTAATAGATTTATAATAGATGTTGCCCGTAGAGGCTATCATTACAAATAACGCAATTTCGATGCAGATTCAGAACACGATTTTTAGATTTATATGATTTACGAGATCAAAAATTATCATCTTTTCAATCCTACAAATCCAACAATCGTGTCACCACTTAATATTCTGATCAATAAAGGCTATCAGATCATCGGCCATGGCCTGCTGTTCTTTTTTGCTGGGATGCCCGGGTGTGTTTTTATAAGGAAAAATGTGCACGAATATCTTCTTATCTCCAATCTGGTCGACTGCTTTTTTGATATATCCCGGCCATGGTGCGCCTTCTTTTACGGCGTCCATACTGCCTAATGCGCAAATGATCTGTGCCTTGGGATACTTACTTCTTATAGTTTTTACAAAATCTTTGTAGGCCTTTACACATTGCTCGTCAGTTGGCGGCTTCGTACCGAATCTTGCTTTAAACTGGTCGTTATCAGGCAACTTAACGATCCAATTGTCATTCTGAAAAAGATTGATTACTACCAGGTCGGGTGTATATTTAGAAAAATCCCACCTGCTTTCAGCATCTGTAGCATCCAACCGGTAATACATTTCGGGCATGATCAACGGTGCCCAGCTTACCATTATCCCAATGCCGCTTCGAGAGGTATTATGTAATTCTGCATCAAAGTGACGGGCGGTAATAGAAGCGTAGCTTAAATAAGCGTTCTCATATGGAGCCGTCCCTCTATCCTGCCCTGTTGTATCTTCATTGGCATATCCACAAGTGATTGAATTTCCAAAGAACTCCATCTTACGCTTTTGTTGCGACGGCGGCAATAATATACTCGCATTTTTATCAAGCTCGAACCCATAAAACCAGGTTTTGCCCATCGCCCATTCGCTGCGCTTGAATAATTCAATGGTATGATTGCCTGCTGGAAGACCTGTGACCAGGGTATATTGCTTTTGAATGCTATCAGGCTGAAGAACAGAGATCACCTTACCATCGAGGATCACATTCCAGTAATCGTTGCCGTGTTCATCTCTCAGGGTCGCTTTTATGAAAGCTCCCTTGAAATTCATTTTGATGGAAGATGCTGACCATGAAAGCTCGGCTGCCTCATCCGTCATTGCAATGCGCCCCGAATAACGAATGTGCATATCATGGCTTTTAACAACTATATTTTGTGCATATACAAGGGAAGCCAGCAGCTGCAGCACAAATAAAAAGTACAACTTTCTCATGTTCAGGTTGTATTCAGGTTATTTCAAATATACATATGTTATTCCATCCCCGCCCCTGTCGGCATGCTCATCCTCCATCCTGTCAACCGCATCGTATTTTTTCAGGTAACCGCGAATTAATTTACGCAATATTCCGTCACCTTTACCATGTATGATCTTTAAATTATTGAAACCCATCATCAATGCCCGGTCGAGCATTTTTTCGATGTCATATAAAGCTTCCTCGCCACGTTTTCCACGCACATCAATCTCGGGGCTAAAGCTGGCATAATCATTAGTCTGCCCGCTGAAGCTTCTTCTAAGTTCTTTCGGAACTTCTTTTTTGCTGATTCTTTGTACCCGGTTCTTTTTAGCCACCGTCCGCAGGTCTCCAATAGCAATGATCAGATTGTCTTTATTGATCTCCATAATCTGACCCGTAGTTTCAGAATCATTCAGCTTTACCCAATCACCCGGCTTCAATTCTTCAGATACAGCAGGTTTGGCAACTTCGAGTTTAACAGTATTCTTCTGTAACTCCTGATTAAGTTTTTCGCGCAATTGCCGCGTTTTCTCCTTATCAGCCCTACTGCTTTTGATATCGGCAATGGTATTTTCAACCAGTTTATTAGCATTCAGAATGATGTTCTTGGCCTCCTGTTTGGCGTCCCGGATAAGTGCTTTTTTATTTTCCTCGAGGTAGCTTTTCAACTTTTCATTTTCTGAAAGGAGTTCGTTTACACGTTTCTGCTGCCTTTCCAGCTTAACTTTAGTATCGAATATTTCCTTTTTCTCGCGCTCCAGGTCAACTAATAAAGTATCAACCTTTTTCTGGTTAACGCCAATCTTGTTTTTTGCCAGATTTAGCACCTGTTGCGGCAAGCCAATTTTTTGGGCGATCTCAAAAGCATAAGAGCTGCCAGGCTTCCCTACTTCCAGTATATAAAGCGGACGCATCTCCACATTATCAAACAGCATGGAGGCGTTTTCTATGCCTTCGGTATTACTCGCAAAAACCTTTAGGTTTGAATAGTGTGTAGTAATCACCCCCCTCACCTTTTTATGGTTAAGTGTTTCCAGAACAGCCTCGGCAATCGGGCCGCCAAATTGGGGATCAGTACCTGTACCAAACTCGTCAATCAGTACAAGGGTTTTGCCATTAGCCATCTCCACAAAATCCTTCATTTTGGATAGATGTGCACTGTATGTACTCAGGTCACTTTCTATTGATTGATCGTCACCGATATCGACAAATATTTGCTTAAACACCCCCACTACGCTGTTGTCTGCTGCGGGAATTAATAAGCCTGCCTGAGCCATCATCTGCAGCAGTCCTACTGTTTTCATGCAAACAGATTTACCGCCTGCATTTGGCCCTGATACTACTACAATACGGGTGCCCTCGTCAACGTTGACGTTAAGCGGCACAACTGTTTTCTTTTCTGCTTTAAAACTCAGGTATAGTAGTGGGTGCCTCGCATTGATTAATTTTATTTTCGCCTCGTTCACCACTTCAGGCATCGAAGCCTCAATATCGATAGCAAATAAAGCCTTAGCACGAACGAAATCCAGCTTGGTTAACAGGCTGTGATATGATAACAATAACGGCACGTAGGGCCTTAGTTCATCGGTCAAAGCAGTAAGTATCTTTACTATTTCACGGCGACGTTCAAACTCAAGATCACGGATGCGGTTATTCAGCGTAAATACTTCTTCCGGTTCAATATAAACAGTTTGCCCAGATGAAGATTCATCATGAATAAAACCTTTGAGCTTACGTTTATTTTCAGCTAGCAAAGGAATGCACAAGCGGCCATCACGAATAGTTAATGATCCATCTGCGGTCCAGCCGTTGGCTGCTGCATTTTTAAATATCTGGTCTATCTTTTTACGGGCCTCCTGTTCAGCTTTTGCTATAGATGAGAAAAGTTCAGCTAGCTCGCGCGAAGCATTCGGTTTGATCTTACCTTTCTGATCGATCACCTGTTCGATCTTTTTAATGATCGATCTTTCTATCGGCAAATGTTCAAATAAAGCCTCCAGGTTAGGATACTGTCCTTCCCGGTCATTAAAATAGGCGATCACAGCAAAGACTGTTGCCAATGATGCCTGCACCTGGTAGAACTCTTCCTCTGTTAAAAATGCACCTTCAATTTTGACTTTATTGGCAAGGGATTTTATATCGAAAAAATGATGAATTGGCAATGCCTCATCATTTTCCAGTATGTTTTTAAATTCGCTGGCCTGGCTCAGAAACTTGTGGATCTGATCATAATTATTCATCACCTGTATCCGGTCAACCATTTGCTGACCCATCACACTGAGGCAATGCGCTTTAATCAGTTCCTTTATTTCTGTAAAGCCAAGTTTATCTATACTATGGGAGGGAATCAGCATGAGTTCTTTTTCGTGGCTTGATGAATGGTGTAAACCTTTTTTTAATAACCGGCGTTGTTGGCTTTGCCTGCTGTGGTTGTTGCTGAGGCTGAGCCTGTTTTGGTAGCTTATTAAGTGAGTCGGTGCGCCTCTTGTTATCCTTGTTTATCTTATCCAGGTTAAGTTTGTTCACCGAATCACTTTTAGTTTTTATGTTTATCGTGATCTGATCGTAAATAGCCTGTAATTTTTCAGGATTTGAGGCATAATATTGAAAGCTTTTTTTAAACTGAACCGAATCCGTTTGATACTTTCTGAAAACCATCAGATATCTATCCGTCCCGTATTTATACAATGAATCAGGCAACTGCATCACATTGTACATGCTGCCATCCACAATATGGATATCGGTAAGCAGGTTGGTCATTTTAGCTTGCGGAATGATGCCTTCAGGTGTTTTATTACTACTGCAGGCGGCCACGAAAATCAATACTGAGAAAAACAGCTTATTATATTTATGCATTCTGTAATTTAGCGGCATTATTAAGCAAAACTACGGATAAATGAGCATTGCGGATAACATCAAACGCTTAAAAAACGAAACTGATACGATAAAAGTACAATTGATCGCTGTATCAAAAACAAAACCGGAAGAAGAGATAATGGAGGCCTACGATGCTGGTCAGCGGGTATTTGGCGAGAATATGGTGCAGGAGCTGGTCGACAAGTATGACCATCTGCCTAAAGATATCGAATGGCACCTGATAGGTCACCTACAAAGCAATAAGGTAAAATATATTGCTCCTTTTATCAGCATGATCCAGTCTGTTGATAGCCTGAAACTATTGCAGGAAATAGATAAGCATGCCCAAAAACATAGTCGTGTTATCGACTGCCTATTGCAAGTATACATCGCTGATGAAGAAACAAAGTACGGACTTGGCTTTGATGAGACAATCGAATTGTTGCGTTCAGAGGAATATGCCGCTTTAAAAAATGTGAGGATTCGCGGACTGATGGGTATAGCCACCAACACGGAAAATGAGAAGCAGATCAAAGAAGAATTTTATGAATTGAAAACTTTCTTTGACGGCATAAAGCAGAGCTATTTCAGAAAGGAAAATTCTTTCGATACGCTATCAATGGGCATGTCGTCGGACTATAAAATGGCTATTGAACAGGGCAGCAATATGGTACGCCTGGGCAGCACAATTTTTGGTCAGAGAGTAATAAAACATTGGAAAAATAATTAGAACACGATTTATAAGATTTTAGAGATTATCAGGATAATCTCATGATGAATATAAATTTTTATTAGAATCATGTTTAATCCTTAAAATCCTATAAATCGTGTTCACATATAAATAACTATGCAAATACATTTACGAACAGCCGCTAAAGAAGATTGTCCGCGCCTGCTTGAATTGGTACATGAATTAGCTTTATTTGAAAAAGCCCCTAAAGAAGTTACGGTTACGCTGGAAGAATTTGAAGATGCAGGCTTCGGCCAAAAACCAGTTTGGAAAACATTTGTTGCTGAAGTAGACGGATTAATTGTGGGGTTCGCTTTATACTATATCCGCTATTCAACCTGGAAAGGCTGCCGCATGTACCTGGAAGATTTGATCGTAACTGAAGACTGGCGTGGCAAGGGCGTTGGTAAGCTGCTTTTTGACAGGCTGATAATAGAAGCCCGTGAAATGGGCTTTAATGGTATGAGCTGGCAGGTATTGGATTGGAACGAACCTGCTATTAAATTCTACAAAAAGTATGAGGCAGCGCTTGACGGTGCCTGGATAAACGGATCTTTATCAAAAGAACAGATAATGAATTAAGGTTATGAATTTGAGGTATATCCTTTTTGTAATGATCGCATGCAGTTTGGCGTCTTGTCAATGGGGAACGTCGACAGAAGATAAGCCTGCCATCACAACGGATACACTTCAATTCGTTTATAAGAATACAAAACAAAAAGAGGCGGGTTCGACGATTGATATCTCCTATCCTATTTTTAAAAATCAACCGGTTTTAAATGACTCACTGAATAACTATTTAAAGGGTCAAAAGGCAGCAAGTAATCGTGATTTGCATGCTGTAGTTCTAAGGCAGGATTCGAGTTTGACAATAATAGAAATAAATGAAGCTTCTGTTGAATCAGAGAAATCAGGTAAGAACACAACAACTCATTTTATTAACTGGAATACCAAAAAATCAAGATCCATAAAGCTCAGTGATATACTGATCGATCAATATTCAGATCAGCTAAACAAAATTGCAGAAACTATATTCAGGGGCAACGAAAAGCTTAATGCAACAGCTTCATTAAGTGGCTATAGCTTTAAAAGTGGTCAATTTGCATTGAATAACAACTTTCTGATTACCCCCATAGGTCTAAAGTTTCTATTTAATAGTGGCGAAGCAAAGCCCGAGAGTTATGGGCAGGTTGTACTGTTCATTCCTTACTCACAAATACTAAATTTGCTGCGGCCAAATACGGTCATAGATCAATATCACAAATAAATGAACCGCATCCTTGTCGCATTAATTTCACTAACATTGTTATGTGCTGCTTGTTCGCATAATAAACCAATAAAAACGACAAAAGATAAGCTTCCAAAGCTGTCAGGTAAAACAAAGGACACCCTGGCCTACACATATGAGGGAGAAGGTGGAGAGAGTGATAGTTGTAATTGCGATTACATTGCAATTACCTATCCATTATTTAAAACCAGGACAAGCTTAAATGATACCATTAAAGAAATGGTTGTCGGTACGTTATCCGAGTACAATGAAGATAGCAGCGATACAACAAAAAGTCTCGCAGTTAGGGTAAAAACAGTTGTCGAAAACAACACATCGAAGGTTGACACAAGCGAAGGGCAAAGTGTTCCGACGACCTATGAACTTCATATCAGGGTTATGTCGCAGGATTCCAAAGTGCTAGTACTCGAGGTGGAGGAAGATGGATCGGGCGGTGCCCATCCTAATTCACGGTCGATTTATATAAACTGGGATACCAAAAAAGATGAAGAAATTGTGCTGGATGACGTCTTGGTTAAAGATTATAGCGACAAACTGGACGAAATTGCAGATAAAATTATCAGAGAAGAAAAGTTGAATGAAGGTTTATCCGATGGAGGCGATACTTTTGCATTGAATAGTAATTATTATTTTGCACCTGATGGGATTCATTTCTACTATAATAACTATGAAATAAAAAGTTACATGCAGGGGCCAACAGATCTGCTTATCCCTTATTCAAAAATAAAAAAACTGATACGGCCGGGATCGGTCCTATCGCAATATATTAAATAATGCTTGTTTTCAAATTCGGAGGCGCATCGGTAAAGGATGCTGCGGGAGTGATCAATCTCTCAAATATTGTAAAAAAGTACGAAGGTAAACAATTGCTGATCGTGGTTTCGGCTATGGGTAAAACCACCAATGCGCTGGAGAAACTGACCAAAGCTTATATCAATAGCTCCGATGACTTGCATGCTGTTTTTGATGAAATAAAGGAATACCATTTCAATATTGTTAAAGAACTCTTTGCGCCTAATCACCCCGTTTTTAATGAAGTAGCAAATACATTTGTGGAGATCGACTGGATGATAGAAGACGAGCCTCATGCCGATCATGATTTTATTTATGACCAGATCGTATCTATAGGCGAGTTGGTGTCGACGCGTATTGTTGCAGTTTATTTAAATCAGGTGGGCGTTAAAACCCAATGGCTGGATGTGCGAGGCTATGTGCACACCGATAACAACTACCGCGAAGGCAACGTAAACTGGGATAAAACCCGGAGCAGCATCAGCCAGGAAATACCTGCATTGCTTGATAAGGGCGTAATAGTAACCCAAGGTTTTTTAGGCGGTACTTCAGAGAACTTTACCACTACGCTAGGTCGTGAGGGGTCGGATTATACGGCTTCCATTTTTGCATCCTGTTTAAATGCAGAATCGGTTACAACATGGAAGGATGTTCCGGGCATATTAAATGCAGATCCGAAACATTTTGCCGATACTGTCAAGTTCAATGAACTTACTTATGCAGAAGCCATCGAAATGACCTATTATGGCGCAAGTGTGATCCACCCGAAAACAATAAAGCCACTACAGAATGCAAAAATACCTTTGCTTGTAAAATCATTTAATGATCCTGCTGCGGAGGGCACAATAATAAAAGAATCAGCCGAAATGCATTTCGATAAGCCGGTGATCATCCTGAAACAAAACCAGGTGCTGCTTTCTATATCAGCCAAGGACTATTCGTTTATATCCGAGGTTCACCTGAGCGAGATTTTCAAATTATTCGCACAGAATAATATCAAAGCGAATGTGATGCAAACTTCAGCCCTAAGTTTCAGTGTATGTTTTGACTTGAACCAGGAACGCTTTGAAAAGCTTTTGGCAAGCTTTAGCCAGGATTTTAAGGTGAGATACAACAGCGAACTTACCCTGATCACCGTAAGGCATTATAAGCTATATGATTTGAAAGGACTGGTAGTAAACCGACCAATATTACTAGAGCAAGTAAGCCGGAACACGGCTCAAATGGTAGTAAAATAACAGAATACTATTTTGCTTATTTTCAATAAATTACATTTATTATTTAAACAAACACGTAAATTATCCCTGCCACTGTAGCGGCAATAAATGTATTCAAAAAATTAACACCATTATTTGTCAGCAAGTGTTTTCTTTCCAGCAAAGCGCCCAAAATTGAGTCGGATAGATTACCAATAGTGCCAGCCACTATTATGATCCAGAAGCCTTGATTCCATCCCAAGGCCAGTGCATAGATCAAGGTAATAATTGCTGATCCTATAATACCAATTAAAGTTCCTTCTAGACTAACTACCCCATCCAAACCTTTGACGTCTTTCTTCCACGAGATTATATTATAAAACCGCCTGCCATACACCATGCCTAATTCTGATGACAACGTATCAGCCATAGCGGATGATAAACTTGCAGCCATCATTAAATTGCATAACAGTGCTTTTTCAGGGAAAAAATAGCTCAACGCCCCCATCAGGCCCGCTACTCCTCCATTAGCTAATACCTGTCCGGCATCTCTCCTTACAGATTGGTCATGCTGTACTTTGACTAACCCCTTCTCTTTATTCTTCCACATCGTGGCAACAGTACCCAGGATAAAAAATGTTGCCAGCATACCTACACCAGTGTATCCGAAACCTAAAAATACCATGATAGCAATCACGGCTCCGGTTAAAGCACCGCTAACAGTTAATTTTCTGGTTGCAATACTTGCAGCTACAATCGCAATCAATATTAAAATAAAAGGCAGTGAATGATAAATGGCCGGCATGTGAATGATTAAAACTGCATCCAATTACGTTAATAGGTTTACAGAATTAAAATTTATTTTACATTTGTAGCAAACTTTAAATGATGAAAAAGATCAGCATATTACTTATTATTATAGGCGTAGCGGTAATCATCTATTGCCTCTATTTTTTCCACCCATTACTGAATGCAGCAGACTCTGACACCATGAGCGTAAATCCGTCTGGTGTAAGATCACCGCAATGGCCTTTATTTATAGGTATCCTGACCACTTTTGTGGGCATTTGCTTCTATTTCATCGGTGTTGGCGAAGAGAAAAAGAAAGCCGGAAGATAATTAAGAAAGCATTCTATTTGCATAAAAGGGATATAGCCGATTGGTTATATCCCTTTCTTTTTTGCGTATATGTTAATTTCAATGTAAAATATATGTTAATGACGTTACAAATAGGTTAATAGGTGTATCATAATGATTTAGCTTTGTATAAGGGTCTGAATAAGACCATCTATCGTTCAACCATTTAAACTACATCATTATGAAAAAGCTATTTATTTACCCACTTTCTGTTTTGTTGTTTCTATGTTTTTCGGCTAAAGCTCAAGATTTTGCATTGGGTGTCCGGGGTGGTATCAGTATTCCTAACCTGAGCGGCGGCGGCAGCAGTGCTGAGAATCCGCTTAATACCGGTTACAGTTCACGCCTGGGGCCTGATTTTGGTTTATTCGGAGAATTTAAATTTTCCAAACTATTCTCTATACAGCCTATGCTTGAATATTCATCACAAGGTGGCAAAAAGGACGGTTTCCAGGCATTGGCCACACCTGCAGAGTTTCAACAAATGTTTCCTCCGGGCCAGGCTCCTACCTATTTATATGCTGATTATAACAGCGAAGCCAAAATCAATTATCTGATGATACCTGTTTTAGCCAAATTTGGATGGGATTTAAAAAATTCGCCGTTACGTATTTATGTTGACGGAGGGCCATTCGTAAGCTTCTTACTGTCGGCTCACCAGGTTACAAGCGGGCAAAGCCAGCTTTATGCTGATCCGGGGAAAAACCAGCAGCTAACCCAGCAACCCCAATCATTTGATGCCAATACCGATATAAAGGACCAATTACATGGAACCAATTTTGGCGCCGAAGGCAATATAGGATTGATCTATAAACTAGGGCACTGCAGTATATTTGTCGAAGGCGGCTTTAATTACGGCTTCTTAAATATTCAGAAAGGCACAGCAAACGGCAAAAACAATACCGGCGCGGCTACTGCGTCTGTAGGCTATAGCTATTGGTTTGGGGGTAAATAAGAATATCTATCAATATACTAAGGAATGTTAGGTCGGAGACAAAATCCGGCCTAACTATTTTATTTTTTATGCATATGCCCTATTAAATAACCTATTATAAATGCAAGCGCGATAAGGCCCCACCATATGTACTGCAGCATTTGCATTCTCTCGATCTTTTTTTGAAGATCCCTCCGCTCCGATTCAGCAGATAGTTTAAGATTCTGCAACCGCATATTCTGTTGTTGTAGTTTAGCCAGCGTTCCCCCTATTTCAACGGGTTTCTCTTTTTCTGTTTTGAATTGCTTTGTAAAGCCGCCCTGCTTCAGAAATTTTTCGCCCTTGGGTTTCAAAACCAGTTTATCAGGCAGTTCATAGTCACCATGTTTACCTGATTCGGCTATAAGGCCTTCTCTTAATAATATTTGTACCATTGCGAAAGCTGTTGCTTCATCCTGATCAAACAGCTGCATTAGCTGCGGCCTGGTCAGGCTGTCCGGAATACCGAAGGCTTCCAGCACCGCATCCAGCATTTCGCACTCATATTCATTCAGTTCAGTCATACGCACAAATTTGGTTATAAAACTTTAACAAGACAACGGACAAATAATTGTCCCATACATAAAAAGTTCTTTTCGGAATTTGTTTCTAACCGACTTACTAAAATTTATTTATTAGAGTTTTTACCGGAAGGCGCAGGGACGCGTATGCTTTTCAAACATGCTGATGTTGGCACCTAATCGGCACACAATTATGCAGAAGGCTGGAGCGGGACTTTTAGCAGACTTGAGAAGCTGCTACAGGCTCAAAATTGAATTGGCGTTCACGTTCACAGCCTGTGAACGCTCATGAACACTTGTGAACGCTAGTAATTTAGCATTTGGCGATATTACTTTTATCCTGCGATAGCCAGAAAATAATCAACATCGTCATACATGCTGTAAGGCTTACCAACTAAACGAACTTGTTGCTCATGCCTGATCCCTTGCAGTTCAACGGTTTGATGGTGAACAATAGCCGTATCATCAGCCAGAAGCTGGTATGCATCTTCTGACATGATCAGGTCATTATTCAACTTCTTTGTTATCGATTGAAGCCGGGAAGCAATATTAACAGGCAACCCCATTACCGACAATTGCGGCGCCCGATCCAGCCCAAATTCACCGACAAAAACTTTCCCTGCATGTAAGCCGACACCAATCTTCAGTGGTACACCATAATAAGGTTCTGCATAGGCTTCATTGAACAGGCTGACGGTCTGGAACATGCCTTTAGCAGCCTGGTAAGCATTATTTACCGACTCCCTTAACCCTGTTTGCAAACCAAACACTGCATACAAACTATCCCCTGCGATTTCCACCACCTTACCCTCGAACTTCTTCACGATCTCATTGAAAGCAATAAATAAACGGCGAACCACCTGGATCACCATTTGCTCCGGCTGCGATTCCATCAAACCGGTGAAATCCCGGATATCCAGGAATAAGATCGCCAGTTCTTGCTCCTTATCGGAGGCAACTGCTATTGTATTCGGTATTAAGTAAGTATTTTCCATGATATATAATAGTGTAGACGGATGACCATTTAAAACATTTTGAATAAAAGTAAAATGATGGTTACGCGGGCACAAGGTAAAAGTGGTCAACTAGGTTAGCTAGTCGGTGAAGGTTGGATTATCGGCGGTAAAAAATTTTAAGATAATTTATTCAACCTCCAATAAAACCTGTACAGCTAACCTTACGTAAAAGCCTATATGCCAATTACATGGACAGAATTTGATGAATGTGTAAAAGATCGTATTGCGTATTACCAGCAACAGTACGACCAGGCAACGCGTGTTTATAAGAAACTGCTTAAAGAAGGTGGGGATAACCAGGAACGTGTTATTGATATCTTATCCGTTCAGCAGATGATGGCCGATGAGCTGTGCCGGTTGCGAAGGCTGCTCAACAAATATTCTCCCGGTCCTACAATGATCATTCCGGACAAAAAATTTCTTGATGTTAAACCTAACAGGTTGAATTAAACGGCCTTTCTCGTTGCCACGAGCATCTTTATCTCTAAAAAATTTATTCTCACTGCTTTGCCAGCGCAGGAATCATAAAGAAAAAAGTAGCCTATGAACAAGGCTACCTGGGATGGCTCTTAAAAATTTTCGTCGGCTACGTTTTTATTTATTTATCTAACTGCCAATAGCTTCGTCTTTCGGCTCCTTGTCCTTGTCACGAGCGGCAGCAAAAAGCAACTCTGAAAAACGCTGCCTGGTCAGTTGTTCACCTGTACGCAAAAAATCTGTTGATGTCACAGGAATAAAGATATCCTCTTTAGGGTTTTTATCGTCGGCCAGCCAGAAAGCCTCTACCTTGAGATTCGGCTGCCTGACTACCCTTAGGGTAAAATTCCGGGATGTAAAATTTTTATTATTTGCAATAACTGACAATTCATTTTGATAATTCTTTACAAACTCGTCCCCATGGAGTACCTGGAGCATTTTTGCGTTTTTTTCCGGGCTGTCAAATTCAAATATCATTGGTGAAGGCTCACTGCTATCAAACACACGAACGCCGGTCTTATGTAAAACCATTTTCTCTCCAACAAGATCCCGAAAATCTATTAAGTAAGTATCGTGAGGCAAAGTTTGGTGCGGGAGCATAGCAAAATGTTCTGGCGGCGGCCCGGGAATGGGATGCGGAAACGCCCTCTCTTTGATCACACGCGCCTTCTCCTCAAAGTCAAATGCAATTGCAGCATATTGAAGCATAAGCCCTCCTCCCGATCGTTTAGTAAAATAAGAATGCGTCCATTGCCCTGCAGATTGGTAATTATTAGTAAAGTTAGACAATAGCTGGTAACTTTTCCCATATATCGGGTCATCAGCGTAAACGTAGTCTGAACCGGTGGAGTCGTCAAAACCATAGATCGCAATGAAATGACCGCCACCGCCAAACCAGCCGATCCGAACACCAATAACCCGGTAAGCATTTATTTCCGTTTCTATCTGGGCTATAGGTAGCGGGTTATTTACCATATTGACGAAGTTACCAGTAACGGTCAGTGCCTGGTTCAGGTAGAATGAAACATTACAAGCCGAGGGGGTCGGTGCGGCGCAACAGTCAGGCCGCGGCAGGGCGAAACATGCTACCTTACATTGCGTCCACCCGGACGCCGGATCGTAATAAAGCGATATGCTTGTTGATGTTGCTGCCCAACACCAATTCGAATTGACCTGGTGTTGCATGTTGAAGTTTAATTTAAGATTTGGCATAAGATTCGGTTTTTGCAGAACTGTTTTCAAATTCAATTTTAAATTAATACAAAAACCCAATGAAAGGTACCGTGAAAACACCTAAAATTAAACCGTAAATACACGTATTCATACAAACGCTTTACTTATCCTCCACACATCTGAAGCCCACGTGCTCCATACCGCTATCCTCGGTACTTTTCATTCGCCGTGCTACACGATAACCGGAACAATAGCTGTCGTTGCACAAAAATGATCCGCCCCTGATTACCCGTTTTTTAGCGTAGGGATCCTCCGGGTCATAGCTGGTTGAAGGCCCTTTGGGATTAGTTGCTCCGTTGGCAATGGTTGAGTAATAGCTGCTATTATAATAATCGGCACACCATTCCCATACATTACCGGCCATATCATATAAACCATAACCATTAGGCGCGAATGAACCTACAGGCGCTGCCCCGTAAAACTTGTCGCGTAAAGTGTTCTGATTAGGAAAATGGCCCTGCCAGGTATTTGCCTTTACCTTTCCCTGGTCAACAGGCTCATTACCCCAGGGATATATATTGTTTTGAAGTCCTCCGCGTGCCGCCCACTCCCACTCTGCTTCCGTAGGCAGGCGTTTACCGGCCCACTTGCAATAAGCTACGGCATCAAACCAGGATACGTGCACTACCGGGTAGTTCTCTTTTCCTTTGATGCTGCTTCCGAGTCCGTGCGGGTGCTTCCAGTTTGCACCCTTCTTCCATTCCCACCATTGGGTATAATCGTTAAGGTCAACCGTTCCCTTGGGTGCGCTAAATACGAGTGAGGCAGGCACAAGATCACTGTCAGCCGGTTTTTCTGTACCTGGCGGCAACTGTTTTTTTAGCTCATTCCAGTCTGGTTTACGTTCGGCAGTGGTGATATAGCCGGTCGCCTGTACGAATCTGGCGAATTCCGCATTGGTTACTTCGGTTGCATCTATCCAAAACCCGTTGACGGTCACTTTATGCTTTGGAAGCTCATCGGGCGATGCTTGCGAATTATCACCGCCCATTGCAAATGTGCCGGCATTAATCCAGATCATACCTTTATGGCCTTTATCCGCCGGTTTGGATGGCTTATCGGTTGCAGCGGCTGACGATCTGAAGGAAGCAAACCGTTTCGGAATATTAGATTCGCAGCACATAGGCTTTTTGGCCAATGCAGCCGGCAGCGGCACATAGCATATCGCATTAACATTCGTTTTATGCTTGCACGCTGACAGTACAATTGCCAGGCAGAATAAATAAACAAGCGATCGTTTCATTTCAATTAATTAAAAACAGGGGCTACTTTGCTATGCGCATTTCGCCCCAAACCCTGCAAGCTATTTGTATTGTATTGTTATATCTTTCAGGTTTCCAGTGAATTTGAAAGGGATTTTATACCGGTCGGATACCGCTGAATTCAGGTCCTGACCCACATCTATTGCATCAATATAAAAACCAATGTATTTGATCTCATCAGCAGTTATTGGCCGTTCGGCTACTTTCTTTTCATTCACATAGATAGCCTCGGTACCTGCCGGTGCGTTCCTGTCGGGCTTGACTCTTTTGCCATCTGCAGATGCTGCAGGTTTTGGAGGTGCTACATAATTCAGCTCGAAACGCAGGTTTAGGTTTCCCTGAGGTAGAGGTTCCGACTCCAGGTATTGCACTTTGGTACCCGTATTATGCGCCGATATAAATTTACCGTCCTGTATAAACAAGCTCAGGCCATCAAACTCGCCGCCGTCTGCATACAATACCCCTTGCGTTCCGTTTGAATAAGCGTTAACCCGCGCCGTGATCGAAAACGACTGCTGGCTAAGCTGCGGACCGCTGAAACTTGAAAGCTGATCGACACCGGGATACAGAACTATCTTGTCCGCATATTTATAAGCGCTTCTTTTGCGCCCTCCGGTGCCACCATCCTGGATACCATCGATCAATGGGTAAACATTATACTTTTTGGCTTCATGATCGAACAGATCAACCAATTCCTTTAACTTTTCAGGCTCTTTTTTTGCCAGGTCGATCCGTTCATTAAAGTCGGTATTCAGGTTATATAGCTCCCACACATCATTAGCGAAATCCGTTCCGGTTTGGTGAAACACTTCAGCTTTCCAGCCGTCTTTATAGATCGATCGTTTACCTCGCAGCTCGTTATATTGAATGGTGTGGCGCGGTGCTGCAGCCGAATCCTTTATAGCATAAACCAGGCTGGAACCATCAAAAGGTTTTTGTTTTATGCCATTGATCGTTTCAGGAAATTTGGATCCCGTAAGTTCAACAATAGTTGGTGCGATATCAATAATATGGGAATACTGGTTGCGGACACCTCTTTCCTTAACGCCGTTAGGGTAAAATACGATGAGCGGATTATGCGTACCGCCTTCCGAATTGGCATCGGCTTTCCATAAGCGGAAAGGTGTGTTGGTGGCCTGTGTCCAACCCATAGGAGCATCCATGTCAGATGATTCAGTACCGAATTCATCCAGGTGCTTGAGCGCTTCATCAACCTGCTCTTTAGTAGGAAGGCTATTGATGCGGCCATTGAAGGTGCCGTTTGGCGGGCTATGGCTCGATCCGTTGTCGCCTATCATGCCAAGGATCAATGTATTATCCAGTTGCCCGATTTCCTTCAGGTAATGAACGACGCGGCCAAACTCATAATCGACCTGTGTAAGCATCGCTGCGAATACCTCCATATGTTTAGCGTAGAGTTTTTTCTGTTCGGGTGTAAGGCTGTCCCATGCAGACACCGTCGGATCGCGGTCGGGCAGTATGGCGTCTTTCGGGATCACCCCCATTTCCTTCTGCCTTTTAAATACCTCTTCTCGGTACCAGTCCCAACCTTTATCAAACTTTCCTTTATAATAATCACGGAATTGTTTATCGGCCTGGTGCGGTGCATGGATGGCGCCGCTCGCGAAGTACAGGAAAAAAGGCCTGTCCGGAGCAGTGGAACGCTGGTCTGCAATATATTTGATCGCCTTATCAGCAAGCAGCGTACTCACGATCTTCTTATTGGGCTCAATGTCGGCTATCCGGGTATCTTCATACACATTCGGGTGGTATTGGTCGGTATGACCAAAGTGCCAGCCAAAAAAGTGATCAAAGCCCTGCCCCGTAGGCCAGCGGTCAAATGGACCGGATGGAGTGATCTCGTTAAGCGGGGTAAGGTGATACTTGCCGACCGCAAAGGTGTTATAATAATTTTCGTGGAGTATCTGGGCGATAGTCGCTTTATCCGGAGGCATGCGGGCATCATACCCCGGAAAACCTAATGCACTGTAATTGAAATAACCCATGTGTACCGAATGATGATTGCGACCGGTCAGCAATGCAGCACGTGTAGGGCCGCAGATCGCCGTAGTGTGAAAATTAGTAAACCGGACGCCGTTATTGGCCAGACTATCCAATATAGGTGTCTCCATCAAGCCGCCAAAAGCGCTCGATGTACCGTAGCCAGCATCATCGATCAGGAAAATAATGACATTTGGCGCTCCTTTTGGCGCATGTTTTTTCTCGGGCCACCATTCCTGCGATTCGCTGTAAGTTTTACCGATCTTACCCCTGAATACCGTGTCGTCCTGGGCTTTTGCATATTGAAAAATGCACAAAAGCAGCAACATCATAGCCGGTAAGCGGCTGTTAAAGTGCTTGGTTTTTGTTTTCATTAGCGTATGGTTTGTTTGTAGTGCTTTCATTTTAATTCCATCCTGTATTTTGCGTAATTTTCGGATTCACGTTGATCTCTGCTTGCGGAATCGGGAACAGATTATCTTTATCACTGGCTGCAGGAGCTTTAGCAGTCACTGTTTTCAGCGCCTGAACCAGGCGACCGGTCCGCACCAGGTCGAACCAACGCTGTCCTTCCTGCACAAATTCCCACCTGCGTTCACGATAAACTGAATCCCTGAAGTCTGATTGTGATAAGTTTGCTGTCAGATCGGGTAATTTGGCACGCTCACGCACCTGGTTGATTGCGCTGTAAGCATCAGCTGTCGGGCCTGATTGTTCGTTGAGAACCTCAGCGTACATCAGCAGCACATCAGCATAGCGCAGGACCGGAAAATTGATGCCCGACTCAACCGGAGTAAGCAGCTGCGTGGTGTCGACGAATTTGCGCAATCCGATATACTTGAATTTGTATGGTAAACCCGTAGAAGGATTAGTCAGCGTTGTAAAATAGGTCACACCTTTACGGGTATCCGTTTTAGCGAATGACTTATACAAACTGCTGTCGGCGGGCAGGTCCGGCGGTATCTTGGTGCTAAAGCCCGAGAAAACGTCGGTCATGATACGGTCGCGGCTGTTATTAGCACCCGAGTTGGAAAGGAACTGAACTGAGAAGATATGCTCTTTACCATTTTTGGTTGATTTGTTGAACACATCAGCGTAGTTGCTGAACAGTCCGTAACCATACGGACCATTGATCACCTCCAGTAATTTGGCGCCGGCATTTGTCCAATCCTTTTGGGTAAGATAAACCTTGGCAAGCAAGGTCTTAGCCGCCCCGGAAGTGGCCCTGCCAATGTCGTTTCCTGAATAGTTTGCAGGTAGGTTTTCTGCATCCTTCAGATCGCTGATGATCTGCGCATACACTTGTGCAGCGGGCGTTCTGGGTATATTTGTTTCGGCTACGCTCGTAGCCTGATGCAGCACCAGCGGTACATCGCCAAAAAAGCGCACCAGATTGAAATACAAAAGTGCCCTGATAAATTTGGACTCACGCACCAGCCTGTTCCGCAACGTGGTGTCGATCTGCATTGTAGCTATATTATCGATAGCAACGTTGGCCCAATCTATACCACGGTAATGCTGTGTCCAGTTACCAAGGATACGGTTGTTATTGGCGATATAAGTGATACTTCCCATCGCGCGCACATCGGGGTTGCTTGCCGCGTTACCTTCGGTTTCGTCATCCGTAGCGGCATCAGCCATAAAATAAAGCTGTCTGCCGTACATCGGAAAATCGCCTCCCGGGTCAGTATTAAGCGAGCTGTAAACAGCCGTCACTGCTGAAATAGCGTCGTTGGATGTTTTATAAAATTGCCCTTGTACAATGATCGCTTTCGGGTCCTCTGACAATTTGTTGCAAGAGTACACCGAAAACAGGGCTGATATTGCGGATAAAATAATTAAGTTCTTTTTTTTCATCTTGTTTTCAATTAAAAGGTGATGCTTGCTCCTGCCAGGAATGTTTTCGAGCTTGGATAAGCGCCAAAGTCGATGCCTTGCAGCAGGTTGTTCTGACCGAAGGTGTTTACCTCCGGGTCATAGCCCTTGTAATGGGTTAATGTGAGTAGGTTTTGCGCCGAAACATATATCCTGATCTGTTTGGCCAATATTTTATGCGCCACAGCAGGACTGAAATTGTAGCCCAGTGAAATATTCTTCAGGCGCAGGTAAGAACCATCTTCCATATATCGGTCAATAACCTGTGCCACGGGGCTGTAGCTTGCGCGCGGTATGGTATTGCTGGGATTAGCCGGTGTCCACCGGTCAAGTAAAGAAGATGATGCATTCTGGCCAAGATTAGTCAGTTCAAGCTCCTCCCGCAGCAGGTTATATATCTTATTGCCATAAGATCCCTGGAAGAAAACATACAGATCGAACCGCTTATAATTGAATGTATTGGAAAAGCTATACAGGAATTTAGGCTGAACACTGCCCAGGTTGGTCTTATCATTTGCATCGATCACACCGTCGTGATTAATATCAACATATTTCCTGTCACCGGCCTGTTCCTTTCCCAGCAAAGGTGTTTGGCTAAGGTTATCGCCTGATTGGATGATCCCGTTCGTCTTGTAGCCCCATATCGTTCCCAACGGCGAACCAACTTTTACCACAACCGGCGAAAGTTTATAGATCAGGTCGCTATAGGCATCGGCTACCTGGGCATAAAACATTTGCTGACCGCCCAGGTCAAGCACGGTGTTGCGGTTGAAAGATATTGTTGCCGATGTCTTCCATTTGAAATTATCAGACCGGATATTATCGGTATTTACAGCAAACTCAAGCCCTTTGTTCGATACGCTGCCAATGTTCTCCAACTCAGAGGCAAAACCGGATGTTAACTGCACCGGCACGTTGATAAGCAGGTTAGTGGTCTTCTTATAATAAGCGTCTGCTGTAAAATTCACCCTGCCGTCCCATAACCCCAGATCAACCCCGAGATCATACTGTGCTGTCTTCTCCCATTTCAGGTTGGCATTACCCAGGTTGTTTGGCGCAAAGCCCGTCGCTACAGTATTATTAAAAAAATAATTAGTTGGCGATAGCGTTACCAGCGACTGATATTCGCCTATTTCCTGGTTACCTGTCGTCCCGGCACTCAGGCGCAGGTTAAGACTCGATATTGTATTGACATTTTTGAGAAAGTCTTCATCCTTTGCATTCCACGAAAAACCAGCTGATGGGAAATAACCCCACTTATTATCAGCGCCAAACCTTGATGAACCATCCGCTCTGCCGGTTACGGTAAAATTGTAACGGCCGAGGTAAGAATAGTTGATCCTCGCCAGCCACGAATTCAGTGTCCAGCTATATTGTCCAGATGTTGGGATCAATGGCACCGAACCGCCTTGTAAACTATTATAGCCTGAGAGATTAGATATAAAGTTTTCGGAGCCCGAAGTATTAAATACACCGGTAGAGGTTTGAGTTGTATAACCTGCTAAAATGGTAAAAGAATGTTTATCGAATGTTTTACTATAGGTTAGCGTATTTTCATTCACCCAGGTTGTAACCTTATTGGCACCTATGCTTGCCAGCCCGTTCGTAGCATAACCCGAAGAGGAATTGCTGGGGTTGAACTGGTTTTGACGTGTATTAATCACATCTCCCCCAATGCTCACTTTGGCTTTCAGGCCTGGGACGATCTCATATTCGCCATAAAAATCGCCCAAAGCACGAAATGCATCTGTTTGGTTCACGTTAACCAGCAAGTCATTGATCGGGTTGCCTGGCGTAGCCGCAAAAGGATTGTTCAGGTTATAAGAACCGTCGGCATTTTTGATAGCAACTGTCGGTGGCACATAAAGTATCGAAGAAATATTTGTTCCGGCATTACCATATTGGTTGGATTGTGTGGTCGTAGCATTCAAACCGATCTTAAACTGATCAGAAAGATTGCGCGTATAATTTGCACGTACCGATATCCGCTTAAAACCTGTATTTAACAGGATACCTTCCTGGTTAAAATAATTCCCGGAAATAGCATAAGTAGATTTTTCATCCCCACCAGAAACTGTAAGGTTGTGACTTTGCACCGGTGCCTTGCGGAAGGCTGCGCTTTGCCAGTCGGCCCCCTGACCAAAAGAGTTTACCTGGTCGGCAGTATAATAAGGTGGCAAGTTCTGACTGGCCTCAATATCGTTGGTCAGCTGGGCGAACTGTGTCCCATCCAAAAGCGATAATTTTTTCCTGATCTGCTGTTGTCCCGCATAGACGCTGTAGTTTACATCGTCGTGGCCGCGCTTGCCTTTTTTTGTGGTGATAATTACTACCCCATTGGCGCCACGTGAACCGTAAATTGCTGTGGCAGAAGCATCTTTCAGTACTTCTATCGATTCAATATCGGACGGATTTATTGTTGACAGCGCATTTAAGCCCTGGGCACTGCTGTTAGGATTTACACTTCCCTGGGTACTGGTGTTATCATTATAAAATGGCAATCCATCGATCACATATAAAGGCTCATTGCCTGCGGTGATCGAATTGCCGCCCCTGATCCTTACTGTCGCTGAAGCGCCAGGCTGCCCGGAACTTTGCGTAAGCTGCACGCCCGATGCCGAACCCTCCAGCAAATTATCAACCGACGAAACCGGCTGGTTCAGGTTTTCTTTAGGGACAGTCGCTATAGAACCGGTAAGCTCCTTTTTTTTCTGCGTGCCATAGCCTACAATAACCACATCGTTTAATTGCGCCTGGTTCTCTTTCAATAGGATCTCAACCGGACTGCCTGTTGCTGTTAATTGCTTTGGCAGGTATCCCACAAAAGTTATCACCAGGATATATGGGAAACGCTGCCCGGTAACAAAGCTGAATTCGCCCTTTTGATCGGTTGCAACAGCATGTGTAGTGCCCTGTATCCTGATGACAGCCCCGGCAATGGGCTGCTTTGTGACCGAATCGAGCACCTTGCCAATAAGCCGTGAATTGACAGTGGCGTCGGTTGGGTTTTGTGCCCGGGCATTAAAAGGAAGAAGTAGTAAGAGCGTTAATTTTAATAGGGCATGCCGAAGTCGTATTTTCTTTTCATGGACATATAATTCCATATCTTTAACTGTTTTATGTTAATGATTAATTGTTAGTAAAACTTGGTGATGATCAGTAGTGATTGGCGTTACGACCTGATCATTCATGACATGACCGGCAAGGCTTCCTTGCCGGTTTATTTATTTCTGGTACAGTCTATTTCATACGCATTTTGATAACTATTGCAACTAAGAAAATTTGGGTAAAGCATTGATAAGGTGCAGACATGGAAACAAATTCAGCAACAACACATGCATAGAGAATACACGCTGAAATGGCTGGCCGATCTTTTGACGAATTGTAAAAATGTTTTCATGGTCTCGTTTCCGGGTCAAATATAAAAAGATATTTTATATAAACTACTAAATAGGTAGATTTTATAGTTTATTTAGAAAAAGCAATAAAAAAAACCGAACTCCCATATGCAGATTTTATGGTACGAATTTCAAACCAATTCATTTGCGGTTGTCAATGAGTTGCTCATTTATAATTTGCGACAACAAAGGTTGATTGATCCCTTTATCAACATTCATCAACTATAACGATGAAGTAAATATTATAACCTCAAAACTTGAATCGATAAACCTTCAACGATACTTTTGGAGCTCACTAAATTATAAACGGCACGTTAATACGGCCTTCAAATCCCTGCTTTCGAGAGGCAAATGAGTCAAGAAAAGATCAATAAAAGTTATTCTGGTTCTGTATTAAATTTTGGAGAGTTATTGTTCAGGATAAGCCTCGACCGTGAAAAGCGTTGGCTAAAGGAAAATAATGTACCTTTTTATATCGGGGGTGCAGAGCTGAATGTAGCTACTGCCCTGGCTTTGTGGGGAATACCAACTCAATACTTTACAGCTCTGCCTGACAATGACATGTCGGCGCAGATCACATCCTTTCTGAATGACAACGGCATAAGCACTCTCCATACCTATTATTATGGGAGCCGCGTAGGATTATACTTTTTAACCAAAGGCGCCGATCTTAAAAATAATTCGCTGATCTATGATCGTGCCGGTTCAGCATTTTCGGAGCTCAAACCGGGGATGATCGACTGGGATCAAGTGCTCGACGGTGTAAGTTGGTTTAATTTTAGCGCGATTTGTCCTGCCGTTAACCAAAACATAGCTGATGTTTGCGAAGAGGCACTTATTGCTGCATCACGCAAAAACATCACCATTTCCATCGACCTTAACTATCGCGCGAAACTATGGCAATATGGTAAACAACCGCATGAGGTAGTGCCGCAATTAGTTAAATATTGCGACCTGGTTATGGGCAATATTTGGGCTGCTGAAAAAATGCTGGATATACCCTTTACATTAAATCCATACCCGGATGTATCAAAAAACGACTATTTGGAGGCAAGTTTAAAGACTTCGCAAAAGATCGTTGAAAAATATCCCAAATGTAAAGCCGTTGCTAATACCTTCAGGTTTGATGTCAACGGAGGCATTAATTACTATACCTCGTTGTATACAGATGGGCAACAGTACAACTCGGCTGAGTACTCATCTGATACTATCGTTAACAAGGTGGGCAGCGGCGATTGTTTTATGGCAGGTTTGATCTATGGTTTTTATAATCAACACACTCCTGACCAAACACTTGAATTTGCCACATTGAGCGCCTTTGATAAATTATTTATTGAGGGCGACACCACCAATAAAACTGTAGAAGAAATCAAAAATCGTTTGAATGAATCAGCGTCAGCTTGACATACTAAATAGCATTACAACCCAGGGGTTGCTTCCCTTGTTTTTCCATGCAGATGCGGAAATAAGCCTACAGGCAAGCAGATCGTTATATAAGGCAGGCATCAGGGTGCTGGAATATACCAACCGGGGTCCATCGGCCCTTGAAAACTTTAAACAACTGGTAAAAGTAAGGCAACAGGAAATGCCTGATCTGTTCCTGGGTATCGGTACAATAAAAACGGTAGTCGAGGCTGCCGATTTTATTAATGCCGGCGCGGATTTTATCATCGCCCCTATTGTCGATCCGGAAGTTGCGCAGTTGGCTGCAAAGCACGAACTGTTATGGTGTCCCGGCTGTATGACGCCGACCGAGATCAGCCTTGCGCAAAAAAATGGTGCCAAACTGATCAAGCTATTTCCGGCAAATGTTTTAGGGCCTGGTTTTTTAAATGCTGTGAAAGAAGTATTTCCGGGACAATTATTTATGCCGACAGGTGGTGTCGAATTGAATCATGATAACATCAGCACCTGGTTTAAGGCAGGCGTTTGCGCCATTGGCCTGGGAAGCAAATTAATTACGCACGAGGTTTTAGAAAAGCAGTTGTTCGACCAATTATATATTGATACGCAAAAGGCGCTGGATATTGTCAAGGCAGCCAGATAAACAGAAACAGATGATAACATACGAGGAAAGAGTTGGAAATTATAGATGGGTAATTGCTACACTGCTGCTGTTTTCGACCACCATTAACTATATGGACCGCCAGGTGATCAGCTACGTAAAAGATTACTTTTGCACACCTGTAGCCAAAGGCGGTTTTGGTTGGACGGATAACCAATATTCTTACATCACTTCTTTCTTTACTGCCTTTTATGCAGGGATAACCGTTATCGCTGGTCTTGTTATTGACAGAATCGGTACTAAACTTGGGCTTGCCATTTCGCTAATTACCTGGTCTGTATTCGGTATTCTCAATGCCTTTGCGGGCAGCTCTGTTATAATGCATACCGCAGTGAGAAGTCTGTTTGGCATCGGCGAAGCCGGAAATTTTCCGGCTTCAATTAAAGCGATTGCCGAATGGTTCCCCAAGAAAGAGCGGGCGCTGGCGACTGGTATTTTCAATAGCGGTGCCAATATCGGGGCTATGATTGCCGCCCTGTTTGTGCCCTGGTGCCTGATACATTGGGGTGAGGCCCAGGGTTGGAAAATGGCCTACATCATAACCGGTTCAGTGGGTTTTATATGGCTGATCTTTTGGTTTTGGCTATATAATAGTCCATCCCAATGCAAGTTTGTTTCCAAAAAAGAGTATGACTTTATTCATGAAGATGACCTGGCGGCGCACGTTGCTCCATCCGAAGATGTGGCGGTACGTGAAAAAGTATCGTGGTGGAAGCTATTCCGATATCCGCAAACCTGGGCATTTTTCTGGGGCAAATTCATGACCGACGGCATCTGGTGGTTTCTCCTGTTCTGGCTGCCCGACTACCTGAAAAAGCAATTTGGTATGAATATCCACCAGATCATGTGGCCAACTTTCGTTGTATATGCTATTTCGATAGTGGGCAGCACATACGGCGGCAATCTGCCCCGCATGATGATCAACCGTGGCATGCCGGTATCCAAAGCCCGGATGACTGCCATGTTCATTATCGCCCTCCTCCCCTTGCTGTTACTTTTAACCCAATATTTTGGTAATAAAGCTGTATTTGGCAATTATGCATCAACCCTGGCAATAGCTATGATTTGTATCGGTGCTGCAGCTCATCAGGCTTGGTCGGCCAACCTTTTCACAACCGTATCCGACATGTTCCCGAAAAAAGCAATCGGTTCGGTAACTGGTATTGGCGGTATGGCCGGCGGTATTGGCGGCGTAATCATCCAAAGGTTATCCGGCATACTCAATACCTCTTACAGTTCGCACCCTCAAACAGCCTATCTTATTATGTTTGTTGTGTGTGCCCTGGCTTATATCACTGCGTGGACAATCATCAGGATTTTAACCCGCAAACCGACGACCATCGACGTGTAACGATTCCGAACTATTGCGTATAAGCAATTTTGATAACCAGCTTCTTAACCTGATCATAGCCGTCAACTTTAATATTCGGCCTATGCACATCCGCCGGGAAGAATAAAAAGAACTCTTTGGGTGTTGCTATGTAATACGTTCCATCGGAAGAGTAATGGGCTACATCTTTCGCCTCATTGTAAGGCTCCGTAACGGTAGCTTTGGAAAGAGGCACTACGCCTATTTTCTCTTCGCCATTTATAACGTATTGCAGGTCGATGTATTTGCGATGCGATTCCCATTTAGAAGCCTCAAATGTTTTGGACGGTGCGTAGGTAATGCTTGCATAAGCATTTTTGCCGTCTATGGGGTATTTGCCAGGAGCCAGTGTAGCCAATTTGCTGCTATCGCCGAGAAATTTAAAGACTTTATCCCAGGTAGCCTTGTTGGTTTCATATTGCTTTTTAAATTCCACCGCGTCCACTTCAGGATATATATTGATCTTTAAACCATCGGCCCATGTCTTACTTTTCACCCATTTGTTTGCGTTTTTACTGTTTTTGTTGGTTTGAGCTTTGGCCAAATTGCCTGTAAAAATTGCTGCAAATGCCATACATATTAGAATTACCCTGGATATTTTCATGCTGAATTGTTTAAATCGTTAACCAATTATACAAGCTACCAACAGAAAAACACCCGTTATAAAGCCGATTATTTACTTTAACGTTGAAGTAGAAATATGAACCCATAGCTTTATCATTATACCTCAACATTGTAGAATTGCACATTAATAGTCATTAAAAACATACGCCATTGAAAGTAATACATAGTGTGCATTCTGAGGATTTCAAAACTTATCAGACCGACTTGATCCGCGAACGCTTTCTAATAGACAACCAGGTACAACCAGATCAGTTAAATTGCGTTTACACGCACTACGACAGGATGATCGTCGGTTTTGCCAATCCCGTAAATAAGGAACTTGAGCTACCCAATTATGATAACCTGAGGGCCAATTACTTTTTAGAACGCAGGGAAATAGGAATAATAAACGTTGGCGGGGCAGGTTCTGTAATTGCTGACGGCAAATCTTTCAACCTGAACAAACTCGATTGCCTTTATATAGGCAATGGAACAAATAGTGTGAGCTTTGTAAGTATTGACGCAAAAAAACCGGCAGTATTTTACCTGCTATCATCCCCGGCACATGCAACACATTCCACTACCCTGTTAACGCACGCAGATGCTGTTAAAGTAACCTTAGGCTCGGCAGCAACGGCCAATCATCGTACGATCAATAAGTATATTCACTTAGAAGGTATTAAGAGCTGCCAGTTGGTAATGGGACTTACGATTTTACACGAGGGGAGCGTTTGGAACACGATGCCGCCGCATGTGCATGACCGCCGTATGGAGGCTTACTTCTATTTCGATGTGCCACAGGGTCAAAAAATATTTCATTTCATGGGCGAGGGTAACGAAACAAGGCATATTACGATGAATAACTATGACGCCGTGATTTCGCCGCCTTGGAGTATCCATTCGGGTTGTGGCACATCAAACTATGGCTTTATATGGGGTATGGCAGGCGAGAATCTCGATTATACCGATATGGACGCTATCAGTATTCCGGATATCAGATAATACTATCAGCATTTACTTATATCGGTTACGGCTTTCCTTTACGCGAAGCATAGCACCGTTTTGCTGTCAGGGTTAATTTTATTACATTTAATTTTTATGTTTACCGGCATGATATTACCAACTACAACCGTTGGTATTGTGTAAAGAGAATTGAATACGATAAAATGAATTTTGAGGCAGTTACCATTAAAGATATAGCGAGAGAGTTGGGTATATCCGCTTCGGCAGTTTCCAAAGCACTGAAAGATAGCTACGAGATTAGTGAGAAAACCAAAAAAGCTGTACTCGAATGTGCTAAAAGATTGAACTACCGTCCCAACCCTATGGCTCAAAGCCTCAAACGCGGCAACAGCAAATCGTTGGGTATTGTCATTTCAAACATTGATAATAACTTCTTCGCACAGGTGATCAATGGAATGGAGTCCGTCGCTTACAGTAAAAACTATAACGTGATCATGACTCAAACCCATGAGTCGTACGACCTGGAAGTTTCAAATGTAGAGCATCTTGCCGTCAGGGCAATTGATGGCCTCCTAATCTCATTATCCAATGAAACCAAAGATCTTGGTCATCTCAAAAAATTGCATGACAAGGGATTGCCCATTGTATTCTTCGACCGTGTGACAGACGATATTGAAACGCACAAAGTTATTGCTGACAACTTTAAGGGCGCTTATGAAGCGACCAATAGTTTGATAGAAGCCGGTTACAGTAAAATAGCACATATTACCAGTTCACCTCACGTATCAATTACAGATGATCGCCTGAATGGGTTTAGACTGGCTATGAGTGAGAATAACATCCCTGTAAATGAACAGTATGTAAAATATTGTCTCCACGGCGGACGGGATTTGAGTGAAATTGAAAAAGCATTGACCGAGTTGCTTTGCTCGCCTGACAGGCCTGATGCTTTGTTTACTGCGGCGGATAGGATAACTACCACCACATTAATATTGCTGCATAAGCTTGGTTTTAAGATTCCGCAGGATATTGCGCTGCTGGGGTTCACCAATACCGGGCTTGCTGAGGTATTAAATCCGTCCTTAAGCTCTGTTTATCAGCCCGCTTTTGAAATGGGTAAAAAGGCAACCGAAATGCTTATCAGCCTGATAGAAAGCAAACGACCGGTTACCGAGTTTGAAAAGGTTGTACTCCCGACAGAAGTTATCATCAGGAACTCATCAAAACCAATACTCATTCACAAGTAACTTCTCAGGAATACTTTACTGTAACGTTTGAGTAAATAATAATCGCCCGATCGTTGGTAGGTGTCTGTTAGCGGATTACATTTGGCGCGCAGATCATTTTCTGTGAAACTATCATGAAGCCTTTTTTAGATGAGAATTTTTTACTGCAAAGTAAAACAGCTGAACGTTTGTACCATGAATATGCTGCCGGCATGCCTATCATCGACTACCATTGTCACCTTGATCCGGCCCAGATAGCTGCTAATATAAACTTCACTAATCTTACCGATATCTGGCTGAGAGGCGATCATTATAAATGGCGCGCCATGCGCACAAATGGCGTTGACGAACAATATATCACCGGCTCAAAAAGCGATTGGGAAAAATTTGAAAGCTGGGCAGCTACGGTGCCTTATACCCTTCGCAATCCATTATACCACTGGACACACCTGGAACTACAGCGCTACTTTGGTGTGCATGAAATATTATCAACCAAAACAGCTAAGGCGATCTATGATGAGTGCACCCAGAAATTGCAGACTCCCGAATACAGCGTTCAAAACATCATCAAAAGGATGAACGTTGAGGTGATCTGCACCACCGATGACCCAATTGATAATTTAGAGCATCATCAAAAAATAAAACAAAGCGGATGGAGTGTGAAGGTATACCCTGCTTTCCGGCCTGATAAGGCGATGAATGCGGATGATATAAATGGGCTGAATAATTACATTGCCAAACTTGAAGCCGTTACGGACACAGCTATAAACGACTACAGCGACTACCTCGCTGCGTTGAAAAAACGCCATGATTACTTTGCAGCAAACGACTGTGTGGTATCCGATCATGGGTTGGAGCAAATGTATGCCGAAGACTATACTGATGCAGAAATCGCTGCGATCTTCAAAAAAATCCGTGCAGGTCAATCATTGCAAGTTATTGAGATATTGAAGTTCAAATCGGCGATGTTGTATGAATTTGCTGTATGGGATCACGAAAAGAACTGGACACAGCAATACCACCTGGGCGCTTTACGAAATAATAACTCGCGGGCATATAAAGAGATTGGGCCAGATACAGGTTATGATTCTATCGGCGATTTTTCGCAGGCACAAGCCCTCTCTCGTTTCTTAAACAAACTGGACAGCACCAATCAATTAGCTAAAACCATTATTTATAACCTTAATCCGGGCGATAATGAGCTGTTTGCCACAATGACCGGCAATTTTAATGACGGCACTGTTGCAGGCAAAATTCAATTCGGCTCGGCATGGTGGTTCCTTGACCAAAAGGACGGCATGACCAAACAATTGAATGCACTTTCAAGCATGGGCCTCGTAAGCAAGCTGGTAGGTATGCTTACCGATTCGCGCAGCTTTTTGTCGTATCCGCGACATGAATATTTCCGCCGCCTGTTATGTAACCTCTTTGCCGAAGATATCGAAAATGGTGAATTACCATCCGATATTGAATGGACCGGCAAAATCATACAGGACATTTGTTATTACAACGCCCGTAACTACTTCAAATTCTAAAACCGGCCGGTTTTCATCAATACTATTCCCTGTTACTAAAAACACTCCAACGTTGGAGTGTTTTTAGTTTGTTGTTTCCTTTCTTATTAGTACTCAGTGAGTAATTTTGTTGATTGTCAATTTGACATTATTACCAATTAAGGTTTTATAACCATCTGCGAATTAAGAATGCTCATTACAAGAAGATGCTTTTGGATTATCACCTGCTTTTTGGCGGGATGGCTTAGTGCTTCGGCACAAACACAGCCCTACTCATGGCAACATTTACCGCAAGTGGCAAGGCCTCATTTCAAAAAAGACACTTTTAATATCATTAACTACGGCGCCAGGGCTGATGGTATCACCCTCAATACCAAAAGTATAAACAAAACAATTGATGAGTGCAGCGCAAAAGGCGGTGGCGTAGTACTGGTGCCGCAAGGGCTTTGGCTTACCGGTCCCATCGTTTTAAAGAGCAATGTCAATTTACATATCAGCCGGGCTGCGTTGTTACAATTTACAGATGATAAAAGCCAATATCCGCTGATCGAGGGAAATTATGAGGGGCACGCGGCAGTTCGCAACCAGTCGCCTATTTCTGGTAGCAATCTCGAAAATATTGGCATTACCGGCGAAGGCATCATAGATGGTCATGGCGAGGCGTGGCGAGCTATATCAAAAGAACGACTAACCAACCCTGAATGGGAAGCGCTTGTGGCGTCGGGAGGTATAGTTAGCGAAAACGGGAAAGCGTGGTATCCTTCTCAAAGCTATGTTAACGGATTAAAGACACCTGACGCCGGTATAATAACTCCCGGGAAAAGCCTAAAAGATTATGAGTTGATGAAGGATTTCTTCCGTCCGAATCTGTTGGTGCTTACTAATTGTAAAAAGGTCTTGTTACAGGATGTTACTTTCCAGAATTCACCTGCATGGTGCCTGCACACGCTGATATGCCAGGATCTTACCTTGCAAAATGTCCGAGTACGAAATCCATGGAACGCACAGAATGGTGATGGCATCGATGTTGAGTCCTGTAAAAATGTATTGATAGAAGGCAGCACTTTTGACGCCGGTGACGATGGTATTTGTATCAAATCGGGACGCGATGAAGAAGGACGCCGCAGAGGAATGCCAACAGAGAATGTAGTTGTCAGAAATGATGTGGTCTATCGTGCACATGGCGGCTTTGTGATCGGCAGCGAAATGTCGGGCGGAGCGCGGAATATATTTGTGTCCGATTGCACTTTTATAGGTACCGATGTCGGTCTGCGGTTCAAAACAACCCGAGGGCGCGGAGGAATCGTTGAAAAGATCTATATCAAAAACATCAGCATGAGGGATATCAGAACCAATGCTATACTTTTTGATATGTATTATATGGGCAAATCTCCGGGTGACGATGATACCAACGGTGATGCCAATCGCATCCCTGTAACTGAAGCGACACCACAGTTCAGAGATTTTTATGTAGACAATGTAGTTTGCAACGGTGCCGAAAAAGCATTACAGATCAGAGGCCTGCCGGAAATGCACATTAAAAACATCCACCTGGAAAACCTGGTGTTAAAAACGAATAAAGGCGTTGAGATAACAGAGGCTACTGGTATCTCACTGAAAAATATTTACCTGGATTGTAAGGATTCTTCTCCCCTAGTTAGTATAAAGAATAGCAGCGAGGTCTCATTCGATCATCTGACCTACGCCAAGGCACAACTATTGTTTTCTGTGGAAGGTAAGAGCTCATCGGAATTAAAAGTTACCCATACCGATCCTACAAAAGCCGCAACTCAAACTGCATTCGGCAAAGGCGCCGACAGCCATTCGCTCACGATAATTAAATAGTGCAGGATGAAAAAGTTAGTCGTGTTGATCGTAAGCCTCTTTGTAGCTGCTTCGCTGATGGCTCAGTCCACAACATATCCAACGCACTTTACTGTTGCACAGGATGGCAGCGGTGATTTTAAAACCATTCAGGAAGCGGTAAATGCTGTTCGCGATCTGTCTCAGGCGCAGGTTACTATCAATATTAAAAAAGGTATTTATCACGAAAAGCTGGTCATCCCTTCTTGGAAAACGAAGATTTCGTTAGTTGGCGAAGATAAATCGACTACGATCATTACCAATAACGACTATTCCGGCAAGTCCGTTCCGCAGGGAAAAGATGCTTTCGGCAAAAATAAATTTACTACCTACACCTCATACACGGTTTTGGTACAGGGAAATGATTTTATTGCGGAGAATCTTACGATAGAAAACTCATCCGGGCGTGTTGGCCAGGCTGTAGCCTTGCATGTCGAGGGCGACAGGTGTAAAATAAGCAACTGCCTTTTGCTTGGTAACCAGGACACCTTATATGCTGCAACTGAAAACAGCCGTCAATACTACAAGAACTGCTTTATACAAGGAACCACCGATTTTATTTTTGGTGAGGCCACAGCAGCATTTGATCACTGCACCATAAAAAGTCTTTCCAATTCCTTTGTCACTGCTGCATCCACTACCCCGCGCCAGCAGTATGGTTTTGTATTTCTTGACTGCAAGCTGGTTGCGGATACAAGCGTCAAAAAAGCGCATCTCGGAAGGCCCTGGCGTCCTAATGCTAAAGTGGTTTATATCCGCACTGAAATGGGATCACACATTGTACCTACGGCCTGGGACAACTGGCGGAATCCCGAAAACGAGAAAACCGCATTTTTTGCTGAATACCAAAGCAGCGGGCCAGGTGCTAACGTTTCGGGCCGGGCGCCATGGTCGCATCAGCTAACTGGGAAAGAAGCAGAACAATACACACTTAAGAATATACTTTCCGGTAAGGATGGCTGGGATCCGCAATAAAACATGATTTACTTTTTAAAACAGATATGAGACTATCAACAGGTAATTTAAAAAACATAAATGTACCCGGTTTGCAAAAGCCCGGTATGGAAATTTTTGAGCTCCCCACAAAAGTACTGCAGTTTGGTACGGGTGTATTATTAAGGGGGCTTCCCGATTATTTTATCGATAAGGCAAACCGCCAGGGCATTTTCAACGGTCGTGTTGTTGTTGTAAAATCCACCGACACCGGTTCTGCCGATGATTTTGCCAAGCAGGACGGACTTTATACCATCTACTCAAAAGGTATCGAAAATGGCAAGGAAGTAAGCGAGCAGGTTATTTGCTCGTCCATTAGTTGGGTGTTGTCTGCTGCAAAAGATTGGGCGGCTATCCTGAAGCTGGCAACAAGTCCCGATTTGCAAATAATCATTTCTAATACCACTGAAGTAGGTATTCAAT
>NZ_DATCRU010000093.1:0-72560 GCF_036568825.1 Mucilaginibacter sp. | reverse complement strand
AAAAGCGACATTCAGGACTATATCACGTATTATAACAACGACAGAATCAAGCTCAATCTAAAAGGAATGAGCCCGGCTAAATACCGAGCTCATTATGATAATAATAATTAAGTTTGTCCAACTTTTGGGGTGCACTTCATTACTGCAAGCCTTTTAAATTATTTTTGCTATCCTTTGTTCGTGTCCTCACGAACAAGAATTATTTTACAGCATCAACAATAGCTTTGAAAGCATCCGGATTGTTCATCGCTAAATCAGCTAATACCTTACGGTTTAAACCGATATTTTTAGCGGCTAACTTACCCATTAACTGCGAGTAAGAAATTCCATGCTGACGGGCACCTGCGTTGATACGTTGTATCCATAAAGCCCTGAACTCTCTTTTCTTGGTTTTACGGTCGCGGTAGGCGTACTGTAAACCTTTTTCAACTGTGTTTTTTGCAACGGTATAAACCTTGCTTCTTGAACCCCAATAACCTTTGGCGAGGTTCATGATTCTTTTACGGCGTCTTCTCGACGCTACTGCGTTAACTGAACGTGGCATCTTTTTGTCTTTTTGGTAGTGAGTGCCAGCTTACCAAGCTGATCTTGTTTACTCCAATACCTGGTTTTAAAATTTGTTAATTACTTTCCGATACAAAGCATACGTTTTACGTTACCCATATCCGCATCAGACACAAGGCTGGTGTGGGTAAGGTTACGCTTACGTTTAGTTGACATCTTGGTTAAGATGTGGCTTTTGTATGCGTTCTTTCTTGCAATTTTACCGGTTCCAGTAAGCGTGAAACGCTTTTTAGCACTGGAATTGGTTTTCATTTTTGGCATAACTATTTATTTAGATTTGAGATATGAGACTTGAGATATGAGAATCTAATTCTCTTCTCCAATCTCATACTCGATTGTTAATTCACTCTTGAACTATCAGATGTGTCTCACATCTAATATCTCATATCTACTTTTTCACTCCCTTAGAAGCAACGGTTAAAAACATCCGTTTACCTTCCAGTTTTGGCAATTGTTCAACCTTGCCTACTTCTTCCAAAGCTTGTGCGAAACGCAGTAACAGGATCTCGCCCTGCTCTTTGTATACTATCGCACGACCTTTGAAGTGTACGTATGCCCTCACCTTTTCGCCTGCTTCCAGGAATTTGATGGCATGCTTTAATTTAAACTCGAAATCATGGTCGTCCGTATTCGGTCCGAAACGGATCTCCTTAATAACGGTTTGCTTAGCGTTACTCTTGATCTCCTTCATCTTCTTCTTCTGTTCGTAAATAAACTTGTTATAGTCTATTACTTTACAAACAGGGGGAACAGCATTCGGAGAGATTTCAACCAGGTCCAATTCCTGCTCTTGTGCTATTGCGAGAGCATCTCTTAGCGAGTACACACCTTGCTCCACGTTATCACCTACAAGGCGAACTTCCTGAGCTCTGATAAATTGATTAATGTTATGTTCGGCTTCCTTTTTCTTAAAAGGTGGCCTTGGTCCTCTGTTAAAATTAGGTCTGCTTAATGCCAAGTTATACTGTTATTTCTTTTATTATTTGTTGTTTAAATTCTTCTATAGTCATGCTGCCCAAATCTCCTTGCCCGTGTTTGCGAACCGACACTTTGCCTTCAGCTGCTTCTTTTTCGCCTACAATAAGCATATAAGGGATTTTTTTGACTTCAGCATCGCGTATCTTCCGCCCTATCTTTTCGTCTCTAAAATCAATCAGCCCGCAAATATCGGAATCTTTTAATATATCAGAAAGTTTTTTTGCATATTCTTCATATTTTTCTGAGATAGGAAGAATGATGAACTGCTCGGGCGACAACCACAGCGGAAAATTACCTGCGCAATGCTCAATCAGCACAGCTACAAAACGTTCTAATGAGCCAAACGGCGCACGATGGATCATCACCGGGCGATGCTTTTGATTGTCGCTGCCGGTATACTCCAATTCAAAACGTTCAGGAAGATTGTAATCCACCTGGATAGTCCCCAGTTGCCATTTACGGCCAATCGCGTCCTTCACCATAAAGTCAAGCTTAGGGCCATAGAATGCGGCTTCGCCTAACTCAACTACAGTCTTTAAGCCTTTTTCATCTGCAGCTTCGATGATCGCTTGCTCTGCTAATGCCCAATTCTCGTCAGAACCGATATATTTAGCTTTATTTTCAGGATCACGAAGCGATACCTGCGCTGTGTAATCTTCAAAACCTAAAGCTGAGAAAACATAAAGTACCAGATCAATCACTTTCTTAAATTCGTCCTTCACCTGGTCCGGGCGGCAGAATAAGTGTGCATCATCCTGTGTAAAACCACGAACCCGGGTTAAACCATGCAGTTCGCCGCTCTGTTCATAACGATATACAGTACCGAATTCAGCATAACGAACCGGCAGGTCTTTATATGAACGTGGCTTGATTTTATACATTTCACAATGATGCGGACAGTTCATCGGTTTAAGGAAAAACTCCTCTCCTTCCTGCGGCGTTTGTATCGGCTGGAAACTATCCTTGCCATATTTTTCGTAGTGACCGGAGGTCACATATAAATTCTTATGACCGATGTGCGGAGAGATCACCTGCTCGTAACCGGCTTTCACCTGAGCGTTGCGCATAAAGTTTACTAGCCGTTCGCGCAAAGCAGTCCCTTTTGGCAACCATAATGGTAAACCCATACCTACCTTTTCAGAAAAGGCAAATAACTCCAGTTCCTTACCCAATTTGCGGTGATCGCGTTTTTTTGCTTCTTCTATGAGATGCAGGTAATCGGTCAGCTCGCTTTGTTTTGGAAAGGTAACCGCGTATATACGGGTCAACTGTTTGCGTGTTTCATCACCGCGCCAGTAGGCCCCGGCAACATTCATTAGCTTTACAGCTTTGATGAAACCTGTATTCGGGATATGCGGCCCGCGGCAAAGGTCGGTAAAGTTACCTTGTGTATAGAACGTGATGGAGCCATCAGGCAGGTCCTTTATCAGGTCAAGCTTGTACTCATCACCCTTTTTTGTGAAATAATCTACAGCATCAGCTTTAGATACCGGCGTGCGGACATATTCCTCTTTAGTCTTAGCCAGCTCCAGCATTTTATCTTCGATCTGCTTAAAATCATCCGAAGAAAACTCGCGGTCGCCGAAATCTACATCGTAATAAAAACCGGTTTCAATAGCCGGACCGATACCAAATTTAGTACCCGGATAAAGCGCCTCCAATGCCTCGGCCATTAAGTGAGCGGATGAGTGCCAGAAGGTTGACTTGCCATTGGTATCATTCCATGTGAGCAGTTTTACATGCGCATCCTGCTCAATTGGCCTGCCGGCATCCCAAACCTGGCCGTCAACTTCAGCTGCTAATACGTTTCTTGCTAAACCTTCGGAGATCGACAGCGCGATCTGCATGGCAGTAGTTCCCTTTTCGTACTGACGAACGGAACTGTCGGGAAGTGTAATGTTAATCATCTACAACTATGATTTAATTTTCAATAAAAAATGAATAAGTCACCTACCAAGTGACTTTATGTTTGTGTGCAAATATAGAAGAATTTATTAGGTGATTACACAGATTATTGATTTTGATTGCACGGATTAATCTATGATAATCACTTCGTCAGCACGGTCTCTTCGATCATATTTTTCGCGGATATTTTTATTAATATAGGTTGCCAGATCAGACCCTTTTACAGCTAATTTCTTCATTTCTTCCACATGCTTTTTACCCGGTTTGGCATAGCTGTAGGTATATACAAAAGGCTGACCATCCTTGTCAGGAGGAAAAAGTATCTTAATATCACGATCTTCAATGTTATAAGCCACTACCCCGCTATCATGATCACTGTGATATTTATGCATTCTGAATGACGCCATATTCGCTAAACAAAATACAACTGAATGTGATTGAAAACAATCTAAAATCGTAATTCTAAAATCGTAAATCACACGTTTCCCCACCCGTGCGCCAGGACATCAGCCAGGTGAATGGTTTTAATTGGCAGATTGTTTTTGTCTATATAGCCTTGCAGATGCAATAAACAGGATGCATCAGTTGAGATAATATAGTCAGCTTCAGCAGCTAAGGCATTGTCCACTTTCTGCTGAGCCATTGCAGTTGAAATAGCGTCGAATTTCACCGCAAATGTTCCGCCGAAACCGCAGCAGGTTTCGTTATCCTTCAGGTCGACCAACTCCAGCCCGTGGACCTTGGATAATAATTGGCGAGGCTCTTCTTTGATTTTGCATTCACGCAGACCACTGCAACTGTCATGGTATACTGCCCTTCCATCAAGTTCAGCACCGAAATAATCCACCTGCAATATATTTATTAAGAAATCTGAAAGCTCGTAAATATTGCCCTGTATAGCACGACATCTATTATGCTGCAGGGTATTGGTAAACAGATCGTTGTAATAGTTTTTTACCATGCCAGTGCAGGATGCAGACGGAGCGATGATCACACTATCTTCCGAAAAACCATTAAGAAACTTGGTCGCCACAGTTTTAGCCTCATCCCAGAAACCCGCATTAAATGCCGGCTGACCGCAACATGTTTGCTCCGGGTTATAATTAACGGTACAACCCGCTTTTTCTAAAACTTTAACAGTATTCCAGGCAGTGTCCGGGTAAAGCTGATCGATAAAGCAAGGGATAAATAACTCAACTTTCATCGCTGGCTAATTTCTGAAAAAGTTTTTAGAATTAGTCATTTGTTGCTGATCATTAGTCATTGGATGATGCACCAAGAGTCTTTTTTACCTGGTTTATTTGGCATAATGTTTACGATTGGTGCCTGAATTTATAAAAATAATTAAAATAACAGACAGCAAAGCTTTGCTACAGGTAACAGTATAGCTGAAAGCTAAAGACATATTATATCCATCGCCAGCAGAGTACTTCGTGCAACGTCACTGATGAGGTACAACCACTATGGCATTTGCCTGCCCAACTTGCCCCGGTAAGTTAACGACCTGGTCATTTTTCCAGTAAAATGCCTGAACATTGCTTGTTGCCTTACCCTGAGCATTAAATATCTGAGAATACCCTGAGACATATACATCTGAATTATTTACGGCAATACCTGTTGGATTAATGGAGATAGTTGATCCGTCAGTTGCTGAAAAGGCGGTTTTTAAGGTAACGACAGCTGAGTTATTCCAATACACAGGCTTGGAAGTAGGCCCCGCTGCCAAAACGTACACGTTTGATCCATTAACTGCTATGCTATTGGCAGAAAAAGGGGCACTCTCGCCGGTAATGTTAAACGGGTTTACTACGTTATCCTTCCAATACATTGGTCCCGAATAATTATTAGGCGGAGGTGACAAATCTGTGTTTTTAGTTGAACCGCCTGCAATGAAGACATCAGCCCCTTGTAATGCGATAGCATAAGCGTGTGATTGCGCATTAAATAAGCCATCGGCAGGGTAGTATTTTACAAGTTCTGTCGCTACTCCGTTTTTCCAGTAAAGAGCCACGGGGTCTCCTCCACCCCACGAAACATCACCATATCCAACTATATGAACATCGCTGCCCTGTACCGCTATGGCCATAGCCAATGAACCAATAGGTCCGCCTGGATTTTCTTCGGCAATATTTTGAAGCATCATCGCCACTCCATTTTTCCAACAAGTTGCTGCATCGTACACATATATACCCGTGCCAAGATTATTACAACCTACTACGTAAACGTCGCTACCTTGTACTGCTATACCATATGCTGCGCCATTATCAAGCACCGTTGGAATCCCATTTTTCCAATAGACTGCTTTCATTACACCATTTACAATGGCATTGCCTGCCAAATAAACATCATTTCCCTGTACAGCAATGGCGTTTGCGTTAGAGGTAGTACCTATTGGATCAACTTGCTGGGCAACGCCGTTTTTCCAGTAAGCAGCCTGGCCCGAAGTGTTATATACATAGCCTGCGACATAAATATCGGGCGGCGTTTGAGTATGATTAGCAGTCGTATCCGTATTGGGCTTTGGATCAGAGTGATTTTTCTTACAGGATGTAAATACGAATAATATTATAATAAATAATAAAGTCTCCCTTTTTATAAAAGCAATAGACTTAAAAAATGACGCAGTAAAAAGTAGAGGTTTTTCCAATTGATTAAGGTTCAAGTGTGTAATGTATTACGCTGCTAAAATAAATAAAATCTGCGAAATCAGCCTAATCAATCAGTGGTCACAGATAATTATTCACCATCTGCCGCCAATAACGGGCGCGGTGTGCTTCCTGGTCCCACACGTGCATGTAGGTTTTGGCGCCTTTCTCGGTTAGTTTATAATTGAACATTCGGTTGCTATCCAATAAAATGTCATCCTGTCCAATGGCCAGCACGATTTCTATTTGCTTTAGACGGTTGAGGATCGCAGGGTCGGTTAGATTCGAAATATATTGAGGAGGCATGTTGAAATAAACATTCTCGTCCCAATATCCACCCAGAAGATTGTCGTAATGGCCTATCTGTACGGTGATATCATACCTGCCGCTCATACCTACTACTTTGTTGAAAACCCAGGCATTACGCAGTCCTATATTCATAGCATGATAAGCACCTAAACTGCAACCTGCAGCTATCATAAACGCGCCCGGGTTCTTAGATCGTACAAACGGAATGACCTCGTTAATGATATACTTTTCGTATTGTACTTCCCGCTGTATTTTTTGTGCAGGGTGCAGCCAGTAGTTATAAAATCCCTGGCAGTCGTCGCTATCTACGCAGAATACCTGGATATATCCTTTTTCGATTTTGCTCCGGAGCGATTCTATTACTCCCCAGTTCTCATAATCGTAAAAGCGTCCCATCCTTGGCGGGAAAAATATAATGGAAGCGCCGCCACGTCCGAAGACCAATAACTCCATGTCTTTCTGCAGCGCCGGGCTGTACCACTTAATATATTCCCTGTCCATAATGCACCGCAAGTATGCTTGGGATATATTATATTTATGTTAATTCAGCATGAAGATTTTCAGATAGTTTGGGGTGTATGATGCTGTTCCACAATGTGTAACCTTTGTTATTTAGATGTAGCCCATCCTGCTCAAAATAACTTTTATCAGGATTACCGTGCTCATCCAGCATATGATTATAGATATCGATAAATTGCCAGTTTTTATGATGGTCGGCGATCTCTTTTTCAATAATAAGATTCGTATATCTTAAAGGATCATTGAGTCCCCAGCGCAATAAACTCGGCTTTATCGAAATAAAATAACAGGGGATTGAGCCATAACGGGCATCCATCCTTGCAACCAGTTGCTGAAAGAAAATGAATATTTCCTCAGGATGTCTGCCATCACCAAGATCATTGTCGCCAGCATAGAACACGAGTGATTTTGCCTGATATGGCGCTACAATGCGATCAAAAAACCAGGTACATGCTGCAAGGGTAGATCCTCCAAACCCAAGATTGACCGGTGAAAATTGTTTGAAATCGTCACATAGTGAGGACCATAAACGTATGGATGAGCTTCCATAAAAGATCATGGAAGCTTGGTAATTTCGTTCTTCGCTCTCTTTTTCTAAGCGCTTAACCTCGTCTTCAAACCAAAACATATCAGAATAAACTTATTGAGAGCCTAAAAGTACAATATTTAAGCTGACAGGCAACGAATTTCTGACAATCTACTGCGCGAGCAACTTTTTCTTCTGCGCATCGTACTCCGCCTGGGTAATGGCGCCTGCATCCAGCAGTTTTTTGAGTTTGAGAATTTCATCGGCCACACTACTTGCCGGTGCTGACTTCTGATTATTGCATGGGGTTACTTCACATGCTGCTATTGCTTCTTCTATCCAGATATCGCAGGTAGGCAAGCCACCAGTTCTGATAGTGATCACGGTTTTCTCCCCTCCCGCCATTTGCTTTACATTCTGTATCTTCTTAATCACATACCCGCTGCCCGACATATCCTTACGTGCAGTCATGCTATTGCTCCGGCGCGGATCAGGCGGACCGGGAAGTAATTGGTTGATCTGGATATATTTAAAGTTCCCATCAGGCATCGACCCTAAGCCTACTTTGATGGTGTCGCCAGGGTGATAAATTATACCATTGGAAGCCTTATACTCTTTCAATTTTTGCGCAGATGCAATAAATGGAGCAAGTAAAAGAAAAGCAATCAGAATGTTTTTTATAAGGTTCATACTCAAATATAATCAATGAGATTGATTAATCAACCTGCTCAGCGACCAGTTCAATCACATTTTTCTTCTGATAATTCAGTAATGAGAGCAGTAATATTAATCCTACAATAAAATAAATACATAATACTAACGCCGAATTACGCATGCTATTGGTAATATCATCCACCAAACCGAAGCTGAACATTCCTCCTACGATCGCAATTTTTTCCGTCACATCATAAAAACTAAAGAAAGAAGCCGAATCGGTTATATCCTGCGGAATAAACTTGGAATAGGTAGACCGGGAAAGCGACTGTATCCCTCCCATTACCAAACCGACAACTACAGCCAGAATATAAAATTCGGTAGAGTTTGTAGTGAAATAGGCCGCGATGCACACCATTATCCAAATCAATACTACCCATGGTAATACTTTTACGTTGCCATATTTATCAGAAAGCCGGGACATCAGCGTAGCGCCACCGATTGCCACTAATTGGATGATCAGGATGATAGATATCAATGAACTAGTTTCCATTTTCAGTTCTTTCGCTCCAAAACTTGTTGCTACCAGCATAATGGTTTGTACCCCCATGGAGTAAAAAAAGAATGCCGGCAAATAACGTTTCAGCACCGGCATGTTTTTTACCTGTTGCCAAACCTTGCCCAGTTCTATAAATCCCCCTTTAATAATATTTTTATGATGACTTTGTGCATTCGGGCTTCCTTTTGGTAGAACAGTGAAGGGAATATAGGCAAAGCATATCCACCAGACACCTACCAATAAGAACGATAAGCGTGCCGGGAATGATTTATCAGCAATGCCAAACCATTGTGGCTCCAGCACAAATGCAAAACAGATCAGTTGTAAAATTACACTTCCAATATAGCCGTAGGTGAACCCTTTGGCACTCACACGGTCTTGCATATCTAAAGTAGCAATTTCGGGCAGATAAGAATTATAAAACACAAAGCCACCGCTATAACCTATAGCTGCCAACCCGAAAAAGACCATGCTGGTTTGCAGGGTATCAAGCTTGAAAAAATAAAGCATTCCGCAGGATATGGCGCCCAGCCAGGTAAAAAACTGCATGAATATTCTTTTGTTACCCCGATAATCGGCTATTGACGTTAATATCGGCAATAGTATAGCTATTATAAGGTAGGCAGCAGCGAGCGTATAATCAGATAGCGCCGTATTAACAAAACTATGGCCCCAAAAGGTGACGTGATTGCCATTTTGGGCGTTATTAGTGATAGCTACATAATAAGCCGGAAAAATGGTGGACGTGATAACCAAGTTATAAGCCGAATTGGCCCAATCAAAAAAGGCCCAGGCACGTATGGTGCGCTTGTTGTTTTTAACTTCCATTGATGAGTTAAAAATATAGAAAATTCGGATATGAAGTATGTTTCCCGGCTCAGGAATAAAATCATTCCTGTTTAGCACCGACAGGCCATACCACCTTGCTTGCTTTCAGTACGCTGATATCTTTACCTTTTAATAACTCGGCGTAATTGCTCAATTCAAACTTCTTACCGTTCAGGCTGGTGAAATCTGGAGATAAGATCATATTCAACTCGGTTTGGCGGTGTTTGCTTACGATGGAATTTCCATTAGCATCACGCATCAGCCTGCTATTCTCATCTATCATGGCATCCATTTCAGGGCTCGGTGTGGCGGCATGGATCACCATCAGGTTAGGTCTATCGGGATTCAGATGATGTTCAACGTAATCCATAAACGCTGATTTTTTAGTAGCGATCGGTTCGCCCCACATTTCCTTATACGTTTCGCCGTAATAGGTTACATTGCTTAAGGTTGAGATTGCGAGGTGATATTTACGGGCCAGTTTTTCTGTAAGCGCCCTTAATTCAGGTGTCGACAAGGCTACACCCATATGCGGATCGACATAAGTGATCTTGATACCTGAATGCAAAGCTCTTTCAATTTGTGCTGATAATTCTTTTTCCACATCATCTAATTTATATTGCCCGTGTTCAAAAGCACGACCAGTAGTATGAAAATATCCCAGCGAATCGACCAGGCTTGGTACCGCAGACGCTCCCAACACTGGTCCCCAGCGGTAATATTTCCATTCGGCAGTTAACGTTAGATGAACACCTACACAAACATTCGGGTGATTCTTCAGCACTGCAACTGCCTCCTGGTACCAGGGACAGGCAAATTGAATAGATACCGATACAGGCATCCCGGTTTCAGCAACTGCCTTGGCAGCCATATTAACGGAATGGTTCATGCCGATATCATCCAAACGGATTAGCAACTGAGGTAGTTTATTTTGCCCGAAAGCGATTGCAGAAGCGCTTAAAAACAGAAGAATGAGTAAAGTGCGTTTGAAAATTCTTTTCATAAGATTGGTTTATATGGTACGGGCAATGTACGGCTTTGATCTTATAACATCAATAAAGTCAATGTAACAGTGTTATGATACCGCAACTTTGCATATAATACTTATTACGTAGAAATAAACTTTATTTCAATAACTTTCTGGTTGATGTGAGCCGCCAATTGGTTATTTTTGGCTGTAACGATACCTTATACAAATTACAACTATGAAACACGGACTTTTGATTGATATGGATGGTGTCATCTACAGCGGCGAGCAATTGATAGAAGGCGCAGATACATTTATAAATAACTTATTAAAAAGTGGTACGCCTTTTACCTTTATGACCAATAACAGCCAGCGTACAAGGCTAGAAGCCGTGCGCAAGCTAAAACGGTTGGGTATTGAAGTTACAGAAGATCATATTTATACCAGCGCTATGGCCACCGGCAAATTTTTGGGCGATCAAAGCCCGAACGGAACCACAGCTTATGTTTTAGGCGAAGGCGGTTTGTTAACCAGCCTGCACGAAAACGGCATCACCCTGGTAGATACCGACCCCGAGTTTGTGGTGTTGGGCGAAGGCCGAAATTTCACCCTCGAAATGGTACAGCGCGCTGTGGATATGATATTGGCAGGCGCTAAATTCATCACCACAAACCGTGATCCATCACCCAAAAAACCTGGATGGAACAACCTCGGCATAGCAGCCACCACAGCTATGATTGAAGAAGCTACTGGCAGAAAAGCCTTCGTAACTGGTAAACCAAGCCCAGTAATGATGCGCTCGGCAAGGAAATATCTTGGTCTTGAAACAGCCGAAACCACCGTTGTAGGCGATACGATGGAGACTGATATACAAGGCGGTGTGCAGATGGGTTATAAAACTATACTGGTGCTTTCAGGAATATCAGATAAAGACACTTTAAATCACTATGCTTTTAAGCCTGATATGGTAGTAAGTTCGGTGGATAAGATCAAATTTCCGCTGAAGTGGTGGCAGCAAACTGTGTGAAGCCTAATTCTTACTTGTTTATTGAAACATTGCTGATGCAATTATGTATTAATGAGTAAGATAACTTCAGAAAATGCGGAAGTTTTATTGGATATCGGCGATAAGTATTTTATCAGCTGCTGTTATTATCGGCAGCTGTAAAACTAAATTTGATACCACGAAATCAAACTTTACCGCTTCGCGTTCAGAAACAGCCCTGGAGCATGGCCGGGTATTGGTTTACAGTATTTGCGGCGGGTGTCATTACGATCCGTCGGTAAATAAATTCATCGGTACGCGTATTCATGAAGTGCCGGGTATAGTTGGAAAAATTTACTCGGCAAATCTTACAAATTCCAAATCAAATGGTATTCCTCCCCATTATTCAGACGCAGAATTAAAGTATTTACTTAAAACAGGTGTAGCCAGGGATGGACGTTTCATCCCTTATATGCTGCGCCCCAATATGGCAGATGAGGATCTTAATGATATTATAGTCTATCTCCGTTCTAATGATCCGGCTGTGGCTGCGGCAGATACTACTGTTGGCACTAGTCACCTAACTTTAATAGGTAAGGTAGCTATGAACATGATGGCAAAACCCCTGCCCTATAAAACCGATATTAAAAGACCACCTGAAAACGATTCCATTGCTGCAGGCCGGTACTTAGTCGATAATATTGGCTGCTTTCATTGCCATTCAAAAAGCCTGACCAAACTAAATTATATTGATCCCGAACAATCCAAAGGTTACATGGCCGGTGGCATGAAATTCAAAACTCCGCAAGGCATGGAGATTTATGCCTCAAATCTTACTCCCGATAAGCAAACAGGAATTGGTAGTTATAACAAATTACAGTTCAGAAAAGCAGTAAAAGACGGCGAATCACCAAACGGGAAATTACACCCGCCTATGCCGAAATTTGACAGATTGAATGACAGGGACGTCGATGTAATGTATACCTATTTGCGATCTATTCCTGCAAAATACAATAAGGTACATGGACATTAATAAAAAAGGCAGATAGTGCATTACTACCTGCCTTTACATATACTATGTCTCTTAGTTTATTTAAGATGTGAACGCAGGAACCATACCATTTTCTCGTGTGTTTCCATCAGGCCGGTGATAAAATCGCTTGTACCTGCATCACCGTATTCATTGGCAAATGGATTAATATTGCCTCTGATAAATTCGATAATGCTGTTGTGGTCTTCAACCAGTTCGCGGATAAAACCTAGACTGTCGTTTGACCTTTCAGTAAGCTCTCCCAAATGAGTAAGCTGTAAAAAGCTTTTCAGAGTAGCCGGTGCATAATGACCGATCATGCGGATACGTTCGGCAACGCTATCCATTACGTCATCCAGTTCTTCGTATTGTGATTCAAAAAACAAGTGCATCGAATGAAAATCAGGGCCTTCAACATTCCAGTGCGCGTTGCGGGTTTTAGTATAAAGTACAAATTCGTCGGCTAATAATTTTGCCAGTTGGGCTGAAACAGCGGCTCTGTTTTCTTCTGTGATTCCAATATTTGCTTTCATGGGCGTGGGTTTAAAGAATAAGTGTGTTTTCCTGTTAATTCAGGGTAGAACAAATATAGGAAATGCAGCTGTGTGAATTGGTAATTGATTTAAAATTGACGTGGAGTTTACCTCTTCACAACACGGTGATAATACAAATAACAAATGTATTAGCTTTCAATGTGGAAGAAGAGACTAGACGCACCGCGGTACCAAATCCTAAGCCTGATACGACCGAGACTGTTTTTAAATTTCCCTCAACTTACGTATTTCCTCAAGTGCCAGTACATCTAACTGATCCTTAGGTCGGTTAACTTGTTTCTTATTTTCAATTAATTGATTAATGTGCAAAAAAGGAATATTTATACCTTCAATATCCGCTACAGATGCCATTTGCAAACATTCATCAAAAGTATATCCTTCGAGGCCTTTCATATCAATTAATATATCGAGGCGCATATTATTATTTAAATGAAAATCTGTCCATCCGGGCACAAATTGCATATATTCCAGCATAGGAAAGTCGCCCATGCTGCAAGCTATGAAAGCTTTGCGAAGGTGCTGCCTGTTAGCCAATTCATCTTTTATCCAGATATCCAAATCTCCGGTAAATCGTTGATATCCATGCAGGTTAATAGCATAACCACCGACCAGGATATATTGCACGTTATTTTCCTGAAGAGCTCTCCAAAAATTTAATATCTCCTCATCAAAGATATCCACAGTTATTTGCTAATAAAGGGTTTATGAGTGATGGTTGCTTTACTCATGGTTTGTTGAATTTTATATAGCCGGGTAGCCATTTCAAAGCGCTCTTTGTAGCTTCTTTTTAACCCTTCCTTCAAAAGGTCAAGTTCAGCTTTATCAAATTCTTGCTTTGGTTTGTCCATGATATTATATCAAATTTAAGTAAAAGCTATTACATAACAAACAAAAACCCAGCCAAGTTGACCGGGTTTTATTCAGTGCGGAAGAAGGGACTCGAACCCCCACGCCTCGCGGCGCCAGATCCTAAGTCTGGTGCGGCTACCAATTACGCCACTTCCGCAGTTAGGATTTTTAAGAGTCGGCAAAGATAAACTATTTTTTAGGATTGCACCGATTTTTTTCAGATTTCACCGATTGATGCTCGCAATCAATTGTTTAAAATATTCAGGAGCTTTTAATAACCTGCTTCCATACCACGAGAATAGCTCACCATCCACTAATTGGATATTGGCATCAGGCACCAAAGCCTGGAACTCGGTAACATGCCTGTCGGTGAATGGATAGGGTTCTGATGAAAGAAACACCAGGTCAGGGTTCGCCTCTACTATCTGACCGGGAAATACTTCGGGATATCTATCTAAGTCAAAAGCATTCTTCAAGCCGCATCTTTTAAGCATATCATCTATAAAAGTACCCTTCCCAGCTACGATAAAAGGCTTTCTCCAAATCAAGTAGGCAACACGCAATCCGCTTTTTTTAAATTGCAATCCGTCGAATTTTGACTGAATGGATTGGGTTAAATCAGCGGCTTCTACTCTTTTTCCTGTTATTCCCCCTACCCGCTGTATCATATCGAGAGCTTCTTCCAGATCAGAAATATCACTCATCCAAACCGGGAAGTTTTTTGCTAATTCCTCAACCTGCTCTTTTTCGTTTTCTTCCTTATTCCCAATGATAAGATCAGGGTTCAACTTTTTTATTGCGTTGATATTTAATGCCTTAGTTCCACCTATTTTAGGCTTTCGTTTAACTTTATCGGCTGGATGAATGCAGAATTTCGTTACGCCGATGATCTCCTCATCAAGGCCAAGGTCAAACAATAATTCGGTTTGGGATGGTACGATCGAAATGATCCTTTTAGGAATGGACGGTATGTCTACCGTTCGGTTCATTTGATCTTTGTATAGTGGCATAATTATCCGTTATAGATTTGGTATACGCCAGTTACTGTTCGGTTTTGCGCCGAACCTACCAATATAGTTGCTATTTTTCGTTCAATCATTAATTGTTCGGCCTGGTGAATGTATTCTTCCGGTTCAACGATAACTGGGTTAATGGTCATCATATCGTCGATATGCAATTGTTTGGTATCCGGATTACACAACAATGCCCTGCGAAGGTCACCATCAGTAACTATACCTTCTACCTTGTCTGCTGTTCCGACAATCACCATTCCCAGCTTACCTTCCGACATACAGAGCAACATTTCAGTAAATGAAGCATTTTTATCTATAAAAGGCAGGCTTTCCTTGCGCATCAGGTCTTTCACCTTAACCAATAATTTTCGTCCTAAGCTGCCTCCTGGGTGAAACCGCGCAAAGTCCTCATGTTGAAACTGCCTGGCTTCCATCAGTGCAATAGCCAAAGCATCACCCATTACCAAAGTAACAGTAGTTGATGAAGTCGGCGCCAATTCCAGCGGACAAGCCTCGCGGGTAATGCATACATTCAGGTGATAATCGCTGTTTTTGGCTATTGTTGAATTCGGATTGCCGGTAATACTGATGATTTGGTTATTGTTCCATTTCAAAAAAGGGATGATCTTCAACACTTCATCCGTTTCGCCGGAGTAAGAAATCAATATAACCAGGTCGTCATGCTCTACCATTCCCAGATCACCATGAAAAGCCTCACCGGGATGCAGAAAAAAACTAGGGGTTCCGGTGCTTGCCAGTGTTGCGGCTATCTTCCGGCCTATTAATCCTGATTTACCCACTCCGGCAACAATCAGTTTACCTTTTGATTCCAGTATGGCGTTAACAGCTAAAGTAAAATCATCGCCAATGGAATTAGCAACTTCTTTCAGTGATTCGATCTCGATATCAAATACCCTTTTGGCGGTTTCTTTCAAGTTGTACGTTTTAAGTTTTACGTATTACGTTTTGTTTAATCCCAATTACGTACAACGTACAACGTAATACGTAAAACCCCTTGAACTATTAAAGTAAAGGCTTAATCACTTCTTCCAACTGGTGCAGTTTCACCATGTTCGGTCCATCACTCAATGCATTATCCGGATCGGGATGTGTCTCCATAAAATAACCATCGGCACCAAATGCTTTTGCAGCCAATGCCATCATCGGAACGAATGTACGATCACCACCTGTTTTGCCGCCTGCACTACCCGGACGCTGAACGGAATGCGTACAATCCATACAAACCGGGTGACCGAATTTCTTCATATCATAAATATTCCTGAAATCGACAGCCAGGTTATTATATCCGTACATGTTTCCTCGCTCGGTAAGGATCACTTGTTCATTTCCTGCTTCAATCACCTTCTGTGCAGGGTAAAACATATCCTGTCCAGAAAGGAACTGGGCCTTTTTCACATTTACAATTTTACCCGTTTTTGCAGCAGCGACTAATAGATCAGTCTGACGGCATAAGAAAGCAGGTATTTGCAATATATCAACCACCTCAGCAGCAACAGCAGCCTGGAATGGTTCATGAATATCGGTAGTAACAGGTAAATTGAAACGCTCCTTTACATTTTGCAGCATCTCCATCCCTTTTTCAATACCCGGTCCGCGGTAGGAATGAATGGAGGTGCGGTTTGCTTTATCAAATGAAGATTTAAAAATCACAGTTACAGGGTACTTCTGCCCTATTTCGGCAGCTTTTTCGGCAACGGTGTAAAGCAGGTCCTGGTTTTCCATAACACAAGGGCCCAATATAAAGAAAGGCTTTTGCCGTATCTGGTCGTATAAACTCATGCACAAAGATGATAATTAAGCACGAATTTCACGAATGAGAATAAGTGCACTAATTACACGAATTGACATCGAAATATTCAAATTCGTGCAATTCGATCAAATAGGTGTAATTCGTGTACTTTTGCATTATGATCAATTACTTCGATTTCTACGGAATACCTGAATCCTTTCACCCCGATGTAGCTGCTTTGAAAAAGAAATTTTATGAGCTGAGCAAGCAGTATCATCCAGATTTTTATGCTACTGATACAGACGAAAAACAACAGGAGATATTAGAACTATCCACCATCAACAATAAAGCATGGCAGACTTTGAGTGATCCCACCAAACGGCTTGAGTATATCTTACGTCAGCATGAATTGTTGGTTGATGGCGCTAAACCTGCCCTGCCCGGCGATTTTCTGATGGAGATGATGGATATTAATGAACGCCTGATGGAAATTGAGGATGCCGATCAGTGGGCAGAGATCAATAATGAAGTGATGGCAGTAGATGATGATATTAACCAGAAACTGCACTCATTAACAAAAGATTATCAAACATTGGATGATACAGCAAAAGAAAGCCGGCTGAACGAAATTTTAGATATTTACTACAGACAAAAATATTTGTTGCGTATTAAGGAGAGTTTGAATACATTTGCAGCCCGGTTTTGAACGAACTAATCCACCGTTCAGACCAAAAGAGGCCCAGATGGCGGAATCGGTAGACGCGTTGGTCTCAAACACCAATGGCTGCAAGGCCGTGCCGGTTCGACCCCGGCTCTGGGTACAAAGCCTCGATACTATGGTATCGGGGCTTTTGTCATTTTAGGGTTCGAGTCCCTTCTTCCGCACGTATCTTTTCCGATAAGTAGCCTATATATTGTCGCTCTTCCCAAATTTATTTTGCAAATTAGATTATCCATTAAACCAACCATTAAGAATCTAACCAATTATGAAAAGAAACGTTATCCAATCTTTATCCATTGTGGCTTTATCTGTCGCCATTTTTACCAGTTTCACTTACACAACCGATCAAAACAATAAGCTTTCTGCCAAAGAAAAGGCACAGGGCTGGAAATTGTTATTTGACGGAAGCTCAACCAGCGGCTGGCATTTGTACAACAGCCAGGTGCCGTTCACCGTATGGAAAGCTAAGGATGGTGAGCTTTTTTGCGATCCAAATGATAAGACAGGTCCCGGCGATTTGATCACTGACAAAGAATATAAAGATTATGACCTGAAATTCGACTGGAAATTACCAAAAGGCGGTAACAGCGGCGTTTTTATTAATGTTTTAGAAAAAAAGGATATCCCGACCGGCTGGGCATCAGGGCCAGAATACCAGTTGCTTGATAATGCCAACCCGGACTATGCAAAACCGGAATACCGTTCAGGATGCTTATTTGGAATGACATCGCAAAAGACAGCTGTAAAAACCAAACCCGCTGATACGTGGAACCATTCAGAGATCAAACAAAAGAATGGTAAAGTGCAATTTTTTCTGAATGGCGTGTTAACCACAGAAATGGACTTTAACTCCAAAGCCTGGGCACAAAAAGTAGCTGCGTCCCATTTTCACGCTTTCCCTGAATATGGTAAACATATCAACGGCCATATAGCTCTTCAAGACTGGGCCACTGGTATCGCGTTTAGAAATATTAAGATAAAAGAACTATAAAATTGATCTTATAAGGTATTGAAAGGCTTCCCAATTTGCAGGGAGGTCTTTTTTATTTTAATTGAATTCCTGAATTTATTTTTCCGATTGGGTAAGGGTATGCTTTGATCAATGTGTCTTAACGTCAAAATAAACAATAAGACAGTATGAAAAAGCTAATTTTAATCTTTGCAGCAGGTATGTTGACTGCCGCTACCACGTTTGCCCAGCAATCTACACGGAAAATAAATATCGGTCTCGTGCCGCCGCTCAGCAGTAATTGGACCTCCGCTTCACGTGATACCAACTCATTTTCACTGAATGCGATAGCTGGCTTATCCGCGTCAGAAACCGGGTTTGCGTTGGCTGGTTTTGGCAATTTTGTTAAGCACAATACGAACGGCTTTCTCGTAGCTGGTTTTATGAATACATCTGGCGGAGGGCATGGAACCGCCATTGCTGGATTTGGCAACTTTTCAAAAAGTACAAGCGGTACGCAAATAGCGGGCTTTGGTAATTTTTCTAAAAGCACCAGCGGAACACAAATAGCTGGTTTTGCCAATTCGAGCGGCAATATATCCGGAATGCAACTGGCAGGTTTTATGAACGTAGCCAAAAATGTAAAAGGCGTACAGATCAGCGGGTTCATCAATATTGCCGACACCGCAAATTGCCAGGTTGGTTTCATCAATGTTTCTAAAAACGGGGAAATGACGCTTGGCGTTACCTATGATGAGAATGAGACTTTGATGTTAAGCCTGCGCTCCGGAGGCAAATTTCTTTATGGTATTATTGGTGCCGGGTATAACGTCGCCAACAAAAAGGATGTATATGCTTACCAGGCCGGCCTTGGCGCTCATATTGTTCGGGCGGAGACCTTTCTCTTAAATGCTGAATTGACAAATTCTGCATTATTAAACTTCAAGGGACTAACCTATTACAGAGCTGCGTTTGCTGCGCTTCCTTCGCTCAGGCTTGTCAATCATATTGACTTGTTTGCAGGACCGTCGTTCGTTTATATGCAAACCAACTCCAGTGAAGATATGCTACGCCATAAAAAATATATCTCTTCATGGGGCGGAAAAAATGGCGATGATTTCAGGGCCTTTTACATCGGGTACAACGCCGGCGTTGCCATCCGATTATAAGTATATTTGGCCAATGCAGTTAAAGAGCTCATCGATCAGCGAAGCGGAATTTGAGGCTTTATTTAAGGCTCACTTCAGGGAATTGCATACTTATGCCTACACTTTGGTAAACGATTGGGATAATGCGGAAGAAGTAGTGCAAGGCCTGTTTCTGAAATTGTGGGAACGAAACGACTGGGCAGGTATACATACTTCCATCAAATCGTACCTGTACCGGTGTATCTACCATGACAGTCTTAACCTGCTGCGGCGCCAAAAAGTGCATTCACGCTACCAGGAATTAACTGCTCCGACTATCGGGTATCATTCGGGAGATGCCGCGGAAAGAATAAAGCTGAACGAAGTAGAAACACATTTGGCAAAGGCGCTGAATAAATTACCGGAGAAATGCCGGGCCACATTTCATCTCAGCCGGTTTGAGGGACTGAAATACCAACAAATAGCCGATCAGCTGCAGATATCTGTTAAAACGGTAGAAACGCATATGGTTAAAGCACTTAAAATATTAAGAAAAGAGATGGCGGAGTTTTTACCCGTCACTCTTTTCATACTACTTAACCTATTTAAAAGATGAAAGAGGATATAACAGAAGATCTGCTGATCAGGTATGTCCTGGATGAAGCAAGTACCATAGAGAGGCAACAGGTAGAAAGCTGGCTTACTGGTGAAGATGCGCATATGAAACACCTGGAGCAAATCAGGTTTCTTCTCGATCAGAGTAAGCAGCTGGCTCAGAAAAGCCCCATCAGTGAGGATGAAGCCTGGGAAAAATTCAAGGTAAAAAGGGAAAACTACAAGCCTGCGCCTGTTAAAATGCTAAGCAAATATAACCGCTGGCTGCAGGCCGCAGCTGTATTGGTACTCGGCGGCGCTTTATGGCTGACCTGGTATTACACATATCAGCAACGCGATGAATGGACAGTAGTAACAGCCTACAATAAAGTGGTTACCGATACATTACCGGACGGCTCGGTGATCCAACTGAATAAAAACTCAAACATTCGTTATTTAGGCAGAACGGTTTACCTTAAGGGAGAAGCCTTCTTTAAAGTAGTTCACAACACAAGCAAACCTTTTGTGGTACATGCTGCGGATATCAGTATCACAGATGTCGGTACCGCATTCAATGTAAGATCAGCAGCAGGCAAGGTGGAGGTTATAGTGGAAAGCGGAATTGTACGGGTGCAACGCAAAGCCGGTAATGTTCTGCTTAAGCAAAAACAAATGGTGCTTGTTCGGCCGGAAAGTGCTTCTTTACAACCAGAAGCAAATAATGATCTGCTGTATCAGTACTATCGTACAGGCGAGTTTGTCAACGATCATACACCGCTTGGCCACCTGGTGAAGGTGCTGAATGAAGCGTATGGTGCAGACATTCGGATTGAAGGGAAAGGCCTGACTGATCTTCCGGTTACGGCAACCTTTAAAAATGAGTCGCTGGATAAGATACTGCAAGTATTGCTGCTCACTACACCTGAAATACACAGAGTCGATCGCGGGAATACGATCATTCTTACCAGGTAAGCTGTAAGCCACCGGCTGCGGCGGCATAGATTGTATTGATGTCATCGCCACTTCCATAGGTATTCACCTTCCAGCCATGAATCACTAAAGGTTCACTGGCGGTGTAAGAAGCCAGATTGATGGTTGGCCCAACAAATAATCGTACCCGTTTGGTCAGATTTAACCCTGCAAGCAGGCGGAAAGAACTGATCTGATCAGGATCTTTTTTGAAACTGGTCAGGGCTTCGTATCCATATTCCCCGTCGAGTGTAAACGAGGATCGGTGAAGAAAATAAGCTCCAAATCCTATATCAAAGGCATACTTGCCGGAATAATCAACATTGTAACCAGCACCGATCAGGCCATAAAGAACACGCCCACCCGAACGAAAATCCAAATGCGCATAATGGAGTTCATCATAGCTAAGTGATAAGCTCTTGTGCCCGTTTTTAATAAAATTGATAGGCGCAATGGGGTAGTCACTGCTATCTGCTACATTGACAAGCCCGGCTAACTGGACACCTTTTACCTTTTTTGCGACGTTATATATTCCGGCAAATTGCAGGCCTTTTACTTCATTTGCATAGTTACTGATACCTGCTACCTGGATGCCGCTGGTCTTATCTAAAACCTGGTTGAAAATGCCTGCCACCTGGATGCCATTCATCTTACCTCCTATTACATTAAACAGACCGGCCGCTTGTAAAAAGCCTGCGTCCCATCTGTCGATGTTAAACAAGCCTCCTATCTCTACGCCCTGCGCACCTGCCGTATAACCGCCAAGCATGTTGATCGAAACGTTATTGGCCACCTGGCTGCTGTACATCCCGTGTGAGCTCAAGCCAGGAGTTAACGAAACCTGGTAAGGACTAAAAGCAAAAAAGCCGCCCAGGTTCATGTTTTGAATCCGTTGTTTTGACCCGATAAACATGCGGGCAATACCTTTCCCCAATTTATCTACTGTCTCTTCCGGATGATACTTGTAACGCTTTTTCTTTTTGGAGTTAACTTTAACCTCTTTCAGAAAAAGAAGGCTGGTATCACGATAGTTCTCCTTAGTCGCAGTTAATGAAATAGGGCCATTTTGATTATTCAAGGTTAATTGAAAATCACCATCGTCATCGGTCAGGGTAGAAATCAACTGATTCCTTTCATAAACGCTCACCTGTTTAACAGGAGTTCTGTTGCTAACATCGAGCACCTGCCCCCTGATTGTTAATTGCTGATCCCGTATATTTTCTATTGCAGCTGTCACTAGCATTTTAGACGGTGCATGCCGCAGTACGATATAGCCGGGCACTTCTTTAAACTCATAATCAGGACCCAGAGTATTGATCAAAAATGAGTAGATCGTTCCATTGAACCCGCTAACCGAAATAATGCTATCGGCTGGAATAGCCTTGTTATTATAAGCAAACGTAAATTCTCCTTTTGAAGCGATCTTCTGCAAGACTGTCCCAAAGGTCTGATGATCAATTTTATCTATAGTTATTTTCCTGAACAAGTTGCTTTGTGCAAAAGCAGGTATCGAAAAACAAATTAACAGAAAGAAAAAAACTAGCAATCGTGATCTCATCATAGTATAGTTATCCGCAGTATAGACACGCTGACCGTCGTTTACCCTTAGCCGGTACGAAAATAATCTGAGGCTTGCTATATTTATGTGTTTCTATTAGATTTTTTGAAACAATACAAGAATTGTAAGTTTGTTCTAAGTCAATAAAGCATGCCATTCTTATCACATATCTCTCTGTCACCTTTGGGCGGTGGTTACCTGCAACATATTTCAAGCCTCAATAGAGGCCTGGAACTTAGCCTAAAAAGTAACGTAACTTTCTTTGTAGGTGAAAATGGGTCAGGAAAGTCCACTTTGTTGGAAGGTATTGCAGAGCAATGTGGATTTAGCCTGAGAGGTGGCAATAGAAATCATAATCTAAATACCGGCCATCGTTTTGAAGGATATGAATCAGCATTGACCCGACATGTTCATTTAGGTTGGACGCCGCGCAGGATAAACGATGGATTTTTCATGAGGGCAGAAAGCTTTTACAATTTTGCGTCTTACATCGATGAGTTGGCTTTAGATGATCGTCGTATTCTGAATGCTTATGGCGGGAAATCGTTGCACCAGCAATCACATGGGGAATCATTTCTTGCTCTGTTTAATAATCAGTTTGAGTCAGGTATTTATATTCTCGACGAGCCCGAAGCAGCCCTTTCACCTGCAAGAATATTGGCTTTTATGTCAGTTATAAGTGAGCTTGAGAAAAGTGGTAGAGCACAATTCCTGATAGCTACGCATTCGCCGATACTTATTTGTTATCCGGGAGCTACCATTTACCAATTTGATGAAAGTGGTGTACAGGAAACCAACTATGAAAATACTGAACACTTCTATCTTACCAAATCATTTCTCGACAACCCGGCTGCATATCTTCGCCACTTAATGAATGACAACAACTAATCTCTTTACAGGGTTAACCCAAAAGTCATCATGCCGACAGATGTTACCTCATCGGCTCTGTGTTCTTGCTCACACGAACATACTTTTAAACAAAAAACCCAGCCAAAACTGACCGGGTTTAATTCGTACAGAAAAATGGGCTCAAACTCCTTACTTCTTAAAATGTCCTATTATCAAACTCGCCAGTTCCACTCCTATTCTTTCCTGGGCTTCGTTGGTAGCTGCACCAATGTGCGGTGTTAATGATATTTTAGGATGTTTCAATATTTCTTCGCGCGGGGTTGGCTCGTTGTCGAACACATCCAATGCAGCAAATGAAACCTGACCGCTGTTCAATGCGTCGACCAAAGCTAATTCATCTATCAAACCACCGCGAGAACAATTAACCAAGCCCACACCTTTTTTGGTTTGAGCAAGTTCAGCAGCGCCTAATAAGGCTTTGTCTACAAACGGTGTATGCAATGTAATGAAATCTGCTGTTTTGATTATCACATCCAGGGTAGCGGTCTTTACAGATGTTTTAACGGTTGTACCACCGCCTAATACTATTTCTACTTCCGGGTTAAATGGATATAAATCATAAGCCAGCACATCCATTCCTACACCAATAGCAATCTTAGCCACCTCGCGACCGATTCGACCAAAGCCTACAATACCTAAAGTCTTACCGCGAAGCTCGATACCTTTTGCATAAGCTTTTTTCAGATCGTTAAATTTGGTATTACCTTCAACAGGCATTTTGCGGTTGCTGTCCGGTAAAAACCGAACGCAGCCAAACAACTGTCCGAACACCAGTTCTGCAACTGATAATGATGAAGATGCAGGGGTGTTATACACGCCAATGCCTTTCTCTTTGGCATAGTCTACATCAATGTTATCTACGCCTACCCCACCGCGACCGATCAGTTTCAGGTTAGGGCAAGCGTCGATCAATGCTTTGCGCACTTTAGTAGCGCTACGAACAGTGATGGCATCATAAGCCTGCAGTTTAACAGGTAATTCATCCTGTGGTATATTATTTGTATCTACTTCAAATCCGGCATCTTCCAGCATTTTTTTCCCTATCGGATCGATACCATCGTTAGCTAATATTTTGATCATTTTTTTATTGTTCAATAGTTCATTTGTATCATTAGTTCATTGGTCTGCTCATTAATACTAATGAACAAATGAGCCAGTGAACTAATGAACTTAAAAATTATTTATTCTTCTCCTGGAACTCCTGCATCGCGTCAATCAGCACATGTACGCTGGTGATCGGCAATGCATTATAAATTGATGCCCTGAAACCGCCTACGCTTCTGTGGCCTTTGATACCCACAATGCCTTTTTCTTCGCAATATTTCAGGAACGGTTTTTCAAGCTCTGCGTTATCCATAACAAAGCAAACATTCATGTGCGAGCGGTCTTCAGGAACTGCAACGGCTCTGAACAATGGATTGCGGTCGATCTCAGCATATAAAGCTCTGGCTTTGGCCTCATTTTCTTGTTGAATAGCTGCAACACCGCCTTTTGATTTCAACCAACGCAGTGTCAGCATCGATACCAGGATGGCAAAGCATGGAGGCGTATTATACATTGATCCGCCTTCAATTTGTGTCTGATAGTTAAACATTGCAGGAATCTTACGACCGGTTTTTCCCAAGATCGAATCTTTTACGATAACGAGAGTAACACCTGCAGGACCCATATTCTTTTGCGCACCGGCGTAGATCAAACCAAAATCAGCCACATTTACTTTACGGCTGAAAATGTCTGACGACATGTCGCAAACCACCGGAATAGGTGATTTAAAGAATTGCTGCAACTGTGTACCATAGATGGTATTATTTGATGTGATGTGGAAATAAGCCGCATCAGCAGGAATAGTAAAATCTTTAGGGATATGAGTGTAGTTGCTTTCTTTAGAAGTAGCTACCACAACAGTCTCACCAAAGTATTTAGCTTCTTTGATTGCTTTGCTTGCCCAAACACCTGAATCCAAATAAGCAGCTTTGCCACCTTCCGGCAATAAATTGTATGGCGCTAAAGCAAATTGTGTACTTGCTCCACCTTGTAAAAATAATACCGAGTAACCTTCGGGAACTTCAAAAAGTTCTTTTACCAGTCTTACAGCCTCATCCAGTACAGCCTCGAATTCAGCCGAACGGTGCGATATCTCTAATATCGACAATCCTGTTCCATTGAAATCTAACACTGCCTCTGCGGCTTGTTTAAATACCTCATGCGGTAAAATGCCTGGTCCGGCACCGAAATTGTGTTTCATATTATTTTTTTGATTTAAAATAAACTAATGGCATAATTGCCAACTTTATATTTGGTTTGGCCAAAGTTAAACAATTTGATAATGTTTGCAGAGAATATTTGCAATATTTTTATCATAATTATCCATCCGGCTTATGTCCCAAATTGACATAATATTAAAAAATCAATTTTAACCCAGTATTAAGCGGCTTAATTATGATAGTGGTAATTTAAAAGGGATTTTTTAAATTTTTGATAGCCTGCAGTTGATCCGCAGCTGAGAAAACCGAGTTACCAGCAACAAAAACATTTGCACCTGCATCGATCAATTGCTTCACATTTTGCTCTCCTACACCGCCATCTACCTCAATATAAAGGCTCGGATTACGAGAAGCGCTTAATGCTTTCAGATCGTGTAGTTTCTTATAGGTATTAGGTATAAACTTTTGTCCGCCAAAACCTGGATTAACTGACATGATCAATACCAGGTCAAGGTCTTCAATAATATCATCCAAAAATGCAACAGGCGTGTGCGGGTTTAAAGCCACTCCTGCATGACAACCTAATTCTTTAATGCCTTGTACAGTACGATGCAAATGCGTACAAGCCTCAAAATGAACCGTGATACTATTGGCCCCTTTTTCCGCAAATTCTTTGATGTACCTATCCGGATCAACGATCATTAGGTGTACATCCAAAGGTTTTGTTGCGTGCTTCTTTACAGCCTCCATCACCGGGAAGCCAAATGAGATATTCGGCACGAACATCCCGTCCATAACATCCACGTGGATCCAATCGGCCTCGCTCCTGTTCAGCATTTCAATATCTCGCTGAAGGTTGCCAAAATCAGATGCTAAAATGGAGGGTGCTACGAGGTGGTTCATGGGTCGAATATAGGTAATTAGTGATTAGTTAACCAGTTAATCAGTGATTAGTTATGCAGAAATTTAAAACTAATATTGATTTTAGCGTCTATCGGCTAATCCAATTCATCAACTAACTAATTACTGATTAACCGGTCACTGATTAACTGATCACTGACCATCAATCACAATTTTGCAGCAGATCGTAGTATTTTTTCATCAACACAAGGTCGTAGTTGACAAGGGAGTTGTAAGCCTCGGATACAAGCTCATTCAATATGGGGATTGCAATATGAGCGCTATTGTTAGATATAGATTCTGTCTGTTGTATTAATTGTTTGACCCGTATAATCTCATAAAGCAATAATTTGGTCAAATCCTCCTGAGTATTTTGCATAACAGTTGCCTTACCATCAAGCAAATTTAATGAGTCAACGTTAACAGAATTTATCTTATCGTTAGGGTCTGGTAAAGGATCTATGCGCATATTATTAACTTAAGTTCAAAAACGTTCTAATTGTTTTCAAAAAGTGAAAAAAAATTTCATAAAAAAAGCCCCCGTTCCCGGAGGCTTTATAATAAGCTGATTTTTAAATTATTGCGCTTTTTCTGGTTTTGGCAATAAAACTTTTCTTGAAAGCTTCAGTTTACCTTGCTTGTCGATGTCAAGTAATTTAACTCTTACTTCATCACCTACTTTAAATATGCCATCCATCGTCTCAAAACGTTTATGGTCGATCTCCGAAATGTGAAGTAAGCCATCTTTACCAGGCATGATCTCAATAAATGCACCAAAAGGCATGATCGATTTCACTTTACCTTCATATATCTCGCCAACTTCAGGTTTTGCAGCGATGGCCCTTATACGTGATACAGCAGCATCGATAGAAGCTTTGTTTGCGGCAAAGATCTGAACGATACCCTGGTTGTCTTTTTCTTCAATAGAAATGGTAGCACCGGTTTCGCGCTGCATTTCCTGGATGATTTTACCACCCGGACCGATAACCGCACCGATAAATTCTTTATCGATCTTGATAACGATGATACGTGGTGCATGTGGTTTATAATCTTCACGTGGCTCACTGATCGTCTTTTTGATCTCGTTTAAGATGTGTAAGCGACCGTCTTTTGCCTGAGCTAAAGCTTTCGTTAACACTTCGTATGATAAACCATTGATCTTCAAGTCCATTTGACAAGCAACAATGCCATTTTCGGTACCGGTTACTTTAAAGTCCATATCACCTAAATGGTCTTCGTCACCTAATATGTCTGACAGGATCGCGTATTTCGTTCCCATCTCATTGGTGATCAAACCCATAGCGATACCTGTTACCGGGGCTTTGATCTTCACACCGGCATCCATCAGCGCCAATGTACCGGCACACACAGTAGCCATTGAAGATGAACCGTTTGATTCCAAAATATCAGATACCACACGGATAGTGTATGGATTCTCATCTTCAGGAGGTAATACCTGTTTCAATGAACGCTGGGCCAGGTTACCGTGACCAATCTCTCTACGACCTGCTCCCCTGTTCGGGCGAACCTCACCTGTTGAGAAACCAGGGAAATTATAGTGAAGAATAAATTTCTGATAGCCATTGATAAACGCACCATCGATCATTTGCTCGTCTTCCTTAGAACCTAAGGTTACAGTAGTTAATGATTGTGTCTCACCACGGGTAAAGATCGCTGATCCGTGTGCTGAAGGCAGATAGCTTACTTCGCTCCATATCGGGCGGATCTGGGTAGTAGTACGGCCATCTAAACGTTTGCCTTCGTCTAATACCAGGTTACGGATAGCATCATACTCTACGTCGTGGTAGTATTTCTTAGCAAGTGAAACAGTGATAGGCTCAACTTCTTCGCCTAAAGTTTCGATATAGCTATCGATAACTTCTTTGAATTTGGTTGCACGCTCATCTTTTGCAGATGCAGAAGAAGCAATGGCATAAACTTTATCATAAGTAGCAGCATATACTGCTTTTTTCAAATCCTCGTCATGTGTTTCGTGGCTGTAAACACGTTTTTCAGTTTTACCGACAGCTTCAGTTAGCTCGCGTTGAACGAAAACTTGTTTTTTGATAGCCTCATGAGCGAATTTAATAGCTTCCACCATTTCATCTTCCTGTATTTCTTTCGCTTCACCTTCAACCATGTTGATGTCAAACTCAGAACCTGCAACGATGAACTCTAAAGTAGCACGCTCCAAATCGGTCATAGTTGGGTTAATAACCAATTGACCGTCAATTTTAGCTACGCGAACTTCAGAAATCGGTCCGTTAAACGGAATATCAGAAACAGCAATTGCTGCTGATGCTGCCAAACCTGCAAGGCAATCAGGCATAATTTCTTTATCAGCAGAAATCAAGCTGATCATCACCTGTGTATCTGCATGATAATCTTCAGGGAACAAAGGACGCAAAGCACGGTCAACCAAACGTGAGATCAATACCTCATAATCTGATAATCTTGCTTCACGACGTAAAAAGCCACCCGGGATACGGCCAGTGGCAGCGTATTTCTCCTGGTAATCAACTGACAGGGGTAAAAAATCAACTCCTTCTTTTGCATCGGGCGAAGAAACGACGGTAGCCAACAACATCGTATCTCCCATTTTCACAACTACAGACCCATCAGCCTGTTTGGCCAGCTTACCGGTTTCGATCTCAATGGTGCGTCCGTCACCCAGGTCGATAACCTTTTTAATTACATTTAAACTCATCTTGTTTTTGTTGTGGTGTGCTTTTCATCTTCAGAACACACCGGTTTTTATTTTGTGTATAATTGTTTGCAAAAGTAAAAAAGCCATCCGAATTGGGATGGCTTTTTAAGAAATTCCGGAAAGATTTATTTGATAATATCACGCAGCTGTAAAGCTTTGATGATAGCACGGTATCTTTCAATGTCTTTGTTATACAGGTATGCCAATAATGCACGGCGTTTACCTACTAATTTTTGCAGCGAAAGCTGGGTTGAAAAATCTTTTTTGTTGTTTTTCAAATGTCCTGTCAAATGCGCAATACGGGTTGTGAATAATGCGATCTGTCCTTCAGCCGAACCTGTATCGGTTGCGCCTTTACCATGTTTTGCAAAGATATCAGCCTTTGCTTCTTTACTTAAATACATTACTTGAATAATATTAAAGCGTTAATACTTTTGTTAATTGAGGTGCAAAGGTAATGTTTGTTTTTGGATAAATGAAATAAATGTTCGATAATAGTTGATTGAGTTAAATGGTTGATTAAGTGAGTGGTTGTCGGCAACAGCATTCAACAATTTACTAATACCCATAAATTTCAAACAGAGATCGGTTTTAATTCTAAAGAATTGTAAAAATCGGCTTTTGCTTTTTTACTAAAAAATCGATTAAATATTATTTTACAAGGTTTTATAAGAGATGTGGTCAATATCAGACCGCCTATACCCTTATAGAATTCCTTACGCAGATTAGATTGAGTTTCCGCCCATAAAATGAGTTTTGACATATAATTCCAATTGGACGTTTGCCAAAATATAATCATTAAAATATGTGGAATTATTATCGCAATTGGCAACAAAAGCCATAACGACTTATTCCTCCATTTCTTAAACAATTTATCTCGCTGAAATCCTATTATTTGATTCGTTAAAATCTCATTATTCGTTTGTAAGTCAACCAAGGACTTATCTTTCAATTGTTTTTCCCTTTCATCATCAATAGTTAATTGAATACTATTGTTATTCCCTTTTGTATTTTGAATATGCAACTGATTTATACTTAAATTATATATTCTAAGCCTCTCTTTCAGGTCGGTTATATTATTTTCCAATTTCTGATTTTCCTCAGCCACCTTTGAGCTTTGTTCATTAATGTCTATAATTAAGCCATTCTTTTGTTCCAACAAATCTTCAAGTTCCAAGAATTGTTTATCCAATTCTTTATAATCTTTTTGCAATTTAGATTCAACAAACTCATTTAATATTTCTGGTTCACTATTTTCCAGCTCTTTAAACTTGTTTAAGAACATTTCGTCCTTGATGCAATTGAGAATCATTTTCTCGTCAGATATTCCCATATTATGAAAATACTTAACACTTCTTATTGCAACCTTTGACGTGAAAATATTATTGTCCAATGCCGGTGTCGAAATTGTTTTTATAAAGGCTCTTCTATAGTCATCAGATTTTACAGGCAGGTAGTTTAGCATCTTTTTCAATAATATTCCTGGAGAAAAAAACGTAGGAATATTTGCCCCATCACGCTTCTTCATTACCAAATGATGATCGTATTTGATGAGTCTCTTATCTAAGGTAACCCCTAAATATTTTACATCATTTATAGACGAGATTTTCGCGTCTCTAAGAAACAAAATAGCCTCTCTTAAAAAAATATCATGTTCTATTTGCTTAATATCTTTTTGACCTTTTATCGGCAGCCCCTTTTCTTCTCTTTGCTCATCGATAAATTTCAAATAATTCAAGTATTTACTTTCTTGGTCTTTAAGGTATTCATCCTAAGAAGTTAATCGATCAAATTGAAAAGCGAATATGTTTATGTCTCTATTTTTAAGATTTAGTTGTGCATGACCAATAACATCCTTAGGATGAGGAGTATTCTCCATATCAGCCAGTTTCTTTTGAAAATATCGCATAGTTAAGTCATCAATTTGGTTTGACTTCACTAATGCAGAAATTTGTGAATAGTTCAAGTTTTTAGGAATCATCGCATCAAAATCTTTACTTCGATTTTGAAGTTCTTTTAGTGTGACGCTTAAATAATAGAACTTTATTTTCAGTGATTTGCCTAATTCTACTAAAGCTTTGGCCGCTTCTGTATCTGGATGGGAATGTAAGTCCAGTATTGAGTATAAAAAATTAGTATCGACAAATATTGTCCAATCAAATGCTATGTCCTTATAAATAAATTCATATTCTTCTTTAGATAGCCCTAACGCAAAAAAAGCCTCAGATTTATTCGCGAGGCTCATTAAATAATCTAAGCTTTCAACACTTATTTCAGTAGAAAAATTCTCAATATATTTCTTTAATACTTTAGATAGAAACGAGTTATTTAATTTAACAATGTACTTATTTAATATGCTTGAAAGATCTATATCTAACTCTGTGCTTGCTCTTCTGACATCAAAGGCCGACAATGCATTTTTACCATGTTCTAAATAACATTCATATATATACTCTGTTAAAGTATCCCATAACAAACTAATTTCTTCACTGTTAAGCGGTCTTTTGGAATATTTCTTTATACTTTTCGAAAACTGATCGAATCGTTTATCTCTTTCGTCTTTATTGAGTAGTTCAACTTTTTTGAGTTGCAATTCTCTTTCAAGAGTCAAAGCGTATTTACCTGTGCTGTCTTTAACTACAGAGCTTTGATCGATTAATGTTTCAAGGTTCTCGATTAGCTCGGATTTAAATAGTTCAATATCAAGCTCAATCTTTATGTATTCATTTAATTCGTCAATACTAACTTGTTCATTAACTGAATGAAGTATATATTCGATTATTCCTTGAATGGTTTTATCTCTTGCATCGGACTTTGATAAATCTAGAGATCTAATTATTTTGTTTAAATTCATTTTAGAGGCAAGGTAAAAGTTAAAAATACAAAAAAATATTGATATATTTTCTATATCACACTGAGAATGACCCAACAATACTCCACCTTCGAAACCGAATTCCGTGTTCGCCCCGATGATATCGACATGTTTCAGCATGTGCATAACAGTAAATATTTCGACTATGTGCTGGCTGCGCGTTACGATCAGATGGAACGCTGCTACGGCATGGCTATGGAAAAGTTTATGGAGCGTGGTTTTGGCTGGGTAGTGCGCACTGCTCATGTGGATTATAAACGTGCCTTAACTATGGGGGACTATTTCATTGTAAAAACTGGTATCGATAGTATAGACGATAAAGGCTGTCGCGTAAAATTCACCATCACTAATAAAGCAACCGGTAAAGTTTGCTGCGATGGCTGGTTTTATTATACCATGATCGACATGCAAAGCGGCCGGTCAGCCAAAATTCCTCAGGATATTATTGAGCATTATTTAATTTGATGTGTAGATTCTAAGATCAAGCTAAGCATCTGCATATTCGCACATCTGCACATTTGCAAATTCACTCACTTCCAGAATGAGGGGATTTGAGTTGTTCCCCTGATTGTGCAATCGGTACAGCCGGCAGAGCTGTATATATAAACGCCTTTGTCGCTATCAAATGCTATTGGTGTAATGTCAGAAGCTGAACCAAAAAAAATGCTGCCGTCACGTGTCGAGTCAATCAGGCAATCATAGGGGTAAACAGTTGGTGTTGGCGGTAAAGTGCTGTTTGGAATAAATATCCTTTTGCTTTGCACGTTAGTAGCGGTAATGTAACCGAGCGCAATTTTAGCCGGGTTACTAATACAATGGACATTTCCGACGAGTTCAGAAGGCAACTCGCCGAATATAGTTCCTAAATCCTCCGTATTTTTTTTTAATAAAGTATAAAATTGAAAAGCATCGGCCGTCAAAGCATATTGCCGCACGATAATGCTGTATTTGGTTTCCAGCTTCTCAGACGACAGGGCCGCGCTAGTCAATATATTTTGATAGACCACATCACTGCTCAAACCAGCAGTTGACCCTAAGAGAATATTCGTCGACCTGTCGTTGCCAAAACAATTGAACACCTGTTGATCGGGCCTGCGTCCTGTTAATTTATTTGTAACCGTATCTGCAACAAGCGATGAGCTATACTTAGTATTAAACTGCCATGTTTCATTATATTCCCACCTATAACAGCGCGTACTGTTGCCCGCATCGTGCGCATTAACGTAAATCTGCAAATTTCCATTGCGGATATTGTATCCTATACTATCAATCGGTGGCGTGGGCTTTACATCTATAAAGTCCGACTGATACTTTTCACCATCAGTTGTGGCAATATCCAGGCGGTACTTTGATGACAACGGCAGATTAAGAACACCTGCGGAAAGATACCTGCCAGTACCGTCACTATTTAATTGCCAGGTATTGCCCTGACTATCTTCTATATTTATGATTGCCGATAATTCGGGGTTTGATGTTTTTTTACTATCAACATTAACCGTCCTGCTCAATTTAATAATTGTAGTGTCGCTACCTGGATTGATTACCCCCTCAACAACAAGGTAACTGTCCGGCGCCGCCACGATATGTGGATTATATGGCTTTTTACAGCTAACCAATAAGGCAAAAAGTACGGGTAAAATGTGACGTAACCTTATCATAAATCCAAAGCACTGCTTCTGGCTATTATTTAACTAAGATAATAGTTACTGTAAACCGCAAAGCAATAGTCCCCGTTTTACACAAAAAAGTTACAAGAAATTAATGGGCAATTACTCCGTCGATCAACTCACCATAAAACTCCCCCAGATTCATACCTGCTGCCCTCACCTGCTGTGGGATCAGACTGTTAGCAGATTGCCCTGGCGTGGTATTGATCTCGATGAAATAAAACTCTTCAGTTCCTTCCAGTAAAATGAAATCAACGCGTACCATTCCTTTACAGTTCAATCGCAAGTATACTTCGGTTACTATTTCTGCAATCTTTTCATTTTGCTCTAGCGTTAGGTTTGCAGGCGTAATTTCGCGGCTTACGCCTGGAGTGTATTTGGCCTCGTAATCAAAGAATTCCTTTGAGCTGATAATTTCCGTTGCTGGCAGCACTTTTATCTTACCATGCAGGCGTGCGATACCGACGCTAAACTCACGGCCCTTTATAAACTCCTCAACCAATATCTGGTCGTCCTCGGTAAATGCTCTTTCGAAAGCATCATGCAATCCGGCAGCATTCTGCACTTTGCTCATGCCTACACTGCTGCCGCCGTTGTTTGGCTTTACAAAAAGCGGGAATTTCAGTTTGGCAGCTACCGCTGATACATCATGTATACCGCTCTTAAAAATTTGCACCGAGCGGGCAATGTTTAAACCATGAATGCCATTTACAATAGCTTTGGTGTAAGCCTTATTCATCGTGATGGCTGAAGTAGTTGCATCACAGGTATTATAAGGTATGCCCAGCATATCCAGGTAGCCCTGTACTTTACCATCCTCGCCTGGTGTGCCATGTATGGTGATGAAAGCGAAATCAAACTTTATTTTCTGACTATCTACCGTAATGGTGAAATCATTTTTATCAACGGTGATATTGCCCTTATCTGAAGCATAAAACCAGCTATCTCGGTTTATAAATATGGTGTATACGTTATATTTTTCTGCATCAAGATTGGCTGCGATGTTTTTTGCGCTGTTTACAGATACTTCGTATTCCCCGGTGAATCCGCCGGCCAGGAGAGCTATATTTTTACGTGACATATTCATCAAAGATAGACTTTTGATGAAGCTTCAAACAATCTGTTTTTATTTTTTAGAAGAAATTATCGTCAGTTAAATATTATTTTTGAAACGATAAAAACCTGTATCCGTACAATTAGGTGATCTCACTATCTTAAAACTAAAACGCCCCAAGTGACTAATAAAGAATATAAATTTTGTCTTGAAGCCGACAGGTTAATAGCCAGAAGACCCCCCATAACTTTAAAAAGAAAAATAAAATCATTCTTCACACCGGACTATATCGAAGACTTTATGATTGCATTGCGTAAAGTTGAATATTTGAATGGCAAACCGGGAATACTCAACAAAATTGCACGCATTTTTGCTAAAAATAAATTTAACAGGCTAAGTGTAAAATTGGGGTTTTCTATTGCACCCCATGTTTTCGGGCCCGGTTTATATATACCACATTATGGTACAATCGTAGTAAATGGCAACGCCAGAGTGGGCGCCAATTGCGTTCTGCATACATCAACCTGCATAGCAGGCTCAGAACCTAAAAAACTGGGCGATAATTTATATATATCTACAGGCGTTATCATATCGGGTAATACCAATATTCCGAATAATGTAACCATAAGTGCTAATTCGCTGGTTAATAAATCAGTTACTGAGAGCGATGTTTTAATTGGCGGAACTCCTGCAAAGGTGATCAAATCAAGACCGGCCTGGTATGAGTGTGACGATCATGAAGAGTTTTTAGCAGCTATAAAAGAAATAAATGAATTGCGTAAAAGAATGCTTGGGTAGTTTTTGACAATAATGCAATTATATTAACGTCTATAAATATAAATCGAAGCAAAAGTCGAAATAATAATCTATGTTTGATAGTTGAATACGCATTGAATATCCTGATAAATTCAAATGAGCAAATTTACAGCTTACTTAAAAACCAAATCATTCCGCAATACCATTATCTCAGCCATTCTTGTCTCTATCGTTATTGTCTTAATAGCTTTTTACAGTCTTGACTATTATACACGACATGGCTCTGGTATACTTGTTCCAAAGGTTATGAATATGCCGATAGATAAGGCACTCAGCACTTTGAAAGATCAAGGCTTTGGTGTCAGCATCGATTCGGTATATGTTTTAGATCAGGCACCGGGCACTGTAATTGAACAGGACCCTGATGCAGGCACAAATGTGAAAGATGGCCGTATGATCTACCTGAAAATCGTAAAAAATCAAGCGCCAAATGTGGCTTTACCTGATATTATAGATGCACCTTATATATCTGCCGAAGCAACACTTTCCAACTATGGCCTAAAGATTGGTGATACAACCTATGCACCAGACATTGCCCGCAACCACGTGCTTCAGGTTAAATTTGCAGGCCAGACTATACAGGCGGGAACCAAAATTCCTAAGGGCTCAAAAGTGGATTTGGTATTAGGCGATGGCTCGGGCGCAAGCGAAGTAGAAATACCAGACCTGATTAACCAGGATCTGGATGCAGCTAGGTTTGTATTAAAACAAAGTGGTGTCGTACTCGGTACAATTACCTATCAAGGTACTATTACCGACTCAACCAATCTCATTATAGTATCGCAAATGCCTGCTAAAACTGACTCTGTAACAAAAGTACCTAATGGCACACGCATCAACGTAACAGTTACGCAGGGCAAAAAAACACAATGAGAGATATCGATGCCAAGGAAGTGTTTGCACGCCTGCAAAATGGCGAGCATCTGAACCTGCTTGATGTGCGCAGTGAGATGGAATACTACACCTTTAACATCGGCGGAAAAAATATCCCCCTGCCTGATCTTCTGGAAAATCTGCACGACCTGGAATGGAATAAAGACGACGAGATCATCGTTATCTGCAAGGTTGGTTTGCGCAGCGCTACGGCCCAATCAATTTTAGAGTTGAAAGGTTACAAAAATATCAGAAATTTGACCGGCGGTTTGATCGCCTGGCAAAAAATTAACCCCAATAATTTACCATTATAAAATGGAAGAGCAAAAGAAATCAAGTTCTGTCAAAAAGTATATCATAGCATTTGTTGTCATTATTATTCTCGCACTGGGAGGCACAGGTTTATTTTATTACTTAAAGTATTTCGGTGCCAACGTGACCGACAAACAGGAATACCTTTACATCCACACCGGAGCCACCTACCAGGATGTATATAAAACCATTAAAGATGAAGGAATAGTTAAAGACACAACCAGCTTTAACTGGGCTGCTCAGAATATGAAATATACTACCCGCGTCAAACCGGGACGATATCATTTGGTAAGTGGTATGAGCAACCGCAGACTGATCAATATGCTGGCATCCGGTACGCAGGAGCCGGTTACTCTTAATTTTCATAATCTGAGGTTGAAAGAAGAATTTGCAGGTTTTGTATCTAAGAAAATCGAACCAGATTCAACCTCGATCATCCGTCTGCTGGATTCAACTGAATTCTTAAAACAATATGGCTTTACACCGGATAATGTGTATGCCATGTTTATCCCGAATACTTACCAATTATATTGGAACAATACACCTGAAAAGTTTTTCAAGCGGATGTATGCCAATTATGAAAAGTTCTGGACATCTGAGCGCAAGCAAAAAGCTGATGCATTGGGATTGTCTCCTATCCAGGTGTCAATTTTAGCTTCGATAACTGATGCGGAAGCATTGCATGATGATGAAATGCCTACAATTGCAGGACTGTATCTGAACCGCCTGAAAAAAGGCATGAAGCTGGAATCGGACCCAACTGTGATCTTCGCAAAGCAAGACTTTACTATAAAACGTGTATTGAATAAATATCTGTCATTCGACTCGCCTTACAATACCTATCTGCACACTGGTTTGCCTCCGGGTCCTATTATGATGCCTTCGGTAAATGCCTTAAATTCTGTGCTCGATTACAAAAAGACCGACTACATTTATATGTGCGCCAAAGCCGACTTTTCAGGCTATCATGCTTTTGCTACCAACGTAGCCGATCATTTGGTTAATGCCCATAAATTCCAGCAGGCCCTTAACGAACGCAACATCAAAAAGTAATGTTTGAATATACTACCAAAGTTCGGGTAAGGTACGGCGAAACCGACCAGATGGGCTACATGTACTATGGTAATTATGCCGAATTTTATGAAGTGGGCCGCGTTGAAATGCTGCGCAGCCTCGGCATGACTTACAGCGGAATGGAAGCTTCCGGTGTTATGATGCCGGTGTTAGAAATGAACTGCAAATACCTGAAGCCTGCCCTGTATGATGAAGAGATCAGCATAAAAGTGATCATGAATAAAATGCCGGGGGTTAAGATCCATTTCAGGTACGAGCTGTACAATCCGGGTGGCGAACTGATCAATATCGGAGAAACATCGCTGGTGTTTGTGAACATGAAAACCAATCGCCCATGCATGGCGCCACAAGATTTTCGTGATAAGTTGAAGCCATTTTTTCAGTAGATTTGGCTTAGATGGAATGGTTGCACCGCTTTTTACGACGGTTTGTCTTCTACAGGTACTTGATTGAATGTACCAAGTATATAGCCTTTCCTGGATTCAAACCCATATCTTTTTACACCGTAGCCGTTTTCTTTTTCAGTGAAATAAAGCAGGGAAAATTAGCCAACCAGGCATCATCGCTGGCTTACAACTTTATGCTGGCCTTGTTTCCTGCTACTATTTTTGTGTTCACGCTGATCCCTTACATCCCTATCAGGCATTTCCAGGATAACCTGGTTCACATAATGGCTGACATAATGCCGCGAAATGCATACCTGGCTTTCCAGGATGCTATTACTGAAATAATCAAAAAGAAAAGCGGTGGCCTTTCTTCCTTTGGTTTCCTGACCACCATGTTTTTTGCCACTAATGGTGTTAGCAGGCTGATGCAGGCTTTTAATAAATCATCATTGGTAAAAGAAACCAGGAGCTATGTTCACAGGCGTTGGGTGGCGCTGGTGCTTACTATGATGATTTGCTTCTCCATGTTTATTGCAGTAGGCATCATGATAGCCGGGCATAAGATACTGATATTCCTGCAGCACCATTTTTATAGTAAGGCCCACGGCTGGTTTATCGCAATTGCGTTGTTAAAATGGATCATAGTGATCTCCATATTTTTTGTGACAGTATCTATTTTATACCGCTACGGTCCGGCACATAAACAAAAGTGGAAATTTCTCAGTCCGGGTTCAGTTCTAGCTACCAGCCTGGCAGTTCTGACCTCATTAGGATTTACTTTTTATATCAATAATTTCTCCTCTTATAACAAAATATATGGATCCATCGGCACACTTATCGTGATGATGATATGGCTGTATCTAAACTCGCTTATCATCTTAATTGGTTTCGAACTTAACGCCAGTATAGAGCTTTGCAAGCGAAGTATTAAGATCGTTAAACCCAAGTTCAACACTTTTCGCACCACTAAAACAGAGAAAATCAACCATTAACAATTTAACAATCAATTGCTTATCAATTTATTTAAAAAAACTTAACATCAAATTTGCCAATTCACCCCGGTTTTGTACTTTTGCCCCCGGAGAGATGGCAGAGTGGTCGATTGCGGCGGTCTTGAAAACCGTTGACTGTTAAAGGTCCGGGGGTTCGAATCCCTCTCTCTCCGCCGAAAAAACTAATGCCTCGCATATGCGGGGTATTTTTGTTTTATAGAAACAATAAATACACCATTCTCTACACGAATATTCAACAGTTGCCCAACTGATAGCCACCGTAAAATTTTTATAACATATAGCTAATTCTCTGCAGACTATCGTAAATTTGATAACAACATCATTAATCAAATAACACCATCCGCCATGATCAAGAAATATTATTGCTTATCGCTTTTAATTTTCAGCCTTTCACTTCTTGTAAGCCAGTCTGGCTTTGCCCAATCAAAGATGTTGGCAAAAGGAGATGCAGCGCCGGTATTTAACGCCAAGGCCAGCCAGGCCGGCAGTGAATTTGATTTTTCATTGAAAAAAGCACTTGACAAAGGACCCGTTGTTGTGTACTTCTACCCTTCTGCCTATACAGGCGGCTGTGATGCAGAAGCACATGCCTTTGCCGAATCTAAGGATAAATTTACCGCGGCAGGAGCTACCATTATCGGTGTATCTGCAGACGATATTCAGCGGCTGAATGCATTCTCTTCCGATCCTAATTACTGTGCAGGCAAGTTCGCTGTGGCATCAGACCCCGACGGCAAAATTGCAGCGACATACGGCTTGACTATGGGAGCTGCAAGATCCGGAATTAAAGACGTACGCGGCCAGGATCTGACACACGGTTTCATCCCGCGAACTACTTTTGTCATCGGTAAGGACGGCAAAATCATAGCAGTATTTTCATCACAAACCGATCATATTTCACCCGCCGACCATGTTCAAAAATCGCTGGACATTGTAAAGGGGTTATAATTGACAGGGTTTATTTTATAATGTGTGCCGGATTGGCTCGCAGCAAGCAATTCCTTTAAATAATTGCCCCAGATAGCGGGAAGGGAATTAGTGCCATGTCCTTGTGTTTTATCGGTTATCGGCAGTAAAATATACCGGCCTTTTGGTACCTTTTTAATTTCCTGTTCCATTATCCCTAACTCAGGAGGATTGATCTGGTCATCTGCAGAGTTAATCGCGAAGAGCGGAGCTTTTATCTTATCAAGATATGGCGATGGATCATAATTTCGTGATGCCTCCAATTGATAGATCAGGTCATTGGCATCCATTTTAGCATAGCCTTTTTGCATTGCGGCAACCAGGTCATCGGCTTGCTGCCGTGTAGGGGCCTTTTTCTGTAGTTGCAGCGGGCTACTTCCCATAAAAAACAAGGAAGACCCCGCCCCCATCAACCCCTGAACAGGAGAAGTGGTATATTCGCCGCCTTTCCATTCAGGGTCGGCTTCAATTAAATTAATGGCCATTTTGCGCATCATCCGGTTACGACCCGCCAAAGAAACAGGTAAACTGGCCAATGGCAGCAAGGCGTCTGAAAAGCCCGGGTATTGGTAGCCAAACATCCAGGTATGCATGCCCCCCATTGAAGTGCCTGTGGTTAAGCGTAAATGATTAACACCCAGGTGTTCGGTTAACAGACGGTAATAAATAAGCACCATATCGTCATAAGTATATTTAGGGAATTTCATGTGCAAACCATCACTCGGTTTGCTCGATTTGCCATGCCCCACACCATCGGGTAAAATGATGTAATATTTATTGGCATCCAAAAGCTGCCCCTTACCAAAAAGAACTCCTGCAAATTGGCTATTTAAAAAACCGCGACTGTTGCTCCCTGTACCATGCATAATCAGCACAGCATTGGTTACAGTGCCATTTTGATCTTTTAAAGGTTTACCAAAAGTGATATAATGGATTTTTAATTGCGGCAATGTGGTTTCGCCGCTTTGAAAAGGAAAATTGTTGATCAGAAAATATCCATCAACTTTATTTGGGTAATCCTTCTGTGCAAAAGCAATTGTGCTGATGAACAGGATCTGAATTAATATGGCTATAGTTATCTTTTTCATTAGCAAAACTTTATTTAACTAAATCAATTCTGCAGGCTCCACATTTTGACCATAGTTGGCATCCGCGACACCCTTTTACAAAAGAAATTACTTTGTAATTCAAGGTTATATAAGTCATCCTATATTTCAAAGTATTTTATGAAGATTTATTGGTTGACTTCAATTAGGGTAACTTCTCACACTATCCACAAAGTCGAACAAATTTCCTTGACAGGTCATCAAAAGCTGTCTAACTTTATTGTAATTATTAATCACAAAACTATCTATTATGAGCATGAATCCAGTTGTCCATTTTGAAATGGGCTATTTCGACCGCGAGCGAATGAAGAAATTTTATCAGGGGGCTTTTGACTGGCAACTCCAGCAAATGGGTCCCGAGATGGGTAATTATGTCCTTGCCCATACCACGGAGATGGACGAGAACGGCATGGTAAAAACTCCGGGCACCATAAACGGAGGTTTTTATGAAAAAACAGACAATCCGCTTTCACATGCGCCGTCTGTTGTAATTGCCGTGCAGGATATACACCAGTCAATGGAGGCTGTGAAAGCTACCGGCGGCAAGATACTTGGCGCTATGGACGAAAACGGTGCCCCAAGCATGGAGCCGATGATGATACCGGGCGTAGGGCTCTGGATATCCATCGAGGACACTGAAGGCAACCGTGTAAGCATTTTACAGCCGAATCCAAGGTAAATTAAAGTTTGAATATTGAAACACTGAGCCGGGAATCATGATTTCCGGCTTTTTTATATCTATCTCCTTTCAGCAGTGGCTCCTGCGACGTCAAGACCGTAACTTCCTTTTCCCACACAAATATTACTTTTCAATCGCTATAAGTTTAATTAACTTGTACAGCGTAATTCTAAACCATAACCATCTAATTATAAACCAATGAAAAAATATAGCTACCTGCTTCTGCTCTTTATCTGCTTATTGAGCACCAAATTATTTGCACAGCAAACTCAGCCAGACAGCAACTATGTTGTCAGAGGGTTTGCCATTGCTGCTCCTAAACCAAGCGGACTAGATGACTTTGTTAAATTCATTAATGAAGAATTGGCACCACGCAAAATAAACACGCTGATCCTTCGGGTAGATTTTAACTATAGTTATAAAAGTCACCCCGAGCTTCGAGATTCCGCAGCATTGACTAAAGGCGATGTGAAAAAGATTGTAGAGGCGTGCAAGAAGAACAATATTGCTATCATACCGCAGATCAACCTTCTGGGACATCAGTCATGGGCGCATAAGCTGAACAAGCTGCTGGAAAAGTATCCCGAATTTGATGAAACCCCTTGGGTAAAAATGCCCGCTACTGCTGCAGAGTATAAATGGCCAAATGCCGATAACCTATATTGCAAAAGCTACTGTCCGCTTCATCCGGGTGTACATAAAATAGTGTTCGACCTGGTAGATGAAGCAATGGAAGTATTCGAAGCAAACGCCTTTCATGCTGGCATGGATGAAGTATTTTATCTGGCTGATGATAAATGCCCGCGTTGTGGTGGCCGTGATAAAGCGGTGATCTTTGCCAATGAAGTACAACTGATCCGCGATCATCTGGCAGAAAAAGGAAAAGAATTATGGATATGGGGCGATAGATTGATCGACGGTCGCGCTACCGGCATTGGAATGTGGGCTGCAAGCTATAATGATACCTACCGCGCTATCGATATGATACCACGAGACGTGGTAATCTGCGATTGGCAATATGACCGCGATAACCAAACTGCCGTTTACTTTGCATTAAAAGGTCTTCGTGTAGTAACCTGTGCCTGGAACCGTCCGGAGGTAGCAGTGAGCCAGGTAGAAGATCTTTATCGCTCACGCAGTTTATCCGTTACCCCAATGCGTGGTCGTTTTTATGGTATTGCTGAAACTATATGGTCGCCATCAGTACAGTTTCTGAAAGAGTATTATAATAAGGATGCAGCTCAAGCTAAACAAAACTCTCAAAGCAATGCTTTCAGAGCGTTATTTGATAAGATGGGTGAGTTGGATCAATTGGCTGCCGCAACTAAGTAACCAAAGTTTCTCAACCACTCCAAAAACTCCGTGTCATTTCGACGAACAGCATGGGACAAGAGCAGTGCCGTGAGGAGAAATCCTATACAAGCGGCTCTCAGACATTGCAGCACGTAGAAGATTTCTCTTCGGCCCAATTCACTACTCCTCCCTGGCTCATCGAAATGACAAAAGTTTTAAGTTTACGGTACTAATTAACAAACACCTCATCAACGAATACCCAGGATGGTTTTCCTTTTGCGGGATGCCATTCTGGTAATTTATAAATAGGCTTCGCTACGAATTTTATACAGGTGATGGGTTCGCTCTCATGGAGTTTGCATACTAAAGGTTGTAAAATATCCGGATCGCCTTTCTTTTGAGGCCCGGTTGTTAAAGTACCAATAGCTTTTAAATGTTGCATATCGGTACCACCCCAAACTTCTACCTCCGTTGGTAAAAATATCTGGCTGCCAATCATCTTCAGACAATTTAAGGTCAGTGTATGTGGCTTTACCGGATTCTTGAAGTAGAGCATCAATTCCATGTCAGTTTGTGTACCTAACCATTTATTGTTTCCGAAGTTCATGCCACCCAATTCGCCATCGGTTAATGTGCTGGCGCCGTCAGCCTGGTAACGTTCGTTAACCGGTTTAATCAGGGAGATACTATCAGGCTTAAACGTATTTTTATAAAAAGTATAACTGACCACATCACTGCCATACCAACCTGTTTTATAAGCTTTAGCCTTGATGATGGTGTTATCGCTGATCATAATACCTGGCTTATATAAGGCTGATTTGATGCTATCCGGATCTTTTCCATCAGTAGTATAGCGTATGTCGACTCCTTTAATCGGGTTTGTAACTACCAATTGAACAGGTTTACTAAAAACAAATGCTGTATTTTTCACCTGCGGTGGGATCAGCTTCATTGGCTTGCCATCATCCTTAAAACCCTCTATAAGCGCGATCTTCTTATTTGAATTTTGAAATGTCTGCAATTCTTGTGCGGTTAAACCAGTATTCCAAAGTACCAGCTCTTTTAAGCTTTTTAATGACTTGAGTTGATCCAAGGTTTGGACGGTCAATTTAGTTCCGGCCAGCGACAGCGAACGCAGATATTTTAGCGATGACAGGTCTTTTAAAGTATTCCCTGTAATGTCTGAGAAATTAAGATTTAATATGCGGAGATTTTCAAATTTGGCGATTGTTTTAAGGTCGCCATCTTTCACCGGCATCTTGTTCAAGTCGATTGACACTACCTGTTTTTTGATCCCGTTTAGTTCATCAAGTACTTTAGTGTTGTAGGTAGATTTATTGTAAATATTCACAGCCAAAGCCGGTGAACCATTTGCTAATTCGTAAATAACGCGATAATTATTATTGAGTTTTTTGACCTCTTTTTCATCTGCTGCTGCAAAATCGTACTGCTCTTCTGATGCTTCAGCAGGTTTCAGAAATATCGCAGCTGCCATACGTAATGAGTCAGTTGCTGGCAGATCAACGACCTTCTTTTTGAAGTCAGCGTTTTCTTTTATCCATTGATAAAGTACATTCATTTCTGCAGCGGTCAGTTGTGGTTTGCCAGATGGAGGCATATGTTTCTTTTCTTCCTCAGGTAAATGAATTCGCTGCAATAACAAACTTACCTGCGGTTGACCAGGTACAAACAACTTCCCTGACTTCCCTCCTTTTAAAACTGATTTTTCATCGATGAGCATTAGTCCGCCCTTCAACTTATCAGGGTTGTGACACGCAATACATTTAGTCTCAAATATCGGTTGAACCACGTCACGATAAACCAATGCCTGATCGATGGGGACTTGCGGACGTGAGCTTTTCATTACCGGCCCCAATACAAAGTTATCGCCATGAGTAATATTCGCGCCATAATGTCCTGCGATCATCAGGAAACAAACCGTAGCAACAGCTCCAGACTGTGCTACAAGTGGCTTATACCATGACGCATTTCGCAACCAGTAAATAGCACTTGATATCAATACGATACATACACCAAACCATTTGTGCCATTGCACGCTGTTGCTATCATATCCGGGCTCCCGGGCGAGGAAAAGGCCCATAATAGCCGTTACCGCTGCCAATAAAGCCCCTGAGAGCAACAAAACAGTCGTGAATTCATCATACAGCTTTTCGTTTGCAAATGCTGATCTGAAACGAAAAAATTCCATCAGCATCGCCAGGATTAGCAGAACAATGGGAAAATGGAGGATCATCGGGTGAAGACGGCCTACAGGCTGCAGCCATACAGGTATCACCAGGTTACCCCCGGCAAGCACCAAAACGATTATGAAAATATTCAGCGCAAATAACAAATTACCTGCAATACCCTTGTAACTGTTTTTTATCATCTAGCGGGTAGCAAATAATTAAACACGAGTAAATTTATACGGATACACTTTACCTGATGCCCACTGCGCAACGTAAAGGTTCTCGTCGTCATCCACGCAAACATCATGCGGGTTAAGGAATATCTTCTCGGCCTGAGCCATTGGCTGCAACACACCATCTTTATAAACCGGTTCGGTGCCTCCTAAATTGGATACTACCTTATTGTTCTTATCAAGGATAGTTGTAAACCCAGAATTCTCTTTGCCCAAATCTGGTGAACGCAATACTGCTGCATACAAATGATCACCCTTTATTACAGGCCTGCAAACGCAAGCTCCCGGCAATTTGATCACTTCCAGCAATTTACCATCCATACTGAATCGCTTAAAGCAATTGCGGGTACGGTCGGTAACCAATAATGTTGGAGTTCCATTACGACGATCCATTAAAATGCCATGTGCATTATCCAGATGCTCATCGCCATCACCACGACCACCGAAGTAGTTTTTGATCTTCCCGTCTTTATCATAATGAATAACATATTGTGAACCATAGCCATCAGCAATAAAAAAGTCTCCATTCTTATCCACAGTAGTTTCGGTCGGGATAAAGTCTTCTGGTTTTTTGTAAACTCCTGTTTCCAATGGCACATCAATAGTCATTAATATTTTTCCATCAATGGTGGTTTTATATACCTGATGCTTTACCGTGTCAGTGATGAATAGAAACTCTGTGCCATTCTCATTAACTAATGTCAGACCATGTGCGCCGGGAAATTCATGCCCCCAGGTATCCAGCAGCTTGCCTGATTTATTATAGATCAGCACGTTATTCTTAGTCTCATTGGTGAGCAACAATATCCTGCCCTTTTTATCCTGAACCATTTCGTGGCAATCGTTCACAGGGTTAATATTCGGGTCGGCTTTACTCCATTTGTTATCCATACGGTAACGCATATTGCCATGACCGTAAATAGGGCCGTTATCCTTTGCCAACAGATCCTTTGCAATAAAAAAGCTTGCCGAAACAATTGCTGATGTCTTTATAAAACTTCTTCTTTCCATGATCTCTAAATTTTTAGGAAATAATATCTCTTACCACATTTCCGGCTACATCGGTGAGCCTGTATCTTCTGCCTAAGCTCTTATAGGTCAATTTGGTATGATCGATGCCCAATTGGTTCAACACTGTCGCATGAAAATCATGCACATGTACCGGATTCTTAACAATGTTGTAGCCAAAATCATCGGTCTCACCATAAACTATGCCCGGCGTAATACCTCCGCCAGCCATCCAAATACTAAAGCAGCGTGGATGATGGTCGCGGCCATAATTTTTCTTCTCCAGCTTACCCTGGCTGTAATTGGTACGGCCAAATTCGCCACCCCAGATTACCAGTGTTTCATCTAGTAAACCACGTTGCTTCAGATCAGTTACCAATGCTGCCGATGCCTGGTCAACGTCTTTCGCCTGTCCCGCCATTTCCATTGGAAGATTGGAGTGCTGATCCCATCCCTGGTGATACAACTGCACAAACCGCACACCATTCTCAGAAAGTTTTCTTGCCAGCAAACAATTAGCAGCATAAGTACCAGGCACCAAACATTCGGGGCCATAAAGTTTTACAATATCGTCTGACTCTTTAGAAACATCCATGATCTCCGGTACAGCCGTCTGCATCCGGTACGCCATTTCATATTGCTTTATTTTGGTGGTGATCTCCGGGTCCTGGAATTCTTTGTAGGAAAGTTCATTTAGCTCAGATAACTTGTCCAGCATCTTTCGACGCTCGTGTCTGTTTAGGCCTTCCGGGTCATTCAGATAAAGTACCGGGTTTTCGCTGCTGCTGAACAATACGCCCTGGTGTATGGAATCAAGGAAGCCATTGCTCCAAAGCTTAGAATATACTCCCTGACCATTGCCCTTACCTTTTGATAAAAGTACAGTAAATGCAGGTAGATTCTTATTCTCACTGCCCAAGCCATAGCTCACCCACGATCCCATGCTCGGTCTGTTGCCCTGCTGCGCGCCTGTCTGAAAGAACGTAAGCGCCGGATCGTGGTTAATAGCTTCTGTATAAATTGTTTTGACGATACAGATATCGTCGGCAATACTACCAATATGCGGGAATAGGTCACTTACCCAAGCACCAGATTTTCCATATTGTTTGAAATCATAATAGGAACCAGCCAGAGGAAAGGATTTCTGCAAAGCTGTCATCCCTGTCAATATCTGTCCGCCACGAACTGAAGGCGGTAGTTCCTGACCAAACATTTCGCGCAGCTTCGGCTTATAGTCGAAAGATTCCAGTTGCGAAGGCGCACCATCCTGAAAAAGATAGATCACCCGTTTGGCCTTCGGTGCAAAATTCGGTATGCCGGGAATAAAATCAGCCCCATTATCACTATTGAGACCGGATAACAGATCAGGAATCAATAATGACCCCAACGCCACACTGCCTAGCCCCAAACTCAGCCTCGACAGAAACTTGCGCCTGTTGATACTGAGACCATGCTCCAAAAATTCTTTTTCCATAATCAGGTTTTAGTAATGGCTTCCTCTAAGTTATATATCGTATCGATCACTTTCATCATCGCAGCCAGGTTAATTTTATCCATATTGGCCGGTATAGGGTATTCCCCCACCGCTAACAATTTCTCTGCATCTTTTTTATTCATCGATTTCAACTGATCCTGATAATAGGACGTCAAAATGCTCATCTCCTTATCAGTTGGTTTACGACAAAGGATCCTCCTGAATGCTGTATAAATTTTATCCTTCGGCTGACTATTACCCTGCAACATCTTCTGCGCCAATACCCTTGCCGATTCCAGCATGGTCGGATCATTCATCATTTCAAGCGCTTGCAGCGGAGTATTTGTACGCAATCGCTGTACTTCACACTGATCGCGATTGCTGGCATCAAAAATGGCCATCTCAACAGGTGGCGAGGTGCGCTTTATCAGTGTGTACATACCCCGACGATATAAATTCGGTCCATGTACCTGACGGTAACTTGCCAATTGTCCCCGGCCGGATGTAGTACTTTCCCACAAACCCGGCGGTTGGTATGGGTTGACGCTCGGCCCTCCTATTGTTTTGTTCAACAAACCACTGCTCGCTAAAACCATATCCCTGATAAACTCAGCAGGGAGTCGGTTTCGAGGCCCCCGGGAAAGTAAAATATTATCCGGATCATTTTTCAGTTTATCAGGAGCAACCACTGCCGACTGCCTGTAAGTGGCCGACATAACGATCTGTTTTACCATTCGCTTCATATCCCATCCATGTGTTTTGAAATCGACTGCCAACCAGTCGAGCAATTCAGGATTAGAAGGCAGCTCGCCCTGCATACCAAAATCGCCCAGAGTTTTTACTATACCCCTGCCAAAGAATTCCTCCCATAACTGGTTAACATAAACTCTTGCGGTTAATGGATTTTTATCATCAAAAACCCAGTCGGCCAGACCAAGCCTGTTCTTAGGATAAGCGCTGTTAAATGGCAGAATGGCTTTCGGTGTACCCGGAAATACCTCGTCGCCATGTGTATCGTAGTTTCCGCGTTTTAATATGTAGGTCTTTCTGTAAGCTTCACTATCCCCCATTACTGACACAATGAGTTTGCCGGTATCCATCTTATTTACAAATTTCAATATGCCTTTTGCATCCTCATTGCTGATCTGCATCATCGGCCGCTTGGCATAAGTTTCAGGACCGCCAACTGTCGATTGCAAACCAGGTTCCTTTACGCTATTGAAGAATGAAAACATTTGGTAGTATTCCTTTTGTGAAAAAGGATCAAACTTATGGTCGTGACAATGGGCACATTCCAGCGTTACACCCATTAAAGCTTTACCAAATGTATTTGTACGGTCAGTTACATAATTTACACGGTATTCTTCATCAATAACGCCACCTTCTTCGGTGATCTTATGATTACGATTAAAACCTGTGGCCAATAATTGCTCTTTGGTATGATTCGGGATCAGATCGCCCGCTAGTTGCCAGGTAATAAAATCTTTGTAAGAAAGATTCTCATTATAAGCATGTATCACCCAGTCGCGCCATGGCCATTGCGTACGGTAGTTGTCATCCTGGTAACCGTGCGAATCAGCATACCGGGCAATATCCAGCCAATGCAGCGCCATCTTCTCACCATATTGCGGACGAGCCATTAGCTCGTCTACCATTTTTTCATAAGCATTCGGACTATTATCGGCCAGGAAGCGATCCATTAAAGCTACATCAGGCGGTAAGCCATTCAGATCAAAGCTTAGGCGTTTTAATAGTCTCTCTTTATCTGCTTCAGGATTGGGTTTAAAGCCTTTTTGCTCCTGTTTGTGTAATACAAAATAGTCGATGGTATTTTTAGGCCACGATTTATCTTCTACTTCAGGAACCTGTGGCAATTTTGGAGGAACAAATGCCCAGTGCTTTTCATATTTGGCGCCTTGTTTTATCCACTTTTTGATCAGCTTTACTTCGTATGGAGTCAAAGGCTTTAGGTTTGATTTCTGCGAGGGCATCATTTCGCTCGAATCCGTGGTAGTGATCCTGCGATACAGCTCTGAAGCATCAGGGTCCCCTGGTACAAGAGCATGTTTATCGGGCTCGTCCTTTAACGCAGCATAAGCACTTTCCTGGATATCAAGCCTTAAATTAGCCTGGCGTTTATTCGCATCGGGGCCGTGGCATTTAAAGCATTTATCGGATAAGATGGGTCTGATGTTAAAGTTATAGCTCACCACATCAGGTATTTCTTCGGCAGCAACAGAGCTTTCAGATGTGTTGTGACAAGCGTTAAGACTAATGATCGCACCAATAAAAAAAATCGCTACACAAATTACAGCTAAACGCATTTTGGGTCTATAAATGGTTTTAATTGCGAAAAACTAATTTAAAATTACTCAATATCTATGCAGAATTGTGCAGGAATTATTACACATTATTCCAATAGTTTAATAACTGGTTATACAATTTTCGTGAAATAAATGCTAAATAAAATGGATAATTCAGCACAGTAAATGGACTATATTATCATTTATTGTACCGAACTTCTAAAAGAGAGCAAAAAAACCGAGGCTCTAAGTAAAAACTCTGGCTATAACTCAGCAAGATTTTATTTATTTTTGAAGCCCATTTAAACGGAGAGATGTCAGAGCGGTTCAATGTGCCTGATTCGAAATCAGGTGTACTGTAACAGGTACCGGGGGTTCGAATCCCTCTCTCTCCGCCTTCGGTCACCGAAGCGGGCTACGGCGGATGAAATCCGTCAATTGCTTGCGAAGGTAAGCTTCGCCCACCTTCGTTTAAACGAAGGCGGGCTCTTTGTTTATAATCCTCCTTTTAGATTTTATTATTTTAATCAAATTACAAATTATTTGGATGTATTGCAGCTTGAATTTATCTTTGCAACTAAGATACTTATTTAATAAGATTATGAATAGTGAGTTGATAACCCAAATAAGGAGACTGAGTCAGCATTACGCATACACTTCCATCCAGATGCATGAAACTGTTGCCCGAAAAGCAGGATTTTCAGGAACAGATCATAAATACCTGGGATTTTTATTGCAAAGAGGGCAAATGACAGCAGGTGAACTGGCAAATTTAACTGGCTTGACGACAGGTGCAGTCACAGGTTTAATAGACCGCTTTGAAAAGAAAAAATTGGTCAAAAGACAGTTTGCTAAGGATGATAGGCGGAAGGTTTTCATCGTACCGGACTCTGAAAAGATAATGGCATTGTTAGAGCCGCTTTACAAAGAATTCCGGAACAATTCGGAAAAACTGATTGCTTCATTTCCGGAAAAGGAACTCAAAACTCTTGAAGCCTACTTTTCAAAAGCAATTGAAATAATGGATGTGACAATCAATAGACTCAAAGACTAATAATTGAATAAAATATGAGTACCAGCACACTTGGTTTTCAGGAAATTGATGAAACAAAACTGGCATTGGTCGGAGGAAAAGGCGCCAATCTCGGGGAATTATGCAGAATTGAGGGTATTCAGGTACCTGATGGTTTTTGCATTACAACGAAAGTATACAAGGAAATTATTGAGGGTAACGAAGAGTTTAACTTCCTCCTCGATCAATTATCGGTTTTCAAAGCAGATGACCGGAAAGGAATCAGCGAGATCAGTGCAAAAATTCGGACGTTAATAGAAGGGACATCAGTTTCCAGGGATGTAATAGAGGAAATAACTGATCACCTCTCAAAACTTGGTGAACAAGATGCTTTTGCAGTACGATCGAGTGCTACAGCTGAGGACTTGCCAACAGCATCTTTTGCCGGGCAACAGGATACCTATCTTAATGTTATCGGAAAAGATGATATCTTGAAGCACATCAGCAAATGCTGGGCTTCTCTGTTTACAGATCGTGCGGTAATCTACCGGATGCAAAACGAATTTGACCATCACCAGGTTTCTTTATCTGTCATCATTCAAAAGATGATTTTCCCACAGGCTTCGGGGATTTTATTTACGGCTGATCCGGTTACCTCTAATAGAAAAGTGTCATCCATTGATGCTGGTTTTGGTCTTGGCGAGGCTTTGGTATCGGGTGTAGTAAGCGCAGATAATTATAAAGTACGTAATGGTGAAATCGTCGATAAAATAATAGCAACTAAAAAACTGGCCATACATGGTTTAAAGGAAGGCGGAACAGAAACAAAGCAGCTCGCTCCTGATCAGCAAATAGTCCAAACACTTACTGACGAACAAATTTTACAACTGACACAAATTGGCAGACAGATCGAATCTCATTTTAGCTCACCGCAAGATATTGAATGGTGCCTGGCCGATGGTATATTTTATATTGTCCAAAGCCGACCTATTACTACCCTATACCCTATACCAGAGGCTCATGATAATGAAAACCATGTTTATATATCTGTCGGCCATCAGCAAATGATGACCGATGCTATGAAGCCACTGGGATTATCTTTATGGCAGTTAACCGCAGCCCGACCCATGTTTAAAGCAGGAGGCAGATTGTTTGTTGATGTTGGGCCAATGCTAGTCTCCCCGGTCAGCAGAAAAACTATAATAGACGTGATGGGCGAACATGATCCGTTGATAAAGGATGCGCTCGTGTCGTTAACGGAGCGGGAGGATTTTATAACAACGACGAGTGATAAAAAAGAATCTATACCTGTTAAAAGTAGCAAAGGAAAATCTTTCGCAGATATTATGGCTCAGATCGAAAACTCCCCCACTGTGGCTGCCGAACTGATCAAACACAGCGAAACCGCAATGGAAGAGCTAAAGCAAAATATCCAAACCAAAACAGGGACAGATCTATTTGATTTTATCCTGGAAGACGGGCAGTCAAGAAGAAGTCTATTTGCCGGGCAAAATATGGCTGCAATTATAGCTGCTGTAGATGCAACTACATGGATCAACGAAAACATGAAAGAATGGCTTGGAGAAAAAAATGTGGCCGACGCGCTTTCTCAATCTGCTCCCAATAACATTACCTCAGAAATGGGATTGGATTTACTGGACGTAGCCGATGTGATTCGCCCTTACCCGGAAGTAATTGAGTATTTGCAACATACAAAAGACGATAACTTTTTGGATGAACTACTAAAGTTTCAAGGTGGACAAGAAGTGCATGATGCCATTAATATTTATCTTAATAAATATGGGATGCGCTGTGCAGGTGAAATCGACATTACCAAAACGCGTTGGAGCGAAAAACCCACAAAGTTAATCCCTATGATCCTTAACAATATCAAAAACTTTGAGCAGGATGAATCCAAACACAAATTTGAGCAGGGACGGCAGGCCGCATTAAAAAAAGAACAAGAGTTATTGGAGCGATTAAGCCTCTTGCCTGACGGTGAGCAAAAAGTGCAGGAAACAAAACAAATGATCCATTTACTCCGGAATTTCGTCGGCTATCGGGAATATCCAAAGTATGGCATTGTTAGCCGGTCTTTGGTTTATAAGCAGGCTTTATTGAAAGAAGCGGAAAAACTTGTGCAAGCGAACATCATTCGTGAAAAGGAAGATGTCTACTATCTGACTTTTGAAGAATTTCGTGAAGTAGTACAAACACAAAAACCGGATTATCAGCTCATCAATAAACGTAAAGAAGAACACAAATTCAATGAAAAGCTAACTCCGCCCCGAGTTATTACTTCTAATGGAGAAATCATTACAGGTAAATACAAGCGTGAATATCTGCCAATTGATGTTATCGTTGGCCTGCCTGTTTCCTCCGGCATTATAGAAGGACGAGCACGTGTCATTTTAAATATGGAAAATGCTGACCTTGAAGATGGAGATATATTGGTCACTACATTCACCGACCCTAGCTGGACACCATTATTTGTATCAATAAAAGGTTTGATCACTGAAGTCGGTGGACTAATGACGCATGGAGCAGTCATAGCCCGCGAATATGGCTTACCGGCCGTTGTCGGGGTAGAAAATGCTACCAAATTGATCAAAGACGGACAAAGGATCCGGGTAAACGGGACAGACGGATATATAGAGATATTATAAGTAGATATTAAATTGTATCTTAGTAAAACATCATCAATTCTTACTATGAAACATCAGGCCAAATCGATTCGACCATTTATTGGAGCTAAGGATTTCGATCTTTCAAGAAGCTTTTATCGTGATATGGGCTTTGAAGAATTCGTTATCTCTCCTAATATGTCTCTTTTTAAAATCAATGAACTGGGATTTTATCTGCAAAATGGATATGTAAAAGATTGGGTCGACAATACGATGGTGTTTATCGAGGTTGATGATGCCGACAGGTATTTTAAAGAATTGTCGGCCTTAAATCTGAAGGAGAAATATGAAAATATCAGACTGACTCCGGTTCGGGTAGACTATTGGGGTAAAGAATGCTTTATCCATGATCCATCAGGCATTCTTTGGCACTTCGGCGAGTTCTTTAAAAACAAATAGACCTCTTTATGAACACCATCTTACAACACATAGGCACAATTAGCTCAGAACTAAAAAGTATAGATGATTGCCCGCGGCAGGCTGATGAAAATGCGCCTGAAGCATCGATAATAATTTATCCTGAATTTGCTGAGGGCATTAGGGATATAAAACCCGGCGATGAAATATTGTTGCTCACCTGGCTGCACGTGGGCGACAGAACAGTTTTACAAACCAGGCCAAGAAACAATCCTAATGCGCCGCTTACCGGTATATTTTCAACCCGTTCGCCTGACAGGCCCAATCCTATTGGTATCCATTCTGTAAAAGTTACTTCAGTAGCAGATGATGAGATTAAAGTAGATGGTCTTGAGGTGCTTGATCAAACGCCGGTGATTGACATTAAGCCCATTTGGAATACAAAAATTTGAAGGTAATTGCCCCTAATGAGCGTGGCGCTGATATGCTTCTAAAAACATTTGATTAATGTATCGGTTTAAATCCTTAACAAGGATTTTATTAAAAAACTGATACATTAATTATTTACATCTTGTCTGTGCGATATCACTACATCTCCAAAAATAAGTTACCCCTTAAATTATTAATACTGATTTTCTTTGTAAGTGCCCTATCGTTTGCTCATGCCCAGGTTAATGCGCCAACCGATTCACTTAAGGCTGATTCTTTACGCATTAAAAACAATAAAGCACATAATCCATCATATAACCTCAGTAATCAATATGATTTTGGAGATTTAACACGAAATATTTTTCACCCGCATAAAAAACCGGATACTTTGCACAAAGGTTCAGGAATTACTGTTGTACCTAACGTTGCAGCCAATCCAACCATAGGCGGTCAATTGGGCATCAAGGCGGTGGCAGGCAGAAGACTTGGGGATGATCCAAAAACATTATTATCCGTCGGTGCTACTTCAGCATCGGTTACAACCAAGGGGATATTATATTTCTACATCAATCATAATGTTTTTACACCGGGCAATACCTGGAATTTCCAGGGCAACATTGTAGCCTCAAGAAGTATTACTCCGGATCACGGATTAGGCATAGGTAATGGTATTAGTAATGGCAACACTACCGACAACGTTCTGGCAGATCCAACACATAAAGGCTATGCTATCCACTCTCAATACTATAATTTTCGGGAAAAAGCATACAAAGAGGTGACCGAAAATCTTTTTGTAGGAGCAGGTTTGTCATTTGAGATCAGGCGTAGAATTGAAAATCCGGACACTGTTAATAACGCCACACCTTATAGCGTTTACAATAACCGGCATGGATTTGCGCAGGATCATTATGCAGCGAATGGCTTTCTTTTCAATATTGAGTACACCACCCGGGATAACCCCAATAGGGCTTATAAAGGCATTTATTTCGACGCAGGTATCCGCATCAATCAAACATGGATAGGCAGTTCGAAGAATGCGATTCAGTTTACCACTGATTTAAGGAAATACATAAGCTTATCTGAAGAATATCCGGAAATGGTGCTGGCACTATGGAACTGGGGTTCCTACTTGGCTAGTGGTGCCATCCCCTATCTTGAGCTACCTGGTACAGGGCGTGATGGCTCATTCAGAAGCGGCCGGGGATATACGGCGCAATACTTTAAAGGCACGCAGTTTAATGATACAGAAGCTGAATTCCGGTTCCCTATATTAAATAATAAATTCATTAGCGGCGTTGTATTTGGCAATATGCAAACCGCTAATGACGAACATGGCACCAAATTATTCCAGGTATTTCAGCCTGGCGGCGGAGCAGGTTTAAGGGTACTGTTTAACAAAGCCACACGTACCAACCTGGCATTAGATTATGCCTGGGGTAAATTCGGGAATAAAGGATTCTTCCTCAATCTGAACGAAGCTTTTTAAGTTATACCCCGCTAAAGATTGAAAAACCGCCATCCACGCAAATCATGGCACCGGTAACAAATGCAGAAGCATCGCTTAACAGCCAAACCAATGCCCCTATCAATTCATCAGGATGTCCAAAACGTTTGAACGGTGTATTTCTGATTACAGACTCTCCTCTTGGCGTATAACCGCCCTCCGGTTTTGTCAATAAATTTTTATTCTGTTCAGTCAGAAAAAAGCCTGGGGCAAGCGCATTCATGCGGATAGCATCACCGTATCGATTAGCCAATTCAACAGCAAACCATTGATTATAGCAATCCATAGCTGCTTTACCCATATTATAACCAATCACTTTGGTTACGGCTCTTTTTGAGTTCATAGATGATATGTTGACAATACTGCCTCTGCCAGTTTTAGCGATCTCTTCACCAAATACCTGAGTTGGCAATAAGGTTCCCCAAAGGTTCAGGTCCATCACCTGTTTCATACCATCCAGGTTCATTTTGAAAATGTCTTCGTCTGGCTGCAGTACACCTTGTGGCATATTCCCCCCCGCCCCATTTACCAAGCCATCAATCCGGCCAAAAGCCTTTAATATTTTATCCCTGGCAGCAACCAGGTCATCCTGATTCAATACATCTGCAACAACAGCCAAAGCCTTACCGCCTTTTTTGTTAATCGCATCTGCCCTTTCATTTGCAATCGCCTCATTGCGTCCTAATATTACCACAGTGCCACCCGCATCAACAATCCCATTAACAAACGAGTTACCTAATATTCCGGTGCCGCCGGTCACCACAATTACTTTGCCTTCTAAAGAAAAATTGTTATTCATAGATCTATATTTATTTTATGTCGGGGATATTGATAACATCCATATCCGTGTAATCCAAATTTTCGCCTGCCATACCCCATATAAAACTGTAGCTCGCAGTACCACTGCCTGAATGTATGCTCCATGGCGGAGAAACTACGGCTTCATTATTGTTTACTGCAATGTGCCTTGTTTCGTCACCCTGCCCCATGTAATGAAATACTTTTTGCCCTGCAGGCAGGTCAAAATAAAAATAGGCTTCCATACGGCGGTCGTGCGTGTGAGCAGGCATAGTATTCCACACACTGCCTTCCTGCAAAATAGTTAGCCCCATTACCAATTGGCAGCTTTTTATACCATCCATATGGATGTATTTATTTATCGTACGCCTGTTAGCTGTAGATGCATCACCCGCATTCACCTTGGCAGCCTCAGCGTGGGTCATAACCTGTGTAGGATGAAAAGCATGAGCCGGAGCAGATAACAAGTAAAATATGGCCGGATTTGCCGGGTCTTTACTGCTAAAGGTCACATATTCGGTACCCTTACCTATATAAATGCAGTCCAGTTTATTCACAGCATAGGTTTGGCCATCTGCTGAAATCTCTCCATCGCCGGCTATATTGATAATGCCGATCTCACGCCGTTCAAGAAAATATTTTGACCGCAGATTTGGGTAAGTTTTTAATTCTAAAGATTTATTTACAGGACTAGCTGCACCTATAATCATGCGGTCATAATGCGTATAAACGCAATTGATCTGGTCTGGCTCGATCAGATCATCAACCAAAAATCTTTCTCTTATCAGCGCGGTCTGATAGGTTTTAAAATCATCCGGATGGACGCTATGTATTATTTTCAAAGCTTAGATGGTTTTAATAGTAGTGTGCGGCACAAACCTTGCAAAAGATTAATTATTAACCAAACAAATCAGCGTTTTTTTATATAGTATATTATCCTGCAGTAAATTATATTTCCGAGGCAAACTAGTTAGTTTCTAATTAAATTTTTAGCATTTAGACTTACTGCCAATCAAGAAAATGAATATCTTAGTAGCGAAAAACATTGCCGCTATAAAAGCACTTCTGCACAAATGAAAAAAGTTCAACTATTTAGAAACTTCCTTTGGTTTCCGATAATAAGTATTACTCTTTTCAACGTAACATTTAAAATCGAGGACAAAAACTATCATATCCCTCAAAGTCATTACATCATTCTTGGTGTATTGATTTTTTTATTCATCGCCACCTTTTTTATTGGCAAGAGCTCATAGTAAGGTAAATTAAGAAATTTTGATTGAGGTTTATTTTCGGTGATCAGAACAAAAAACGCCAACTTCCGTTTAACAAACTCGGATAATAGCCTGAAATAGATCAGGATATTAAAACTTCATACTTAAGAACAACAATTAATAATGAAAAAAGCATTAATCACAGGAATTACCGGTCAGGATGGCGCCTATCTTGCAGAACTTTTATTGAAGAAGGGGTACGAGGTACATGGCATAAAAAGAAGAAGTTCATTGTTTAATACCGATCGTATCGACCATCTTTACCAGGATCCTCATGATACTAATATAAAAATGACCCTGCACTATGGTGACTTGTCGGATTCAACTAACCTGATCCGTATTATACAGCAGGTTCAGCCCGACGAAATCTATAATCTGGGTGCAATGTCGCACGTAAAAGTAAGTTTTGATACACCTGAATATACTGCAAATGCTGACGGTATTGGTACTTTACGCTTGCTGGAGGCTATCCGCATACTAGGGTTAGAAAAGAAAACCAAAATATACCAGGCTTCAACATCTGAACTGTATGGTTTGGTACAGGCTGTGCCTCAATCAGAAACTACACCGTTCTATCCTCGTTCGCCTTATGCTGTTGCAAAATTATATGCTTACTGGATCACGGTTAACTACCGGGAGGCTTACGGTATTTATGCCTGCAATGGTATCCTCTTTAACCATGAGAGCCCTTTACGCGGCGAGACCTTCGTAACACGTAAAATCACACGCGCGGTATCGAAAATTGCGCTTAATCTTCAAAGCACTTTATTCCTTGGTAACCTGGATGCACAACGCGACTGGGGCCATGCTAAAGATTATGTTGAAGCAATGTATTTAATCCTACAACAGGAAACCCCTGAAGATTATGTTATTGCAACCGGTGTAACAACACGTGTACGCGAGTTTGTTAGAATGTCATTCAAAGAATTAGGCATCGAAGTTGAATTTCGCGGTGAAGGTGTTGATGAAAAAGGCTATGTGGTTTCCTGCGCTCATCCTGACTACCAGGTAGAAAACGGCAAGGAAGTAGTAGCTGTGGATCCTAAATATTTCCGCCCAACTGAGGTGGACCTGTTAATTGGCGATCCTACCAAATCTAACACAAAATTGGGCTGGAAACCAAAATACGACCTGCAGGCCCTGGTAAGTGAAATGGTTCAGGCCGACGTTGATCACTTCAGAAAAGAGAAATTACTGAAAGAGTATGGTTATACCATCAAGAATCAGTTTGAATAGTCAATCTGATATTTGACATAAAAATAAAGCCTTTAAGAAAATTCTTAAAGGCTTTTTTATGAAAGTAAAAGTAGTCTCTATTTTTTAACGATGCTTTTATAAACATCAAGGGTTTCATCAGCAATCAGGTTCCAATCGTATGGCCTCATATCGTAATCAATACGCTGATTCTCTGTTAAGCTGATATTATTCAGATGATTTAATAACGAAGCTTCATTCCCCACTTCAAAATAATTCTCGGCAGGAAGATTGACCTGGGTATTTGCAGGAATATTGCTGGAAAGAATAGGCAATCTGTAGCTCATTGCTTCCAGTAAAGCTATTGGCAAGCCTTCATAAAATGACGGGATCACAAACATTGCAGCATGTGTAAACAGTTGATGCAACTTTTCTCCTTTGATGAAACCTGTTAAAACCACATTGTTTTTCCGGGCCAAAGCTTTCAACTCCTTAGAATATTCCGACTCATGATCGGCATCACCCGCTATAATCAACTTATATTTCTTTGAAATGGATGATTGAGCATAAGCACGCACCAGATAATCAAAGCCTTTCTCGGGAACAAACCTGCCCAGTGTAAATATGTACTGACCTTTTTCAACATTCAGTGACTCGATATAATCTGTATTCTCACTAAGTATTGGTTTATCTACGCCATTAGGGATCAACACACAATCATTTCGCCCGTAGGTAGCGGCAACATGATCTTTGATCTCCTGTGATATCACGATCACTTTTTTAGAGAACCTCACTCCCATCAACTCACCAGTCTTCAGGAAAAACTTGGCGACGCCGTTCCACTTCATCCTCTTATAATCTGGCCCGTGGTGGGTCATTACCACTTTAAGACCAAGAAGACGTGCAAAACCCGCAACCAAATTGGGTCCGATGGCATGGATGTGCAGAACATCAGGACGTTTAACAGCAGCATGACACACAGCCAGTGTGCTATGTACAATCGCCTCGAATGATTTACTTTTTGGCGAATAGATGTTTTTTAGTTTGATGCCGTGATGTTCTTTAATACTTTTATCTACAACATAATTGCTGCGGCATATCACAGTAATAGTGTTTGCGCCGCCTTTTATCATCCTCGGATAAAGGTGCTCGCAATGTGTTTCCACTCCACCCGGGATGTGTGGTATGCCGCGGGTGCCCATTACCATTATTTTCATCAGGGTATTAGTTAGAGTGCAACGTTTAAATTACTGTAGATATCTTTTAGTATGCCGTAGTGCCTGTCGTAGCTCACCTGGTTCGAGATGAATTTGTAAGCATTTTCGCCAAATCTCTTCTTCATCTCATCATCATTCCACAGCTTAATGATCTTTTCGCGTAGATCGTCAGCGTTGAACGATTCAAATAATAAGCCTGTCTCACCATCGTGTATCAACTCCGGTATTCCTCCGATCCTTGCACCGACAATAGCCTTTTTGAATGACATGGCTTCGATTACCGAAAATGGGTAATTCTCATACCACTCCGACGGACATACTGTAAACTGTGCATTAGTGATCAGATTATAAACCTCAGGCAGAGTTTTGTGACCCAGCAATTGTACATTGGTAATATTATTTTCTTTAATGTGCGCCTGGAATTCAGGGAGCAGGTTTCCTCCCCCTACTATTTTAAGAGGGATATCCAATCCGCTGATCGCTTTAAATAATGTGGATACACCTTTAATTTTCTCCAGCCGACCAACATAAAGGATATACTTTTCGTCATCATTCTTCTGCTGTGCAGCCAGGGCTTCACGGTTGAAATTGAAACAAAGGTTAGTCAATCTTAATTTATCCCTGAAGAAGTTAAACTCGTAAAATTTCTTGTATAAAAACTCAGATGGACACAGGAAGTAATCTACGTGCTTAAACAGGTGCATATACCGGTGCACATAGTTCTCCAAACCCGCTAATGAGCTTGCCAGGAACGAATTCTTTTTACACTTATTGATACCGCATTGAATAAAATATCCGCCCTTACATTTTTCGCAAATACTGCCGTGAGAGATGAAGGAATTTTCCGGACATATCAAAGTATAATCGTGCAGCGTCCAAACAACGGGCACCTTATGTTTTTTAAGTACGGGTAATATACTTGGAGTAATGTAATGATTGATATTGTGCAAATGTGCTATATCTACCTTTGTTTCAGATAGCAACCGCTCCATGTTTACTTTAGCCTGTTTGGAGTAAATACTTTTACCCAGCGCTTTAACACCACCTAAAACATTTTTATTGGCATTTAACTTCTTGTAATCGATGAAATCAACAAAGTATTTATCGTATCCGTAGCTTTCAAAGTCTTTATCCGACTTCATCGCAAAAGGGATCACATTATGACCTTTGCCCTGGTAAAGTTTTCTTACATTGTCAACATAGGTCCAATCGCCCCCGACCTGAAACCACACCCAATTCACCATTAATATGTTCAAAGGGTTTTGGCTTTGTAAATTTTCCATTCGCAGATTTTGTACTTCTAATTATTTAATTGTGTTTGTAATATTGGGGGCTGTTTATTTTTTCTTTTCCATTAATTCATCAAAGAACGTAATAATACGGTCGACCTGGGTTGTATAGTCAAACTCATTCTGAGCCAGCTTACGTCCGTTTTGCCCAACTATTTCAGCCTTACCGTAATCGGAAAAAATATCTGACAACGTCTGGGCCAGGTGGTCCGGGTCATTGGGTTCAGTTAAGAACGAATCTTTTCTGTCAGTCAGATATTGCGGAATTGATCCCGTAGACGTGGTTAATACCGGTTTACCTGTCGACAAATACTCAGCAATTTTAGTCGGGAAACAATGTTCAGACTGTTGATTATTAGGCTTGGCTAAAGCCAAAACAGCTGCATTTGTCATTCTTTCTATCATTACAGGCCTGTCTACGTACCCGGTAATTTCGATGTTATCCTGCATTTGGTTTTTATCGATAAATTCGATCACATCATCCTTGTTAGGTGATACGTTTAAATCACCCATTAAAACCAGTTTCTTGCCAGGGGACTTTTTCGTGAAAATTGTATAGCCCTGGAGCAGATCCATAATGCCGTCCTTAAATTGATTTAAGGCACCGGTGTAGACGATTTCGCCGCTGTTATTTGGCGTATGTTTAAAGTTATTGGTATTGGTAATGATCGGGACAATTATTTGCTTAGCTTTCTTATTTATCTTCCCTACAAAATAATCATATAAGCTATCAGAAATTACGATCAACCCATCAAATACCTTGAATAGATGTTTGATATATAGATTGATATATATCTTCTTAAAGAAACTTCGTTTTACAGCAAACACAAACGGGAACTCGCTTATTTCGAGCACAAATTTGCACCTGTCAATGAGGCTGAATAACTTATAAGTAACGATCATATACCACCTGTTATCAACAATAAGCAGGATATCAGTATTGCGTTTTTTGGTGGCTACATAACCTAAAGTTTTAAAGAAGGAGATAAAATCGTTAAAGCGGCGTTTAATAAAGGATGCGCTTCTGACAGGATTTACCGGGTATCTGAATTTTATCCCCTCATACTCCCCTTGCTTCTCAAAATTCAGTGCTTTGGTTTTATGGCGTTCTGTTGGCCTCGGGACTATAATTTCAACGTCGTGGCCACGTTCCTTAAACCGTTTGGCGTATAAATGAATTCTGTTTGTTGCAGCCATTCCATGCGGATAGGCCTCATTCAATATAATAGTGATGTTCATTTTCATTATTCCAACTAACAGGGGTATCCATGACTTCGTTAAAGCAGTAAATCTACCTTAATTTCCTTTCGCAAAATTATTATCTTTTAACGAAACACAACGGCTTGGCGGAATTGTGCTTCCTTAAAAATTTAACTTATTTCCCCTTCCTGATTCACTATGCAAACTTATACGTAAAAAAATAGTGTAGCGTTATACCACGCTTCATGTTTGCGGCACAGGTTCGATCCGAAGAGTCGACGGTTGCTCTTCCTGTTGCGTTTGATAAACTATAACCCGTCGTACATTGAGTGTAACTATACCGATCATTAGGGTCATAAAGTAATAGTATAAACTTGATGAAATGGTTATGTAAATGCCAAAACCCGCACAAGCCAGTGCCCAGAAAAACAAAATGATTTTGGCATTGGTAATTCTTAGCAGCTTTAACCTGTTTTTCTTAAACATACTATAAACCAGGTAACTAATGTACACTATACAAGTCTGCAATCCAAACCACCAGGTAACCAGAATAAACTGATTATCTAACCATTGGTAAGGTGCTTTAAGATCGCCGGTCCAATTCCAAGTTCCTGAGGGTCCAACACCGGTAAATAGTTTATCCCAGTTAAATTGATCCATAAATTCTTTTAACTGGCTGCTCCTGCTATCTTCGCCCATTCGTCCGGCGAACACAGAACTTATATCTTTTAACGTCCCGAACTTGTCAATATTCACCACTACATAATAGGCTCCCATCATACACATTAAGATCATACATATCAATATAAATGTACTTCTCCCTTCCTTCAAGTCCCTTCTAAGTTTAATAAAAATCATGATTGCCATAACCAGCAAATAGCTTCTGGATGCTATGGCAAAAGCAAAGAAAGTAATCAACAACAGTATACCATACTTGGTAAGTTTGGCAAAGTTTGTTTTATCATCATTGTCCAAAAAATAAAACGGATAAATCCAAAGCAATACCACAGTTGTATCCCTGATAGCATTCAATGCAACCTCTCTGTTTGAGATTGTGCCGGCCAGGCCAATTTGCATCAAATTGAATACTACAATCGCATAACAGAAGTATTTAAACCACTTTAATATCTTTTCGGTATACTCCTCTTCAGCCGTAAAGTAAAGTATGCCAAAATTGAGCCAGGTCCCTAAACCTTTGGGCGAATAAAATACCGATGGGCTTTTGGAAAATAAACTAAGGTCATTAAATGAGGCTATAAATATCAATAAAGGCATTAAGAGGAAACACAGATTGATGAAAATCGGGAAGCACTTGTGATACCTGGCAAAAAGAAAAAGACTTATTGGCGTTAAAACGATATCACTTAGAAATGAAACCTTGGAATACCAACCGCTTTCTGCTGCGTCGGCATTTGTTTTCATATAATATTGGGCCAATAGCAGGGCAAAAAAATGGACAAATACCACGAACATAATAACATTATAAATGTATTTCGCAGTTTTATCTGAAGATGATGATGCAGCAATATTAACCATATCTATTCAACATTAACGCTTTCAACCTCACTTACCTGTAAATGCTTTGTCGTACTCCGGTAGTAGTACAAAATACAAGAACAATAAATTAGTCCTCCAAGCAATCTTGTAAGAGCAGCTCCATTAGCACCCATCCAGGGAATAAATATAAAGTTAAATACCAGGGTGACACTTCCTGATATAAATGAGGTATTTCTTAACAATTTCCCAAAACCATGAGCTCCTAAAAACCGGTTAAAATAATCTCCAATGCCGTAAAATGCTACGCCGATACTAACAATAAGATTGATAAACACAACCGATTGAAATTTTTTCCCATAAAAGAAACTTATAAATGGTGGTACCAATATCCATAACACCACCAATGAAAACAATGTCAACCCTACTGTTATAAGCGTAAGCTTTTTAGGAATACGATTGTGACTTGCAAATTCCTTATAATTAGTAGTAGCTATTGTATTAGGTATAAACGATAAGGGGTTTGCCAGCGAAGCAGCTAATGCGTAAAAACCAACTCCGCTATTATTGAAACCGAAATAGCTGACAATAACTGGTGTAAGAGACGCCATACCTATTGAAAATACAGACCCGATATATACATGAAAGCCGTAGCTCTTATTATAATTCCATATCTCAGTAATGGTAGATTTTAAATTCTTAAATGATAACTTTATTCTTATTAAAACATACAGGCATACAAGAGCCAATGTTCCAACATAAAACGACCACGCTATCTGCAATCTATTTGTTTTAATATGAGATAAAAATGTGTAGATGATAACGGCTGATATAAGAAAGCCTACTTTAGGAAATAGTCTTTGAATAGCAAGCAAAGACATCCTGTTATCTGCCTGGAATAATACTTCAAAATAGTTGATCGATAGATATGCCCAACCGATCGGTATTGAGTAAAACAATAAACTGCTAAGATGTTTTTCCTTCAGATTTGGGTCGTATAACGAATAAAGCAACAGACCACCTGACATAATAACAAACATGCATAACAATATGACAAAAGTTGCACCGTAATATTGTCGTGCTTTCTCCTTGTCATGATTTAAAACCAATGCCCTGTTTGCAGCCTGAAAGAACCCGAATGTGGCAATTAATACAGTTAAATTGAATAGATTATCCATAAACTGGTAATCTCCGAATGCATTAGGCCCCAGGTAATGTGTAAAAATAATACTGGTAACAATGGCCATTGGGATTCCGGCAATGTTAACGGAAAGCAACATCAAAACCTGCCGGGCTTTCGGATTCTTCCAATTTTCCGTTATTAACCCTTTTATATTGCTAACGCTTAACTTTTGCACTTTCCTGCTTATTTTATTTTTTCAATAGTTTAATTCCCGATCAACCAAGGCATAAGTCATTGATTGAAAATCAACAACTTATATCTTGAAAACTGCTTCCTGTCCCTGCTATCTGACAGCAGGACAACCAAGCTTGATAAACACGGGGGCATTCCTTGTTAGAATCTGCTCAAAAAGCCTCTCATAGCGCGGCCAAATGTATTTTTTGGGCGGCTTGTATAGGTATTGTAATAGCTATTGTTGTAATTGTAACCATAACCATACTTTTCCCTCTTTATACCGTTAAATATGAGATTTAGTTTAGGGAATCTATTCTCTTTTTTAACTTCATTAATAAAGTCAAGCTCTTCTTTGAGTGTATAACCTTGTCTTATTACATATAAGCACGCATCAGTTACCCGTGCAATAATTAGTGCATCAGTCACCAAATGTATTGGCGGGCTATCGATGATCACAAAATCATATTTCTTGCGAAGAATATCGATCAGGTTGTCCAGGTTGACCTTTTCTAATAATTCTGAAGGATTTTCCTGGATTGTACCGGCACTCATCACATCCAGTCCCGGAATACCTGATGGACGTATAAGACTGTCAATGCTCAGGTGATCGCTTTCCAGGTAATCACTGATACCCAGATGTTCATCCCGTAAATCGAAGATCGATGCAATTTTAGGCTTCCGAAGGTCCATCTCCAAAATAACGGTTTTTCTTGCCGCATACGCCAGGGTAACTGCCATGTTCGCGCTCACAAAGCTCTTACCTTCGCCTGATGTACTGGAAGTTACAACGCAAACTTTACCGCCTTCGTTATCACTCAATACCTGGTATAATTTTGAACGTAATGCTCTGAATTGTTCGCCAATAGCAAAACTGCCCCGTTCTTTTGTAATTACAATTGGGGTTGACGATTCCTGGAATGATAATTCTCCAAGAATAGGAATATCCACTTCTTGTTCGATTTGTCTGCGATGCGTGATTTTATCATCAAAACTGTTGCGGGTATAAATAATACCAACAGGGATAAGCATCCCGGCAAAAAGAGCCAGTGCGTATACTATCGATGATTTCGGCCATTTCGAATTACCGGCATGGGCATAATCCACCACCTTGGCATCTGTTACAGTGGATGCATATTTTAGTGATAATGCCTCGCGTTGTTCCAACAAGAAGGAGTACAATTTTGCTTCAGCATCATTATCCCTGTGCATGCCATTTAGTTGAGTTTGTTGCCCCGGAATACTTCTTAATTGCCCTTCAGCTCTGGAGTTGGTTGATTGAAGCTGGCCTCTTGTCAACATCAAAGTTTCCTTATCGTTACGTATTTTCTCCTTTATATTCGCCTGTAAAGTATTGATTTCATTATTAATCGGCTCAAATACCGGGTTATCAGGCGGGTTATTAGCCAATAAGTTTTGTTTCCTTAATTCCGCATCGGTTAGTTTATCAAGCAGTGAGGAAAGGCTTGCATCCTGCAGTCCCACTGTTGACGGCTGCTTATTCCCCCCCGGAGAATTAACATAACTCTCAATGCTATTAATGATCCTTATCTGCAGGTTAATATCGTCAAGTGCTTTCTGACTTTGCTGGGCGTCTTGAACATAAGTTTGGGATTGCGCATCAATATTACTTGTTAAGCCTTGCGAGCTTGCATAACTCTGTATTTGAGCCTCACTCATGTGCAAGTCTTTGGCTATTGAGTCGATACGTTTGTTAATAAACTTGATGTTCGCGTCGGTTTTCTTATTTTTTTCGTCTACCGAAGCTTTCATATACGCGTTAATTACCGCGTTAAGAACATCAATTCCACGTTGAGGAACAACGTCAGACATAGATAAATCAACAAACGGCACTTCCTTATCATCAAGGGTTGATTTAAGTCCACTCACATAATAATCTGCTACTCCGGATGGATCGCTAATGCTGATACCAATTTTAGAACCGATAAAAGCATTCAGATATGGTGTAACATCCAGCTTCCATAAACCAAAATCGCTCTGAATGTATTGGCCATATTTAAACTGGCTCTGCTTTCCGTTTTTATCTTCAACAGTAAAGCCTTGCGCATTATCGATAGTTATATCCAGTTTTATGCCCTTGTCATCAATTTTATCAGGCATTTTTATGAAACTGAACTTTACGGGAGAATTCTTATAAAGGTCGGTAGAAACCATACCCTCTTTTTTAGAGTAACCAATCCACAGGTTCATATTATTAACCACCTGCATCATTATTTTTTTCGATTTTATGATCTCAATCTCATTTTCGAAAACAACAGGTGCGCTGATCTGGTCCAATTGATTGATGTTATCTCTATTGTCCTGCCTCTGATTTTGGTCTTTACTGTCTTTAAACGCGATAGTGGCGTTTATTGGATATATAGGTTTGGCATATTTTAAATAAAAGAATGCCCCACCTATAAATATAATTAGAGATAGAAGAAATATAGGCCAATGAAAAACATACTTTTTAAAAACTTTCGCAAAATCGGTAGTTGGATTTTGCGAAACGGGTAATGTTATCGTTGTATACCTGTTGTCGTTCGTGGTAACAGCCATTGATTTTATTATAGATTTTTACGGGAAACTATTATAAGCGCGGCAACAGAAAGAGCTGAGATTATCAAACTGACTCTCTGGAAGCCCGCTGTGTTATTATTTGAAATTTTAGAACGATTTGGCGTTACTACTAATACATCGTGATTTTTCATATAATAGTATGGCGAATCAAATAATTTTTTTGAATTCAGATCAATTGGGATGTATTCACGTTTCCCATTAATCTCTCTTACCAAAACTATCTGGCGTATTGCCGTAATGTTAAGGTCACCCGCCATGCTCAACGCCTCAGGGATAGTAACCCGTTCGTTCGGTATAGTGAAAACGTCTGGTTTAGCAACATCCCCTAACACAGATATCTTGAAGTTAGTGATCCTTACATTGACGATCGGTTTTTTCAGATAATTAGAAAGAGATGCTGTTAGCTGCTCAGTTAAATTTGTTGTGTTTAACCCGGCTACCTTAACCTGGCCAAGAAACGGCAAATTAACGTTACCGTTTAAATCAACCATCCAACCAATTACTGCATTTTCAGGAGTTGATGTATCGCCATTGGTACCGGTTCCGCTTATTCTGTTAAGATTATATGAAAATTGGGTGGCACCATCTGATGGACTATTCACACTGATAGCGAGAATGTCGCCAGGTTGTATAATCAATGGAGAGAAATTGTTTATATCCTCCTTGGTTATGCTATTCTGGTTGAGATCCTGGAAATAAGGAACTTTTTCGTAAGTGGAGCACGAGCTGCAGAATACCACAACAAGTGCAAATAAGAGGAATAGTGTCGATTTGAAGTTCATAGTGGGGATTGTTTAGATGTTGTACATGAGTTCTTGTAACTATTAGAGTGTATGAAGATTTAGCGATAGTAATATAAGTTTTATTTTTAATAAATAATTAATTTTTACAGGTTTGTTATACCTGTATTTTCTATAAAATAATTCATTTAGCTGTTTTTAATAAGTAGCAGACTTTATATATGTTTCTTTAAAAATCTCCGTCAAAATTATATTTTAAATGTCTAATAGCCGCTTTGATTTTGTAACTATAAAACAATAATTAAATCAATAATTTGTTTTATAATTCTTACTAAATCCCCCCTATCTCGTTCCTGCTCATATTCGACAAAGAACAACTATTTTTTGTAAAAAAGGTTTCAACCCGCTAAACTATTTTCAATCGACATTTAACGACTTACCTTAGGTGAATGTTTCAATTATAAATTAAATCAGCACGTTAAATAATATTTGCCACTAACGAAAAAGCATACCAAAAAGAGGGAAACCGCATTAGAATTTTAGTAATACCTGATAATTAAGCTATAATAATAAGACTATGGCTAAAATCACTTCATTTTATATTAAAAGAAAAATATACAAATTGTCTCAGCAGAGACTCGGTTGCTTATTTTCCGAAGTGGCTAACTTTTAAATCCTTAAATACGTATTAGCTCACCGATCTTACCGATCATCATATTAAAATTATATTAACTAGTAAAATTCCGATGACTAACAATGGCCTTAATTGCGAACAACTGTTTTGTATTAAGTACAATATTTCCCCCGCTGTATGCAGCAATTTAAGGCATAAATATTCTTGTATAAACTTTTACTCAAATGGGGATTTTTTTTCCCGGACGAGAGCGTATTTTTTCTTCTTAGAAAATTAACCAACAATTTAATAGTTAAATATTTGTGTTTTTGATTAACAGATAAGCGGGATTTACTCTGTATATGCAAATAAAATCTGAATTTTTTCTGAAAAAATATATTATAAGTGATAGAATTTATTTTAATGCATAGTTATTGCATAATAGTAAATATCAAACCTATTGAACTATGGTACACAGGTACAAACAATTTCATAATGTAATTAATATAACATTAGACTATTTGTTGCTAAACTTGTCATTGATCCTTGTTTACAATTACTTCAATCATACTTTTATATCCTGGGTAAATAATAAGAGCTATTTGCCTATAGTTTTGGTATTTAATCTTTTGTGGCTTTTATCCTCCAATATTACCAGCCTGTACAATAATGTTTCGGATATCGACCTTAAGGTTTATCGCAATGTAGCTAAAACTTACCTGCTTTACCTCGGCCTGATATGCTTTATCCTGCTAGCATTGACCGGAACTAAAACTCATTTTATATCAAACGAGTATTTATTCTATTCAATGTCTATATTCGGGATATTCCTTGGTATATGGAAAATTGGGTTCTTTGCAATCAGGAAGAGCGATAAGGTGTTGATGAATAATTCAAGAAACGCCATTATAGTTGGCGCCAGCCGTGCCGGGAACGAGCTTTACAATCAATTCAACAATAAAGTACTAAAAGGGTATAATTTGCTGGGTTTTTTTGATGATGAGCCATCAAGAGTTAGCCCAAAGCATCTTTACCTGGGTAATACCAGTCTGTGCATGGATTATGTTCTTAAAAATAATGTTGAAGAGATATTTTGTGCACTGCCTTATTCAGAACATAAAACTATCGAGCGTTTAATGTCTGATTCTGACAAAAACCTGATCAGGTTTAAAATAGTACCTGAATACCACGAATATTTCAAAAACACCTCTTATCTGCAAAATTTGGGTAATATTCCAATTCTGACAGTAAGGGCAGAGCCTTTGGAAAACATTGTCAACAGGATTATGAAACGCGCCTTTGACATCATGTTTTCGTTAGGTGTAATTATTTTCCTGTTTACCTGGTTGTTTCCGATAATAGCTATATTGATCAAATTAGGATCAAAAGGGCCTGTATTTTTTAAACAAAAACGTTCTGGTCGCGATAATCATTCCTTTACATGCTATAAATTCAGAAGTATGAGAAAGGACAATAAAACCGAGCATGTTCAGGCCACTAAAGGCGATGCGCGTATTACTAAACTAGGTGCATTCATGCGTAAAACAAGCATCGACGAGCTTCCTCAGTTCTTTAATGTGCTGATCGGTAATATGTCTATCGTCGGTCCTCGTCCTCACATGTTAAGTCATACAGAACAATATTCACAACTGATAGATCAGTTTATGGTTCGCCATTTCATGAAGCCGGGAATAACCGGTTGGGCACAAATAAATGGACTGCGTGGTGAAACAAAAACAACCGAAGCAATGCTTGAGCGTGTTGAAGCAGATGTGTGGTACCTTGAAAACTGGACCTTCCTGCTCGATCTGAGAATCATAGCATTAACCTTCTGGAAATCAGCTACCGGCGATAAGAACGCTTACTAATAGAAAAGTCCTTATAATTTTAAACCCCCACTTTTGAACAGAGGAGATCAACCTACTCTCTATTCAAAATGGGGGTTGTCCATTTAAAAAGTTCCGTCTAAAGTTTCAGGGTAATTATTACCGAAGGCAATATACTGGCATCAATATTAGCTTTCAGGATATTAGTGTTCCATCCATCGGGCTGAAATGCGGTTGATGGATCCCACCATGCATCCATTTCTGCACCTGATTTCTGGAAGAATTTCACTTTATTATATCCCATGTAAATATCCGAGCTCGATGCACCAGAATAGTTGCCATAGCACAAACCGCAGTTTGAGTAAGGTGTGCTTACACCATAAATGGTATTGTGATCCATTTTAATA
>NZ_DATCRU010000092.1:0-75198 GCF_036568825.1 Mucilaginibacter sp. | reverse complement strand
GGGTTATATATCCTGAGGAATCGTACAATCAATACGTTAAATTAACTCGATATTATGGATGAAAAACCTGTGAGGCTCCATAAAACTGTGCTCCATCCTGCTGCAGCGTTAAAATGATATCTGAAGTGTTGGGGTCAACATTGCCTGTAAAAATAACAGTAACTAATACACCCGAAACGCCAATATCATTTCTTCGGTTGCCAGCAAATACAGTTTGAATTCCTCCACTTTTGGCTTCCTCATTTAATGAAACTAAGATGTGATCGCTATCACTACCTGTAGGGACAAACACTTTTGCCACTCTCGGTGGGTTTTCAAAGAGTTCTGGATGATTTATTCTTGCTTTTCCGCTCATGATAAATTTAATTATTGCCTACTATAATTCCGTGTTCGGCTTTCTCGGTAATCTTTAAATCAAATTTATATTCACTTAAATCCTTAAAAAATACCCATTTATGGGTATCCCTATAACTAAAATGTGTGTATATTTAAGAAAGCATTGCACCCTAATTTCTGTTATACCTCCTTGTCAATTGTAACATTCATGAAATTTGAATTATTTAACTCAGCTGCGAGTCAGATATGGAAAAGATCTGCCAGCATAGCAGAAGCCGATCAACTTCGATTGGAGCTCGATCTTTACAAAAAAATCTTAAGTTTTTTTCAGGTTGGTGATTATTATTACTATGTGTTTAATATTAAGAACAGGTGTATTGATTTTATGAGTAATGAAGTAACTCATGTTTTAGGATATCAGCCTGAAGAAATGAACCTCCGGTTTTTATTAGAAAAAATACACCCTGATGATAGACCATGGTTTTTGAACTTTGAGAATAAAACCGGAGATTTTTTGATACAGTTGCCTATTGAAAAGCTGATGAAGTATAAACGCCGTTACGATTTTAGGCTAAAAAAATCCAATGGTGATTACATAAGGATTTTGCAGCAGACGATGATTATCGATCATGACAAGAATGGCGGATTGATCAGAACCTTAGGTGTACATACTGACATAACGCACCTGAAAGCGGAGGGTAGACCTGTATTTTCAATCATTGGGATGGACGGTGAACCCTCCTATATAGACGTCGATGTGAAAAAAGTATTTGCTATTACCGATGAAATTTTGACTACACGCGAAAAGGAAGTGTTAGTTTATTTAATAGAAGGTAAATTAAGTAAGCAAATAGCTTCAATATTAAACATTAGTAAAGAAACTGTAGATAAACACCGTAAAAATATGCTCTATAAAACGAAGCTTAATAATACCGGCGAGCTAATAGCCAAAGCTATCAGGCAAGGATGGATTTAACGCCTCCGCTATCTCATCAAAATGCTCACAAATTGCAGAAACATGTCCGTCACTTGGATAGGTTATTAACCTGGCCTTAGGTATACGCGGCACCATCCATTCCACCACTTGTATAGGAACGGTATTATCTTCTTTCCCATGAAAAAAAGTAATCGGAAATCGGATTGCCCCTAAATCAAACCCTAAAGGACGAATAGGCAATCTCACATCCATCGCCACGCCATTCATATCACGAAAAGTTTCTTCTACACCTTGTTTTGATAGAGCTACCCTGTTGTTTTGCTTAAAGGTATCAAAATCGGATTTGGGCATGTTCTTTTCAAAGCGGATCAAAATATCTTCATCCGACATTTCGCGGTATGCCTTCATTTTCTTTAATACAATAGGCAAAAGGAATGGAAATTTGTCAGCCACCTTCCAGAAAATCCGGTGTTTCAGATCGAGATTGTTTTTTACCTCAGGCTGATTCATCTGTCCGGCGCCTGAAACGATGACTGCCGATAATAATCGATCAGGTATTTTTAATGCACAAGTTAAGGTATAGGGTGCACCGCCAGAATAACCGAGGATGGCGAATTTATCGATTCCCAAATGATCAGCCAGTGCAAGGGTATCATCTACCCAATCGAAAAATGTTCTGTTTTTATGCCTGTCGGATTGCCCCATGCCGGGGCGGCTTGGCGAGATGATCCGAAGATTATGTTTTAAAAATTGTTCTTCACCTATCATCGCAGGTTCCAGGCAGGATGATGGGGTGCCATGAAAATACATTACCGGGTAGCCGTCGTTTTTCCCAAACTCCACATAGCTTAGTCGTCGTCCGTCGGGAAGTGTGAGAAATCGAAAATCGGTCATAAAGGCCTTAAAGATATAGTTTTGGAGGATAACAATTTTACGGGACTATAGTTGTTGTACTTTTTCCCATATTTTATCATCTACCCAAATACCTTCTTCCATGCTTTTCTTCCGGGTGCGCAAAGTGTTCTCTCCCGGATAAAGTATTTCACCGCCTTCGCTATCTGTGCGACTGCTTTTGGTATAATCCAGGATGTTTTTAATGATTGCGTCCGTTTGTGGCCCGTTATCCGGTTTGATACAGATAAACACTTGTGAAACTCCTGACTCGGAACCACCTTTAGTTACATCACCCGTCGAGCGTCCCTGGCTTAATACAGTAGCAAGCAGGTCAAGCATCAATGACAAACCTGATCCTTTCCAGAAGCCTATAGGTAATGGCCGCACGGATTCGATTATTTCACCCGGGTCATTAGTTAATTTGCCATCTTTATCGTAGCCGCCCGGTAAAGGCAATTGCTCATTTTTTGATTTGTATAGATTTAATTTACCGAATGAATATTGTGATATCGCCATATCCAATACAATATGCCCTCCCTTTCGCGGCACTGCAATTACCAGCGGATTATTTCCCAGACGCGGATCAATCCCACCCCACGGCGGCATATTGGCGATGGTATTGGTAAAACAAATGCCGATCATGCCGGCCTCAGCAGCCTGCCAGCCGTATGTTCCGCCGCGCATCCAGTGGTTGGTATTTTTGATGGCGACACAGCCTATGCTGTATTCATAAGCAAGGCTAATCGCCCTGTGCATGCAAAATGTAGCATTTAAAGTTCCGACACCCATATGCCCATCCCATTGCTCGATGGCATCGAAGCCGCCGCTGCGGGTTGGTTTTACATTGGGGATGATCAGTTTGTTTTTTACATACTCAACAAAAGTAGGAAAGCGGTTAAGCCCGTGGGTATAAACACCATCCCGGCTGTTTTCAGCAAAAATGGTAGCGCTTAGCTCAGCATCCTCTTTATTAAAATCGAGAGAAAGGAGAACGCGTTTGAATTCGGATTTTAGTTTTTCAAAGGGAATGTTCATAGTAGTCAAAAGTCGGAAGTCTTAAGTCTAAAGTCAATAGTTGTAAGTCGAAAGTCTTAAGTCACTAGTCGAATTTAAATCCATGGTTAAACTAAACGGGAATTTTTGCAGTTATATACTCACTGTAACGTCCAATTTAGCGTTGATTTGTTACTTTTGTGCAACTGTATAAATGAAATTCAAGATCCGGTTATTACTTCTTTTTACTGTTGTGGCGGTGGGTTTGATGGTTAATTCGTGCCAGAAAACAAAACAGGACTATATTGCAACATTGATTGCACAGAATCAGTGGCAGTTATCATCGGCAACGGTTACCACTTACATCGGTTCGACCCAAATGAGCCAGCTAACGCTGGATACGGCATGTTTGGTGACTCAAATATTTAAGTTTAATACCGATAATACCTGTAGCTATACCAATTTTGATTGTCTGACACAAGCGACAAAAGGCACATGGGCGCTTTCACAGGACAAACTTTTCCTGAATGTGAACATGATATGTAAGGATACCATTACCCGAACGGGGGATACGACAACACACTCCAAACCATTCCAAACTGCTAAGGTCCTTAACCTGGGGCAGTATTCACTGGTATTGCAAACCGGTGATTTGGAGACTTATTGGTCGCCCACTCAAACACGGGTAATTTACCAGTGGGGCTTTGTAAGGGTAAAATCTCAATAATGTGTTGTTTAACTGTATCAAAATTTTATATTTGGGTCGAGTTAACAGTAATTTGACCATTTTTAACCTAAATATTTATAAATGATGAACAAAAGGTTAAGATGCAGGTTAAAAGAGCCAGGTGAAACCAGGAATTGTAGCGGCCAATTATTCAAAGCCTTATTGCCGCTGAAACGAGAACATCAATGAAAAAAAGGATTGCTATTTTTGCTTCCGGTTCGGGATCAAATGCCCAAAAAATAATGGAGCATTTTAAACGTAATTCCGAAGCCGAAGTAGTACTGATACTTACCAATAACCCGCAGGCCTACGTGCTTCAGCGCGCCGATAATTTCGAGATACCGTCGCACATATTTACCCGCGAAGAGTTTTATCAATCGGACGCCATCATTAAGCTATTGAAAAACCTACAAGTCGACCTGATCGTGCTTGCCGGTTTCCTGTGGCTTGTTCCAGAAAATTTGCTTAAAGCATTTCCTAATAAGATTATTAATCTGCATCCCGCCTTATTACCTAAATACGGCGGCAAAGGCATGTATGGAGACCATGTCCACAAAGCCGTTCTGGCTGCAAGAGAAGAAGAATCGGGTATTACCATCCACTTTGTAAACGAGAAATTCGACGAAGGCGAAATCCTTCATCAATCACGTTTCAAAATCGAACCGGGTGATACGCTTGAAGTGATTAAATTCAAGGGGCAGCAGCTAGAACACCAGCACTTTCCGAGAGTGATTGAGAGCCTTTTACGGAAGATGAAGAGCTGAGGATTAGTGATCAGTTAACCGGTGATCAGTTATCAGGAGTTGATAATAAACTTAAATTTTTTATACCTAACCTTAATATTATGAAGGGATTTACTGATCTTGAGGCTTGGAAAAAGGCTCATGCTCTTAGAAAGGATATCTCTGATTTAGTTAAAAATTTTCCGATTGATGAAAAGTATCGGCTAACCGACCAAATTATTCGCTCATCCCGTTCGGTCGGAAATAATATAGCAGAAGGACATGGGCGATTTCATTATATCGACTCACGGAAGTTTTTTATAAACGCTCGCGGCTCTGCATCTGAAACGATTGACCATTTAATCGTAGCATTAGATGAAGGTTATATTAGCAAGGAAGTTTTTGAAAAATTACAAGGTAACTGTGATGAATGTATGCGATTAATCAACGGATATATCAACTATCTCAAGCAACAATCAACTTCCTGACAACGATTATTTTTAAGCCGCTTAGACCCTGATTAACTGATCACCGGTTAACTGATCGCCAATAATAAAAAAACTGATCACTGATCACCGATAACTGATCACAATTACCTACCTTTGCGGCTTTAAAAATCCCGTGTCCATGAGCCATCCTGTTCAAATAAAAAACGCTTTAATTTCAGTTTATTACAAAGACAATCTTGAACCCATTATCAACGAGCTGAGCCGCCTCGGAGTGAACATTTATTCCACCGGCGGAACGGAAACTTTTATCCGCAGCTTAAGCGCCGAGGTGATCGCAGTTGAAGATTTAACATCCTATCCGTCTATTTTAGGCGGACGTGTAAAAACCCTGCATCCAAAGGTATTCGGTGGTATATTGGCAAGAAGAAATTTTGAAAGCGACGAGCAGCAATTAGCTCAATACGAAATACCGGAGATCGACCTGGTGATCGTTGACTTGTATCCGTTTGAAGAAACTGTAAAATCAGGCGCAGGCCAGGATGATGTGATCGAGAAGATCGATATTGGTGGCATTTCCCTGATCCGTGCTGCAGCTAAGAATTTTAAAGATGTAGTGATCGTAGCATCAAAAGATGATTATGTAGAATTGAGTGAAATCCTGAAAAAGCAGGGAGGTAATACAACTATAGATCAGCGCCGCTCGTTCGCACAGCGTGCATTTAACATTACTTCGCATTACGATACTGCTATTTTTGAATACTTTAACCAGGATCAACAATTGCCTGTTTTCAAACAAAGCATTCAAAAAAGTCAGACATTACGTTATGGCGAGAACCCGCACCAGCAAGGTGTGTTCTATGGTAATCTGGATGCTATGTTCACTAAATTGCATGGTAAAGAGTTGTCATACAATAACCTTGTAGACGTTGATGCAGCCGTAGCCTTGATCGACGAATTTACAGAGCCGACGGTTGCTATCTTAAAGCATACCAATGCTTGCGGTATCGCAACCCGTTCGTTCATAAAAGAAGCCTGGATAGATGCGTTGGCCTGTGATCCTGTTTCAGCTTTTGGCGGTGTTATCATCGCCAATGAGGAGATCGACGCGGACACTGCCAGAGAGATCAATAAAATATTTTTCGAGGTATTAATTGCTCCGGCTTACACTGACGAAGCAGTTCAGGTATTGCGTGAGAAAAAGAACCGCATCATCCTGATCCGTCAGTCGGTGGAATTGCCTTCAAAGCAATTTAAGACTTTGCTGAATGGCGTGATCGAACAGGATAAAGATCTGGTAATTGAAGGTCCGGATCAGATGAAAGCAGTTACTGAAAAGCAACCAACCGAACAGGAATTGAAAGATCTGTTCTTCGCCAACAAAGTAGTAAAGCATACCAAATCAAATACCATAGTTTTTGCAAAAAATAATCAGCTGATGGCAAGCGGCGTTGGACAGACCTCACGGGTTGATTCTCTGAAACAGGCAGTTATAAAAGCTGCTGAGTTCGGGTTCGACTTAAATGGTGCTGTAATGGCCTCAGACGCGTTTTTTCCATTCAATGATTGCGTTCAATTGGCGGCAGAAGCTGGTATTACAGCGGTATTGCAACCAGGCGGATCGATCAAAGATCAAGACTCAATAGACATGGCAAATCAGAAACGTATCTCCATGGTTATGACCGGAGTACGACATTTTAAACATTAATTAATAATAACACGTAATAAGTTGTAATTTTTAACGCTTTTAATAACAACTTGTAATTATTAAGTTATTTTTATACAACTTTACATACTATTATTTGACAATCGCCAATGGGTCTTTTTAATTTTTTCACACAGGAAATAGCTATCGATTTAGGTACCGCAAATACCCTTATCATACATAATGACAAAGTAGTGGTCGACGAGCCATCCATCGTGGCATTTGACCGCACAACCAACAAAGTGATCGCCATTGGGAGACAGGCGATGCAGATGGAGGGTAAGACCCACGAAAATATACGCACGGTGCGCCCTCTAAAGGATGGTGTAATAGCCGACTTTAACGCTGCCGAGCACATGATACGCGGCATGATCAAAATGATCAACAAAGGTAAAGGCTGGTTCTTCCCGTCATTGCGTATGGTGATCTGTATTCCGTCAGGTATTACCGAGGTGGAAAAACGTGCTGTGCGCGACTCTGCTGAAATTGCAGGCGCTAAGGAAGTTTACCTGATCCACGAACCTATGGCTGCTGCGGTAGGTATCGGTATCGACGTAGAAGAGCCGATGGGTAACATGATCATCGATATCGGTGGTGGTACTACCGAAATTGCGGTTATCGCTTTATCAGGTATCGTGTGTGACCAGTCTATCCGCGTTGCAGGTGACAACTTTGACTCAGACATCGTTCAATATATCCGCCGTCAGCATAACATTATGATCGGTGACCGTACTGCTGAGAAGATCAAGATCGAAGTTGGTTCTGCATTGCCGGAACTTGCTGATCCACCATCAGATTTTGCGGTTCAGGGCCGAGACCTGATGACCGGAGTTCCAAAACAGATCATGGTTTCTTATACTGAGATCGCCCACTGCCTGGATAAATCTATCTCTAAAATAGAAGAAGCGATATTGAAAGCATTGGAAATTACGCCACCTGAGCTTTCTGCCGATATTTACCAGACCGGTATTTACTTAACCGGTGGTGGTGCATTATTACGTGGTTTGGACAAACGTGTTGCAGCAAAAACCAAATTGCCAGTTCACGTAGCCGAAGATCCATTACGTGCAGTAGTTCGCGGAACCGGAACCGCATTAAAAAATATAGGGAACTTTAAATTCTTAATGCAATAATATAAGTGAGTGGTGAGTAGTGAATGGTGAGAAGTTGCAAATATTATTTGTAACGACCTGATAAAACTACTCACAACTCACTATTCACAACTCACTACCAATGCGTAACCTCCTGATATTTATCACCAAGTACAACGCATTTTTTCTGTTTATTATCTTCGAGATAAGTTCTCTTGTTATCTATATCAAATTCAATTCTTTTCAGAAGGCTTCTTTTATCAACTCAACCAATAAAGTAACGGGCACTTTATATGCCCAGGTTAATGAGTTGTATGGGTACTTGTCCTTGCGTGAGGTAAATGATAGCCTTGCCAAAGAAAATGCCCGGTTACGGGGACAGCTAAAGGCATCATTTTATATTGATAGTGTCAATAAAAAAGAGGTTAAGGATACAATCTACAAACAGCAGTATACTTATATAGAGGCCAAGGTGATTAATAATTCCACTAACCGAAGTAATAACTATATCACCATCAATCGCGGAAGCTTACAGGGGGTGGGAAAAGGCATGGGGGTAATCTGCAGCTCTGGGATTGTGGGCAAGGTGGTGTTTGTTGGTCCGCATATGTCCATAGTGCAGTCACTTTTGCATAAGGATTCTCGTTTTAGTGCAATGCTGTCTAAGAATAAAGAAATTGGATATATCGAATGGAGCGACGACCTCGATCCGCATAAAGGATATCTGAAAGACGTATCGAACAATGCCCAGCCGCATGTTGGCGAAGAGGTAGTAACCTCAGAGTTTTCTCTTTTCCCGGCAGGGATACCTATTGGAAAAGTAAGTAACCTGCGTACTAAAAATGGCGGCTTTGCATTAAATATGGAGGTAAAGCTTGCTGTTGACTATGGCAAGGTGCAATATGTAGATGTAGTTGTAAACAAATTTGCTGAAGAGCAGGCGGGACTGGAGGCGCAGCAAAAGAAAGATGAGTAGGGTTTTATTAATCAACTTTTTGCGGTTTATGTCGCTGATCTTTTTACAGGTGTTTCTGTTGAAGAACATTACCCTGTACAACCTGTCTACGCCTTACCTGTACATCATGTTTATCCTGCTGCTACCGTTTGAAACGCCAAATATATTGCTCTTTGCCCTGTCGTTCCTGATGGGGATCATCATCGACGCATTTTACGATACGCCGGGCCTGCATGCAGCATCCTGCGTTTTGCTGGCATTTGTCAGAATATTATTTATCAGTATCACCGTTCAGAAAGAGGGTTTTGATAACGAACCCGAACCAACCCTGAGCGTAATGGGCACCCGCTGGTTTTTTACCTATGCCCTGATACTGACCCTAGCCCATCACTTTTTTCTGTTCAACCTGGAAGTTTTTCGCTTATCCGAGATACCGTTTACACTAAGCCGCTTTGTATTGAGTTCTATTTTTACGGTATTTTTGATGCTGCTGACAGGTTTTTTATTTTACAGAAAGAGGGAACGCTAAATGAATAGTTTTTTTGAGCGGCGCTATGTAATTGCAGGTATCTTTATTTCGCTTATCGTTATTCTTCTTGCCCGGTTATTTTATATGCAGATCATTGATGACCGGTACCTGTTGTATGCTCAAACCAACGCTTTGCATAAGGTTTATAAAAACCCGGCGCGCGGACCTATCCTTGATCGCAACAATAAAATATTAGTACAAAACGAAGCCTTTTACGATATCATGGTAACGCCAAACCTGGTGAAACCTTTTGATACCGCGTCATTTTGTAAACTGTTAGGCATAGACAAGCCCGAATTTGACAAGCGCTTTGAGAAGGCAAAAAAATACTCACCCCGGTTGCAATCCCCTTTTGAAAAGCAATTATCAGCGGAAGCATTTGCCGCTATACAAGAACGTTTGTCGGAGTTCCCAGGGTTTGACGCATCCCCCCGTTACCTGCGTACTTACCCTGATTCAGTTGCGGCGCAATTTTTAGGTTATATCAGCGAGGTAAACGATAAGGACATTGAGAAGTCGGGCGGATATTACCACCTTGGTGACTTTATCGGTGTTACGGGTGTTGAGCGCTCATATGAAAATGTACTACGCGGCCGTCGGGGTGTCGAGGTAGATCTGGTCGATTCACGAAGCAGGTTTAAAGGGCATTACGCTAATGGCGCCTATGATACCGCACAGGTAGCGGGGGAGCGTTTGATCTCATCACTCGATCTTCGTATACAAAAGCTTGGCGAGCAATTAATGCATAATAAAGTAGGAAGCATTGTGGCTATTGAGCCATCAACGGGCGAAATACTTTGTTATGTAAGCAGTCCTACTTATAATCCAAATTTGTTGGTGGGGCACGAAAGGGGTAATAATGCAGCAGAGCTGTATAAAGATCCATACAAACCATTTTTTGTAAGGCCGATACAAGCTACATATCCGCCGGGATCATCATTTAAGCCGCTGAGCGCTTTGATTGCTATGCAGGAGGGTATTATTACGCCGCAAACAACTTATAACTGTCCCGGGTATTATTGGTCTGGCAATCACAGGGTGAATTGTTTCCATGGTGAAGTCCACGGTGTGGTGAACCTGGCAAGCGCAGTAGCCGAATCGTGCAACGGCTATTTTTCGTGGGTGTTTGACAGATTGATGAATTACAATGGCGCAAAGCAAACAGCCTCAACTTTCACCAATTGGAGAGGCAATGTGGCAAAATTTGGGTTAGGCTCCAGGTTAGGTTTGGACATGCCAAGTGAGGGGAAAGGTAACCTGCCTACTGCTGCTCATTATGATAAAATATACCATACCGGAGGCTGGCGTTCAAGTACGGTGGTCTCGTTGGCGATAGGGCAAGGCGAGTTGCTGGCGACACCTTTACAGTTAGCTAATATTGAAGCTACCATAGCCAATCACGGGTTTTATTATAAACCCCACCTCATTAAAGGTATCGGTGATAAAGAGATCATTAAACCGGAATATAGGGTGAGAAATTATGTAGGCATCGATTCACAATATTTTGAGCCGGTTATCAATGGTATGCAGGCGGTGGTTGACCACGGTACAGCAGTCGGTTCAAAGATATCCGGTATCGTAATGTGCGGTAAAACGGGTACTGCGCAAAATCCACATGGTGAAGACCACTCGGTATTTGTAGCTTATGCTCCAAGAGAAAATCCTAAAATCGCAATAGCCGTAATAGTAGAAAACTCGGGTCAGGGTGCAACATGGGCAGCTCCGATTGCCAGTTTTATTGTCGAAAAATATCTGAGGGATAGTATCACATCCCGGCCTAATGGCATGACCCCTGAATACATTATGAATGCCAATCGCTTGCCGGCACTCGAAAACTATTACCAGGGGCCGAAACTGACTTTGCCGCCAGCTCATAAAGACACGGCAAAACATAAATCAGACAGCGCTGAGAAAAAAGCCGCAATTGGATCGGGCAGGAAAAAAGGGAAAAGCAAATATTCCACTTCAGCTTACCAGTTAGAAAGGAGCGAAGATGAGGAGCAGAAGTAGTTACCAGCAACAACAGGAACGCGGGTTTTTCTTTAACGTCGACTGGGCGATCATATTTGTTTACCTGGCGCTGTGTACTATCGGCTTGCTGAATATCCATTCGGCTGTGTATGACGACAAGCATCCATCATTCTTTGATCTGAGCACCGACTATGGCAAGCAGCTTATCTATATTATAGTAGGTAGCGTAGTTGCAATATTCATTCTGCTGCTCGAGAGCAGGTTTTTTAGTGCCCTCGCGCCGGTATTCTACGGAATAACCGTCGTCTTACTCATGCTGGTGCTTGTAGTGGGGCGGAACGTAGGAGGTAATCAGGCGTGGATATCTCTGGGAGGCGGCTTTAGGCTGCAGCCTTCGGAGCTTGCCAAACTGACTACATGTTTGCTCCTTGCAAGATATTTAAGCGGAACTAACATCCGCATAACAGATCCCAAATCGTTCATGATCTCGCTGGCTATTATCGGTTTCCCAATGGTACTCATCATGCTGCAGCCAGATGCCGGATCTACTTTAGTGTTCAGCTCCTTGATATTTGTTTTGTATCGAGAGGGCCTTTCACCCTATTTCCTGATACTTGAGGGGTTATTTATTACGCTTTTTGTTCTCACACTTAAGCTTAATAACACGGCATACATTATTGGGGCTTTAATTATTATCGCCATTATCATAGTATGGTTTACCAGGCGTAATAAAAAGATACTGCCGGTAATAGCTACAGGTCTGGGTATCTGTATAGCCTTTGTATTCTGCGTTCATTTTATTTATACCAGCGTACTGAAGCCCCACCAAAAAGTACGTATCGATATCGTATTAGGCATCACTACGGATATAAAAGGCAAGGGCTATAATGTGAACCAGTCGAAAATTGCAATTGGTTCGGGTAAGCTTTGGGGCAGGGGATACATGCAGGGCACGCAAACCAAGTACTCATTTGTCCCCGAACAGGGAACAGACTTTATCTTTTGTACCGTAGGCGAAGAATGGGGTTTTGCCGGTGCAACTGTGGTGTTAGGGTTATACCTCTTTTTATTGCTCCGAATTATAAGGGTCGCCGAGCGACAGCGATCCACATTTACACGGGTGTATGCTTATGGAGTAGCTTCGGTTATCTTCTTCCACGTCATTATCAATATAGGGATGACGATAGGTATTGTGCCATCTATCGGTATCCCGTTGCCGTTGATTAGTTATGGTGGGTCATCGTTACTTAGTTTTACCATTATGCTGTTTATACTGGTAAAACTCGATTCAAATCGGATGGGAATTGTATAGAAGCAGTAGCAGTAGCAGTTTTCAGTGGCATTCAATGACTAAAATCAGTCTGAGTTTTTATTTTAGTATTAAAAATACTAGGCGCTATGATACATTTGACAATCGACAATAAGAAATACGTACTGATAAGCGAAGATAGTTACCAAGAACTGCAAAGGAAAGCTGCATTAAAATTAAGGCCAGAAAAAACTTTCTCAATCAATGATGCCCGCGCATACAGTACGAAGCTAATTAGAAAATATTCTTCCAAAGAAGTATCAAAAATCCGCAACAAAGAGTAATACTGCAACTGCCATTGCCACTACGAATACCTTCTCCTCAGCAATGCATAAAACTTCTCCGTAGTAGTCGGCTTAGCATCCCAGTTATTCTTAGCGGCATAGCTTGTCTTCAGAAAGTTCTCTGCCTCATCAAATGAGGTAAAGCGGTTCAGAATATCCAATGCTTCGCTATAGGCCAGGTTATAACCGTTAAACAGATCTTTAATATAAAGTAGTTTATCATTCAGCGTGATGGCCTGTTTCAGGTCGCTGATTGGTTGTGCGCTGGTATGTTCGGCATTTCTGGAAGAATTAGCATTAATCTGTGCCGATATGCGTTGATTGATGGTCAGCATTCCCTCTTTTTCATCCACATCCACTTGTGGCCTCAACGGTTCTTTAGCTATCGGTGGAGGGGTTACTTCAGCCTTTGGCTCTGCAGCTTTGGGTATTTCAGGTATGTGTTGAATCGGATGGTGCATTTCATCCGGTTCCGGTTCCGTGTCATCTTCTTCTGCGTGCGGTATATCTTCTAGTTTAAGCTCATGCCTGATCATCGGGGGCTCTTCCTGCCTCATGTAGGAGTAGTCTGTGCCCGTATCATCGCCTCTCAGATCGATATGCGGAACAGGCGCATCTATTTGCGGTTTTTCAGCAATTACCGGCGCTTCCTTTTTTTCTTCTTTAACCGGTTCCGGCTCAACCGGAGGTGGTGGCAATTGCTGCACTACCGGTTCAAAAAAACGCGGCTCGGCAGCGGGTAATTGTTTCGGAGGTCCAGGTTTGTCTAAGTTAAGCTTGCGTAAAACTTTGGAGTGATCGGCCAAAAAATCCGTGTTGGCTACAAACAATTCAAGCTCAAGATCATTCAGCTCGCTTTCGTTTTCTGCCAGGTATTGGTATTGGTCGTTCAGCTCCTGCAGAATGGTGCCTATCTTTTTAAAAACTTCCTGTTGCTTCATGGCGATATTGCAAATGCTTCTCAAAAATAACATTTAATTATCATATTTGCCCGTTATAAGGAGTTTGAAATGCTGTATAGCGAAGAAGTTTTTAAGCGAAGAAGTGAATTAGGAGGCAGTATCGAAGTAATTTGCGGGTCGATGTTTTCGGGTAAAACCGAGGAACTGATACGCCGGTTGCGCCGTGCACAAATAGCCCGCCTGAAGGTAGAGATATTCAAACCGCGCACCGATAACCGCTTCCACGAAACCGACGTTGTATCGCACGATGCCAACTCCATTCCCTCAACCCCTGTAGACAACTCATCCGCCATATTACTTTTGGGCAGCGATGTTCAGGTAGTCGGCATTGATGAGGCCCAGTTTTTTGATGAGGAACTGCCCAACGTCTGCAACATCCTGGCCAACCGTGGTGTGCGTGTAATCGTTGCCGGACTGGACATGGACTTTAAAGGCAAACCTTTCGGTCCCATGCCCGCCCTCATGGCCATCGCCGAATCCGTCACCAAAGTACACGCCGTATGTGTTAAATGCGGCAACCCGGCATTGTATTCTTACCGTTTGGTTGCCAATCCAGATAGGGTGTTATTAGGAGAGAAAGAAAGTTACGAGCCGCGATGCAGGGTGTGTTATAATCTGGTGGATTAAAATGTCTGAATCAGAATTAACCGAATTATTGAATTCTCAGAATTCTGTTGATTCTTAAATTCTGGAAATTCTGATTCAGACAACTATATCAACTACAACTTTATCCCAAACCCAACATTAAATGTTCTGCCATCGGCAGGAAGTATTCCAGGGCCAGGGTACATATTAATGCGGCGGGTGAAATACTTCGCATTCAGCAGGTTGTTGACGTTGGCTATCAGGTGATAGTTTTTCAGGAAACTATAATTGAAGGCCCAGTCGAACACATGATAAGCCGGAACAAGTCCCGATGCGCCGGTTGGGTTAAATACTGTGTTGTTGGCATCGCTGTAGTTTTTGCTTACATAGCTGTATTGCAGTGTAGTGCTCACATGTTTGCTGATGTAGCTTAGCCCGGCACGTTCAATCCAATCGGGTGTACCTTCTGCATAATGTCCAACCAGGCTGATATTGGTTGTTCCCTGGTTGATCGATCCGCTGGTGTATCTTGCATGATCGTAAGATAGCGAGTTAAACAGGCGGATATCGCCTGAAGCATATTCATCAAATGATTTCAATAACGACACTTCGGTATAAACCTCCACACCTTTAGCTACTGCATTGCCAATATTGGTGGTGTACAAGTAGTTTACATTGCTGCTGTTCAATTCAGTAAGCGTACCTACCCGGTTGCCATAATAAACATAAAAGGTGCTCAGATCGTAATTGAAAATGTTTTTGATGTTGCCTCGATAACCCAGGTCGGCGTCGTAGCCCTTGCTGTCTTTTAGATTAGGGTTGATCACGCCCAACTGATCGGCAGGAGTAACGTTGGCATAGATGTAGGGACGATAGGCCTGCGATATGTTGGCATACAACTGGCTGCTTGAAGTAAGCTGATACTGGAAGCCGGTACCAAAAAGCGGGAAGTTGCGGGTTTGATCATACGATACAGGGAAGGTCTGATTGATGATCGCACCCTGCATGCTGGTCTGTATGTCCTCGAACCTGAAGCCCGGCGTAATGCTGAATTTTGGCGTTACCTGGAAGATGTTCTCCGCAAATGCAGCATAGTTGGTGGTGTGCAGGCGCAGATCGATGCCATAAGGTTTTACTAATTCCAGGTAGAAGTCGGAGCCGGTTGTACCTACACCTTTTTGCCTGCGCTGTGTATGTTCGTCAAAATACCGTACGCCTGCGGTAAAAGTACTCTTCAGATCGCCTAATTGGTAACTGTGCAAAATCCTGGCTTCGGTAGTAAAGCCGTAATAATAATCGCGGTCAACCTGGCGAGGATTGTAAGTATTCAGTGATTTATTTACCGTATCGGGCACGTTGGCATTGGCGATAAACTGCACGCTGTTACGCTGACCGATGATGCCGTTGGTGATCACTTCCAGCTTTGTATTCTTATTGAAATTATAGTTGAATAATAAAGCAGGGATATTGATCTCCGGGTTAAAAAAGTTACGCGAGCGGGTCGATTGCCGGTTATTGATATCAAACTGGGCATTAGTTAAGCCACCTGCAATTTGCTGACGGTAATCTGTACGCGAAAACTGCAAGGCAAGGCTGCCTTTATCATTAAACTGGTATTTAATGTTTGCGTAATAACCATGATAATCAAAAGCCGCATTTGGCCGCCAGCCATCGCCTGTGCGGTTATCAAAATAGGCATAGTAGCTCCACTTGCCGCTTTTACCGCCAACGGCATTATAAGAATTAAAGAAACGGTTTGAACCGACCGTCTGGTCACTTTCAACACCCAGTACTTTGGTAGAGTCACCTTCTTTCATTTTATAATTCACCATGCCGCCAAACTGGCTGCCAAATTGTAATGCTGCCGAACCTCGTACGATCTGTATTTCGCTGATGCCTTCAAATGGAGGTGTGTAGTGATCCTCGGGATAACCGAAAATATCCGAATTGGTATTATAGCCGTTCTGCCGCATATTGGTTTCGATAGAGCGGTGGGTATCGGTACCGCGTGTGCCGATATTGATCTGCAGACCAGCGCCGTCCATTTCCCAGATGTTCACGCCCGGCACCTGTGCGAATATCATTCGGGCATTATTGTTGGCCACATTGCCTTTGCCTGCATCGGGGGTAATGGAAAAAGTTTTTTTACCTGCAAAAATGTTTGTGCCGATAATATCACCAAGATGTTTGGACTTGGTATCTTTTATAGAGATGGTATCCAGTTTAACGGTGTCTCTTTTTGTTTTTTGTTGCGCATTTAGCTTGTAGCTGCATAAAATAGCCAGCAATACAAGCATTATTTTGTATTGTTTGTTCATGTGAAATGCTTTAGTTATGGTCAATAGATAGCTTAAACTGACACGGAGCAGCAGCATGATAATGGATAATACCATATCATCAGACTACATCGGTGCAATCAGCATTTGTCTAAATAATTCTTAAAAAGATTGGATTTAAGCCATCAGCTCTGGCGGTTGACCGTTAACAGGAAGTGGGGGATGTTCCCATGATGCTATATTATGAACAGGAAATTTTTTCAGAATAATAACCGGAGCCGGAAAATGCAGCTCGATTACCTGGTAATCATATTTAGCAACAGGAGGTGCCAATTTAGGCAGAGCACCATGTGCCTTTTTATTTGTAGGGCTGTCATTTTCCTGTTTGGCAAGCTGCATATGTTCATTTTCCAGCCTGGTTTTTTCATTATCTGGCAAGCATAGCAGGAACATGGTATCACGCGTGATCTTTAACCCAACATATTTATAATAATGCCCCTTCAACTGCATTTCGCCGTTTATCTGCTCATAATTATCCCAGTTTACCACATTGGGTAAATGCATAGGCACTTTTACCTGCATAAGTTCGGTTCTGTTATAGTGATGGTGCTGTATGGTGCTGGCCATTCGCTCATCTGAACGGAAGATCAGGTACTGAAAAAGCAGCAAATAGCCGCCTGCATTAAACAGGAATATGCTGAGTAAAATATATCCTAAAATTTTCTTCAGAATTTCTACAGAATTGGCTAGCCCAAATATGGCTTAATTTGGAGTAATTAACAATTATTTAACATCGAAAAATCATGTAAAAAGGGTTTGAATTATGACATAAAAAATACCATTTGGCATAATTTATTATCTAGTATTGTATCGCATTTCCAGGACAATGATTTCTGCCTTCTGATGCAAATTAAGGTATTGCTATAAACTAAAATATACCGATTGGTATAAAAATATGAGCGAATTTAAAAAGAAATTATTAATAGTTACCGTAATTGCCGCTGCGATTATGGAGCTGATAGACACCTCGATAGTGAATGTTGCCCTTAATTACATGAGCGGCAACTTAGGGTCGACACTCGAGGATACGGCATGGGTGATTACCTCTTACGCCATAGCCAACGTGATCATTATCCCGATGACCAGCTTTTTGACCAATGTACTTGGGCGACGCATCTATTACATTGGGTCAATTATCCTGTTTGTATTCTGTTCCTTTATGTGCGGGCAGGCAAGCAATATCTGGGTACTGGTATTTTTCCGTTTCCTGCAGGGATTGGGCGGTGGTGCTTTACTTTCTGTATCGGCAGCAGTTGTTTACGAAATGTTCCCTAAAGAAAAAATTGCTACAGCCAGTGCATTATTCGGCCTGGGCGTATTTATCGGTCCAACTATAGGCCCTACGCTGGGTGGCTTTATCACTGAAAACTACTCATGGCCATGGATATTTTATATCAACATACCAATCGGTATAGCTGCTGTTATTTCTTGTTATTTCCTGTTGCCCGAAGCTCCTAATAAAGTTGCTAATGGCAACGGCAATGGAAAACCTAAGATCGACTGGCTGGGTATTATTCTTTTAACTATCGGCATCGGCAGCCTGCAAACTGTTCTGGAACGCGGTCAAACCGACGATTGGTTCTCGGCTACTTACATCCTGGTACTTTCAATAACAGCCGCCATCGCCCTTACTGCTTTTGTATTGTGGGAGCTTAATGTATCCAATCCTGTCGTTAACCTTAGAGTGTTAAAGAGCAAACAACTTCTTATTGCCGCTATATTAACATTTGTTACAGGCCTGGGCTTGTATACCACTATCTATCTGACACCAGTGTTTTCACAGCGCCTATTAGGTTTCACGCCTACACAAACCGGTTTGTTGTTGTTGCCAGGTTCCATTGCAGCGCTGGTAGCCCTGATGCTGACAGGTAAGTTATTGCAAAAAGGAGTGTCACCGACAATAATAGTGGCCGTTGGATACTTGTTGTTTATTTACTTTAACTGGGGAATGGGGCACATGAGCCTGGATACCTCAGCACAGAACATCAGTTTAATGCTGATCACCCGCGCATTAGGCATCGCCTTGCTTACTGTACCCTTAAGTTCGCTGGCAGTATCATCGCTGAAAGCAGCCGACGTCCCGCAGGGAACGGCTCTCAACAATATGATGCGCCAGCTGGGAGGCTCATTCGGTATCAGTGTTGTCAATACTTATTCAGCGCGACGCACAGAACTGCATAGAACAGATATGCTGGCCAATATTAACGACATCAACCCACAGGTACATGAGAGGGTGGTACATTATACCAGTTATTTCCTGGATAGAGGAAAAACCCTTTTCGACGCTCAGCATTTAGCTGTGAAAGCGATCGACGTTGCCGTAGTAAAACAATCTACTTTGCTCAGTTACCTCGATTCTTACTTATTGATAGGATTATTGTTCGCCGTAACGCTGCCTTTGTTATTATTCGTAATCGGCCGCAAAAAAGGTAAAACCGCTAATGTGATCGTATCGGATCATTGATGGGGAGTTGATTAAGTTAAGTGGTTGATTATGTTGAATAGTTGATTAGTTATCCTATCCAAATTAAACCACTTAACCAACTACTTAACTACTTAACCATTTAACCACTTAACTCAAAAATAAAATGAAAACAACAAACAACACTATACTGATAACCGGAGGAAGTGCCGGTATCGGGTTCGAAATGGCTAAACTATTTTCGGAAGCAGGCAACCAGGTGATCATCACCGGTCGCAATAAGGAACGTATGGATAAAGCCATCGCCAAACTAAAAAACACAACTGATATTGTAAGCGACGTAACTAATGCTGAAGATGTAGACAGGCTGGTTGCCCAGCTACAAAAAGATTATCCTAGTCTGAATGTGGTGATCAACAACGCAGGCAACGCCTATATTTACAACATGGTTGAGCCGGGCATCAAAGCATTCGAAAAAGCAAGTGAAGAAATGCTGACCAACTACCTGTCTGTCATTCGTTTGAACGAGAAGCTGCTTCCATTGCTTCAACAACAGTCGGAAGCTGCTATCGTAAATGTTTCTTCAATAGTAGCCTTTGCCGGCCGGGCCAGTACCCTGCCAACATATGCTGCAAGTAAAGCTGCCCTGCACTCTTACACCAATAGCCTCCGCATATTGCTTGAAGATGGTTCGGTAAAAGTATTTGAATTGATGCCTCCGCTGGTAGCCACAGATTTTTCGGCATCAATTGGCGGTTTGCAGAATGGTATTCCGGCAAAACAAGTTGCCGACGATCTGTTTACGGCTATGCAGAACGATGAATTTGAAATACATGTAGGTCAAACTGCCGACATTCATGATAATTTCTTCCCTTTAGCTGCCAAAGCAGTTTTAGCGATGAATGGTAAGTTGTAATTAGTGATTGACAATTCGCTCAGAATGAGCTATATCTGCCGGAGAGAGTTTGAAGACGGAGTAGGATAGTTTACAGTTATTAGTTTGCAGTGTGCGGTCAAAAAAACAATATGTCATCCTGAACTTGTTTCAGGAACCCACAAGATAGGTCGGCAGTATGCTGGCTACTTTTCTGATGGGTTGCCGAACTAAATTCGGCATGACGATTTAGAGGTTGCTAACTGCCAACTCATAACTGTAAACTGATTACTTCCCGATCGTAAAAAACATCGCCACAGCGGCTGCTCCCATGGCAATAAAAGTGATCCAAAGTAATGAGTTAGATAATGCACGACTTTTATGCTCGCCCATGATCTTATCATTTTTAGCGATTCGAAGAATAAGGTAAAGTAAAGGCACCGCAGCTACGCCATTCAATACTGCAGCATAAACCAACGCTTTCACCGGGTCGATTCCGACAAAGTTGATAAGAAGTCCGATGATAGTTGCTACGGTGATGACCCCATAAAAACCACGTGCCTGTTTGGGTTTATAATCCAGACTGGCTCTCCAGTTAAATGCTTCGGATACAGCGTAGGCGGCCGAGCCAGACAATATGGGTACGGCAAGAAAGCCTAAGCCAATGATACCTATAGAAAAAATAAGCTTTGACAGGAATCCCGCGTTAGGAAAGGAGTGAACCAGCGGCTCCAACGCTTTTGCGGCGTCGGCTGCGGTTTTTACATCCTTTACACCGCTTTGGTGCAATACCGTAGCGCCCACAAGCAGGATACACCATGTGGTGATTTCGGATATGATCATGCCGGCGTTATTATCCAGCCTCATGCGATGCAGGATTGACCGGGTAACCACAGGCGCACCGTCATGATTGGGATGTTTTTCGTTATGCTCTTCCACTTCCTGCGATGCTTCCCAAAAAAACATATAAGGCGAAATTGTGGTACCCAAAACACCAGTAATGATAAACAGGAATCCAAAACTAAACTCAATATGTGGCACAACAGTAGCCTTAAGTACTGTGCCCCACGGCTGATGAACGATAAATGCGGTAATGGGATAAGCGAGCAGCGCCAGCGCAAGCCACTTAAGTATTTTGGAGTAGGTTCTATATTTAGTGAATATCTCAAGAATAAGAATGATAGCCGTCATCGCCAGTGTAAGGATCACAAAATGAACGTGTATCAATAATCCTGCGGCTTCAGCCATGGCGCCAATATCCGCACCGATATTGATCGTGTTGGCTATCACAACCAGGCTTACCACAATATACAACACCGGTTTGCTGTAATTCTCTTTTACCACGGCGGCAATGCCTTTGCCGGTTACAAGGCCAATCCTGGCGCAGGCTTCCTGCACGGCCATCATGAAAGGCAACATGTATAGTGCCGTCCATAGCTGGCCATAACCAAATTGTGCCCCGGTTTGGGAGTAAGTAGCAATTCCTGACGGATCATCATCGGCGGCACCGGTGGTGAGCCCTGGTCCCAGGAGTGTTAAAAATCTTAAAAATCTGTTTTTTCTGAGTTTGGTAAAGGTGTTTGATGGCATGTTGAGGGCTAATAAATAAATGCTATTATCCGGATCAGAATCTATATAAAAATACGATGTTTTTTGCTTCGGCAGGTAATTATGTTATTCTACAGGCAACCCGCAGCTTTGTTTCAAGGTAATGATAAAAGAGCATCACGCATGTTACCCCAAATTATAGAAGCTGAGCAAAAGCTGAACGACCTATTGCCTGAAAAAAGACTTGAAAGCAGTCCGCCCATTGCCTTAATAAATGCTGCAAAATTATGGTCGGATCAAGTCTGGGAATATGCACTGCATTTAGGGCCGATGCCTTTAACAGATGATCACCTTATACAGGCAAAGCTACTTGCACAAAACCCAGTGTACATTTGCGGGGTGCATCGCAGCGGGACCACGCTGGTGAAAGATATATTGGAAGGACATCCTGATCTGGTAGTATTACCATCGGAAGGTACATGGTACACTAACCTGGAATATAAGCTGAGTTTATTATCTAAAGACGCACAGATTGATTTTTTAGGGAAAGAATGGCTGCGCAGGCTGGCGAATCCTATTAATCAACCTCCTTACTGGTTAGCCGGACGAAGTTCTGCTGATGGCTCACCCTATGTCGATTTTGCCCGGTACCTGATGAACTGGTGGGTGAAAGTGAAAAGAGATAACGACCAATGGCCGCATATCGCCATAGTACTTGCCTGGGCTTCGTGTACTGACAAATTGGGCGCAAGATACTGGGTTGATAAAACACCGGTGAATGAGCGCTATCTTTCACGGATATGGAATTCGATACCACAAGCTAAAGTTATTCATGTTGTCCGTCATCCAATAGCTACGCTTAATTCCCGAAAAAAAATGGAGCCTTCGATAAGTTTCAGGCATGCGCTCCGCGATCTTAAGGTTTCTTTTAGCGTTGCTGCCAAACAATCTGCTTTAAGCCATTCGCATTATATGCGGATTCATTATGAGGAACTTTGTGAGAACCCGGAATTGATTGCAAGAGAAATGGCATCATTCCTCGGCATCCCAATGTCGGTAGCATTAAATCAACCTACTGTAGCAGGGATACCTGCACAGGCTAATAGCTCCTTTATTAAAGAACCGGAAGCAGGAAAAGTTATCAGCGCTGCGGAACACCATCAGGCGGATGTATTAAGCAAAGCCGAAAAGGATGCAATAGCTGCTTATATTGGCAGGTTATCAGCTAAATTGAAATATCCTTTGCACCGCATCGGCTTTCTGCGTGGATTTTATTTAAGAATCCGATACAGGTTATTTTGAGCCTTAATCACCATTGAAAATATTGGCATATGTAAGATTAAGAATTCTGAAAATTCATTAATTCTGAAAACGGCAAGGCCTTCTTGAACACCTTTGAAAATAAACAATATGTGAAAAATTCTGGTTCAGACTATTATTCAAACTTCTTGTCGTCAGTCAATCCTTTCCAATTATCCGAACGGAATGCAGCAACCGGGAAACCTTCTCTGCTGAACAGGTTTGCATCGATAGGAGAGTCGGTCCAGGCATAGCGTACGGCAATAGGCTGTTTCACCTGATCGCACCATACTTTTACTTTGTTGCCGTCAACAATTGTAGCCTGGGCATAGTAAAACTTATGATCGGCACCTGCCAATTCAAAGCCTTTTACATAGCCATATTTATCTTTTACAATTAATCCATCATTAGCATAATTGAACTTAACTTCAGCATAACCATCTTTGAAATCAGCAGAGTTGTACTGCGGACTTTCATAAAAGCCCATTTTACCATAAGTGAGCGTTAATGCTTTTGCTGCTAACCTAAAACCTACATCTGCTTTATCCTTTGGGTGTACATCATAAGGATTGCCGATATCAGTAGTGATCGCCATGCCTGTTTTGGGAAGTTTGAGGGTCATAGTTTGAGCTTCCCGTAATTCGGCCCATTCGCTGCCTTTGTCGCTTCCCTGGAAACCACCAAAGGAAGATAATTGTACAAAATAAAATGGAAATTCCCGCTTCCACTCATCGCGCCAGTTTGTAATCATCAGCGGGAACGAAGTTCGATATTGAAAAGCACGTCCCACGTTGGCTTCACCCTGGTACCATAAGGCTCCCGCAATGGCATAAGGTATCAATGGGTGGATCATCGCATTGTACAGCACATAGCCGGTATTATTAGGCAAATAGTTGAAATGGTACGGCTTGTTCAGATCAGGCATATTATGCCAGTTGTTATCGGCCAGATTTACTGTGGTATCCGAAAAACTAACATAAATGTCATTACCCTGCCCCATAAGCCCTATACCAAACCAGGATGGATTTTTTTGTGGTGATTTCAGGTTAATGAGCAGCACGTTGTCGCCGCCTTTCCATGTCCCGGCAGGGAGATCAAGTTGAAAATTAGAGGGTAGCGGGCCATTATTGATCAGTTTGCCATTGATGTAAATGTTCATGTCTGCATCCGACTGACCTAAGCGCAAGGTAGATTTGCGGTTGGCATACATGTCTTCCAGTTTGATATCCCGTTCCATATACCCCTGTCCTCGATAAGAGTAAAGCTTGGTTTGCCATTCCCATGCGCCAGGAACATATCCTTTTAACCATGAATCAAAGAATGTGGGCGGTTCAGCAGCTAATTGTTCGGCTGTTAAATTGGCAACATCGGGTTTGTAATAGGCATCCCGAAGTTGTTTGTCAAGTCTTTTATTCAGGCCATCCCAATCAGTTGGTAAATTCTTTGTTGCATCGGCCATTTCAAGGGACTTCAGCAATGCCTCTTTATTTATCCAGCTTTCTACCTGTGTTCCGCCCCAACTGCTATTGATCAGTCCAACAGTCACATGCAACTCCTGTGAAATCTTTTTAGCGAAGAAGTAACCTACTGCGGTAAAATCGCCAATGGTATTGGTATCTGCTTTCATCCATTGTCCGCCGGAAATATCCTTTTCAGGCTCGAGGCTCATTTTGTTAGGCACTTTAAAATGACGGATGTTCTGTTGAGCAGCAGTCTTCAGTTCAGACCGATAGCCAAGTGCATTTCTCAATGCAAATTCCATATTGGATTGCCCTGAGCATAGCCATACCTCACCGATCATTACATCGCTATAAGTTACCTTTGATTTGCCCGAGGTGATCGTCATCACATAAGGGCCGCCTGCTTCCATCGGTTTAAAAGCGACCTTCCAGTTTCCCTGGGCGTCAGCTTTCGTGCTTGCTTTTTGTCCATTCAGGCTCACGCTTACTTTGGCATCTTTGCCAGACCAGCCCCAAACCGGTATATCCTGGTTGCGCTGCAAAACCATGTGATCGCCAAAAATGTGGGCGATACTTAACTGGGCCTGACTTTGTAAAAAGAGAAAAGAAAGAATTAAAGCAATACAAAAAGTTCTCATATGATTTATTGGATAGTAATGCCAATATAGGACTCAATGCTTTAAATGTAAAGAGGCATGATATTTTTGAACAAGTATGTTACATAATAGGAGGAATACTCTCAGTGAACTTTGTGACTTTCTCAGCGTTCTCAGTGGTTTAATATTTTACCACAGAGGGCACAAAGAAAAAGCCAGTCAGAGATTGTCGATCTTTTTCTGAATAGTTTGCTTGTCTGTTTGAGTGCGGGATAAAGCCAAGGCATTTTGAAAATGTTGCCGGGCTATATCGTTATCGATTTCAGTATAAAGCTCGCCCAGTAGGGTGTAGTAAAAATGATTATTGGTAAGCTTTAACTTTTCAGCCTCAATGATAGCCGCTTCTTTTCCGGCAGTTTTTGAAAGTGCGTAAGTTCTATTAAGTGCAGCTATGGATGAGTATTCTATTTGAAGCAATTGGTTATAAAGTTGCAATACGCTTTCCCATTTCTCGGGCGTATCGGCTTTTTGTGTACCCCAGTAGGCAATAGCTGCCTGTATGTGGTACTTAGATAAAGTATTACCAGTAGTAGCACAGTTAAGGAAGTACGCCCCTTTGCTGATCAGTTCTGAATCCCAAAGATTAGTATCCTGGTCATCATAAAGCACCAACTCGCCGTTTTGATCGATACGTGCATCAAAGCGCGACGCCTGGAAACACATCAGGGCCAATAATGCATTCACCTCCGGTTTGCCGGTTAGCTTGTTTTCAACCAGCATGGTACAGAGACGCATGGCCTCATCACATAGGTCTTTGCGAATGATGGTATCCTGGCTGCTTGAATAATAGCCTTCATTAAAAAGCAGGTATAGGGTAGTAAGCACTGTAGCGAGCCGCTCGTCTATTTCAGCCGGTCCGGGAAATTCGATCTTTACATTTTCTTCCCGCAACTTTTCTTTGGCCCGAAACAGGCGTTTATTGATGGTCTCTTTGTTGGATAAAAATGCATCGGCAATTTCCTCGATACCGAAGCCGCAAAGTATACGGAGCGATAAACCAATCTGCGCCTCTGGTGGAATAGAGGGCTGACAAATAGCAAACATCATCTGCAACTGGCTGTCGTTTATGTTTTGTGGCGACAGGTCGATTTCGGTTTCATAAGCTTCGTCAGAAGACCTTTTCAGTTCATTGCTTACCTTGCTTTCGAATACCAAATCCCGCTGTAAATAATTTTTAGCTTTGTTTTTAGCTACAAAGTATAACCATGCAACCGGGTTATAAGGGATGCCTTTATAGGGCCAGGTTTGCGAAGCAGCGAGAAAAGTATCAGCAGTAATATCCTCGGCAGTTTCTATCTGGTCGAAGCCAAAGCGCTTACACAGAACGGAGACAATCTTCCTGTACTCCGTTCTGAATAAGTGCGGTATCAATTCCTGCTGTTTCATGGCAAAAGCGATTAACGACCGCCTTCGTTTTTATGTATCCTGCGTACCTCCATCGTATTACCTTCGCCTTGTAAAACAGGGCAGCCTTTGGCAAATTCCGCAGCCTCTTCGGCAGATTCAGCTCTAACCGTAATAAATCCCCCAATCGTTTCTTTTATCTCTCCAAAAGGGCCGTCTGTTACCATTTTGTTGTGATGAACTACTTTGGCGTCAGCGAATAATAAGCCTGTCCCGCCTACGAATTTGTTTTGCGCAGCAATACCGCCGATCCAGTCCATAGTTTGTTTCATCCAGATCTGCATTTGTTCAGGAGAAGCTATTTTGCTGCCATCCTCGTGTCTCATAATTAATGCGTACTCGTCCATTTTTTTAAAATTAAAGGGTTAATGAATATATGAATTATACACCCATAACAAGTCGTGTTTTACAAATTGGACAAGGCGGGAGAAAAACTTTTTAAAAAAATATTAATAGGTAAGCGGTGATTTGCTGGTGTGCCGGAAGCGTACAATCCGTATTTGATCTTTTAAGATGCGATAAGAAATCCGGTAATGATATTTCTCAAAAGCCCGCCAGCTGCCGTCATTATTTTTCTTGAATTTATCTAATGGATGTTTTTCCAGGTTTTTGGCGAAATCGATAGTCAGATCGATTAAAGTATCTCTGACCATTTGTGCATTTTCTAACGAATCCAAAGCTATATAGGTGAATGCTATCTTTAGCTCAGCTTTGGCGCTCTTACTACATACAACTACCATTTATTTGCTTCAGCTTTCAAATCTTTTGCTGTGGTAAATTCGCCAGCTTCAATTTCAGCATTACTTTTTTCAAGGTCTTTATTATATTGAGCAATGGTTTGTGGCTTTTCTGTCGTATGAAACCCAATCTGCATCAATCTTAGCGAATTAAGTAACCACTCCCGTTTAGAAGGGTCTTTAATCTTATCAAAATCAATTATAAGTTCCATAGCATCACTTTTTATTAATACGAATTTACAAATTTATTTCGGCTTATTTGCCATCGCGTAATCCATTGCTTGCTGAAAGGTGGTAATCCAAATATCCTTTTGGTTTGCTTTCAGATAAGCCAGCAATTCCCGGTGTGCCTCGGCCGAAGTAGTAATATAATCCCCTCCGACACCATGGAACATAATAACACCCATTCCGCCACTTTCCTCTACTTTTTTTACAAAAGCGATGAGTTTATCGGCAGTGGTGTGGTCTTCCAATCCATACGATGGCACCAGTAAGGGATCAAGGTGTTTAAGATCGGTGATCACAGCATTTGCATCGCCGCCAATACGTGCGTATTTGATGATGCCGTGTTTACGTAGCGAGTCGACATAGTCTTTTCCACCAACATGCGTTTCTGTGCAGGGATAAGCATACGTGCGAGGCCCTTTTCCATCAACAGCAAATAAATAGTTGTTCATCACTTCAATTTCATGAAGAATACGATATATAGTGTAATGTTCTGAAGCCATCGGGTTGTCATCAGTACTGAGACAGGGATGAAACACGGTATGGTTAGCCAGTTCGTGACCTTTTTTACTAGCCTTTCGCCATTGAGGTATCGTTTCACTATTTAAATCACCGGTAAGAAAAAAGGTGCCTTTTAAATGAACCGAATCCAATTGCGGTATAGCAACATTTAATTGCGAATGAAGCGCATCATCATAGGTAAGTACAATCACAGCTTTTTTATGATCGGGCCAGGTGATTTTGTCCTGTGCGTTGACGGTAAAATAGCTTAGTAAAAGAAGTAACAGGGTCAGTTTTTTCATAAGATGAAGTATAATTGGTAGCTAAATCTAAAAAAGAAAATTTATAAACTACCACCTGTCCCTTGTAGAATGTGCGGGTTAACCTGATGCGGGTTAAATATTGTTATGTATCTCGATATTGGCGAATACCGATGTGCCTTTGAGGGTGAGCACTTTTTCAGAATTTCTCAGGCCGTATTTATTCTCGCGGTAATCATCTATAGTAGCGAAGAGTTGTGATATATCTACCTCGACATGCCAGTCTGACGGTACGGTCAACGTAATTTCTCCAAAAAGCTGTGAGATATTTAAAACGGCCATTCCGGTCAGGTCTGCGTTGCTAAGGTCAAGTTCCGTGCTTGCAAACATGTTATTGATCTTGCCGCCTTTAAAATCTTTCGAGATCATCGGTTTATCTATACTGCTGAAAACAGAGTTGATATTGATCTGATTATCAGTGTCGGGGAGGATGGTTGATTGCAAGTTCATGGCCGTAAGAATTAAATGTAGATCAAAACTAAGGTGCGATGTATCCTGACAAAAGTTAAATCTTGTTAAATGTTCGGTGAAGTCGGTGAACAGCGGGTTTTAATCGGTGAAAAATCATCTGCTAACGCTTTTACCGGTATAAAATCCAATGTTAATTATTAAAACTAGTAGTTAAATAATTTGTTAAAAAGTTAACAATCAATCTTGAAAAACATATTATGAAAACGCGGAATTACATTTGGGCATTTGCACTTGGCGCACTTTCACTGGGTGCATGCAAAAGCAAAGACAGCAAAGGCGCAGCTGATAGCGCCAACCAGGCAAAGGACACTACACAAACAAGTGTGAGCGACTCGGGTAAGGCAGCTACGCCTGCAATTAAGGTGGATGAGAACGATGCTAAATTCGCTACAGAGGCAGCAAACGGCGGTATGGCAGAAGTGGTGCTCGGCAAACTGGCGGCAGATAAGGCCGCAAACAAAAAAGTAAAGGATTTTGGAACCATGATGGTGACAGACCATTCTAAGGCTAACGATGAGTTAAAGGCACTGGCTCAGAAATTGAATATTACTCTCCCTGATTCAATAAGCTCCGACGAAAGCAAGACGAGGGATGACCTGGCAAAAAAATCGGGCGCCGACTTTGACAAGGATTATGTAAAAGACATGGTGGATGATCACAAAAAGGACGTAAAAGCTTTTGAAGACGCTACCAAAAACCTGAAGGATGCCGATCTGAAAGCATTTGCGGAAAAAACTCTGCCAACGCTAAGAATGCACCTCGAAGCGATAGAAAAAATCAAAAAAGAAATGAAATAATTTGGTTATGCTGCTTATATAAGACGATGCCTTCGGAGGATTCCTTTGAAGGCATTTTTTTATAAAAACTTGTGTGCCGAGCAAAGTTAAAAAGTGTTAAAAAAAAAGGGTTTCATCGACACTTAATGCTTTTTCATCTATTCTCCAGAATTGGAATGTAATATTGTTGTTATTATTAAGTTAATAGATTTTGTTATTAGTTAACTGGTTGGCAATATGGCAGTAAGTTCCGCTTTTAAGAAAAGTTGTAAGCTGATGGGTAACCATTTTGAGCTGACTGTAGTTGCCAATGATGAAAAGTGGGCGCATGAAAGAATTGATACCGGCGTGAGCGAAATACAGCGTATAGAACGCCTGCTTACCACTTTTAGCGACGACAGCGAAACCAATCTTATTAATCAGAATGCAGGGATTAGCCCGGTAGTGGTAAGTGCTGAAACTTTTAACTTGATTGAACGCTCACTGCGGATTTCCCAGGTTACCCAGGGTGCTTTTGATATTACATACGGATCAATTGATAAACGGCTGTGGAATTTTGATCAGCATATGACTTCCCTGCCCGACAAAGAGACGGCAAAAAATATGGTGCGCCTGATCAATTACCGAAATGTGACCCTCGATCGTGAAAAAAGTACTGTGTTTTTGAAAGAAAAGGGAATGCGAATAGGTTTTGGTGGGATTGGAAAGGGCTATGCTGCCGAGCGTGCAAAACTGGTAATGAAACAACAGGGCGTTGAAAGTGGCGTGGTCAATGCCTCGGGCGACTTGACAGCCTGGGGATTGCAACCAAACGGCAAACCCTGGACTGTTGGTATAGCAAACCCTGACGCAAAACACGAGGTGTTTTCTTATATGTCCATCACCGATATGGCAGTGGCCACATCAGGTAATTATGAAAAGTATGTGATGATAGATGGTAAGAAATATTCGCATACGATCAACCCGCGCACGGGTTTGCCTGTAACGGGTATTAAGAGTGTTACCATCATTACTACCAATGCCGAAATAGCCGATGCAATGGCTACCCCGGTAATGATCATGGGCATCAGGACCGGGCTGGACATGATAGATCAGATAAAAAATATAGAAGCAGTGATCATTGATGATCAGGATAGAATGTATACGTCAAAGAATATCAATATAAAATAATACCCCTAAAAGCTATGATTAAAAAAACGCTGAAGATTGTAGGTGGGCTGGTCGCCGTGGTGAGTATATCATCATGTGTTCACCTCAAGGAGTACCAAAAAAGCCGGATTAACGATGCCGAGATGGCATTAGGTAACCGGAAGGTAGAGAAAAATGAACTGAATTTTCAATCGTATAGGGAAGCTGCATCAGGTGCCAATGCCGGTAAAACCGGTGGCGGTTGCGGATGCAATTGATAAGCCTTTCTTAAAAAAGCGTAATTTGTAATGAGAAAGGTATATTTATCAATAGTAGGTTTTTCCCTGCTTTGCAGGTTAAATGTTTCTGCACAAACTAAACAGGATAGTTTGCCGAAGTCAACCAATATCAGCTTATTCAAACCGATTGGACAACCGGAGCCTTCGGAATATAAACCGCGTGGATTGCATATAGATGAGATCAACCTGGTTTCGAGCTATTATTGGCAAAATGGTGACCATAGCGCTGTAACCGGTGGTATAGGTACCGAAAAAGTAACGGACATCTCAAACGGCATCGACCTGAAAATGGTATGGGGCGATCCTAACGGTAGGCAAAATTCAATAACCGCAGGGTTTGGTATCGATCATCATACATCGGCCTCGGCGGCATATGTAAACCTTAGCGGCGCATCGAGAACAGGTGGCACAAGGATTTATCCTTCGCTTGACTGGACAACCGAAAATGTAAAAAAAGGCAGCAGCTTTGGCATCGGAGCTTATTATTCTGGTGAGTATAACTATCAGTCATTAGGTGCAGATATCCATTTCTCACAAAAAACTGCTGATAAAAATGGTGAGTTCACGGCCAAATTCCAGGGGTATTTTGACCAGGTGAAAATGATCTACCCGTCAGAGTTTATCCCGCAGTCGACCACAACAAATTCAGGAGGAACGACGATTATTACCACAGCCAGCGGAACACAGACGGTATTGAGTAATGGTGAAGTGATTTCAGATAGGAAAAAGAACATTCCTAGTAGTCCGCGAAATACGTATTCAGCATCCTTCGGCTATTCACAGATCATTAATTCACGCATGCAGGTGATGTTTTTGGTAGATGGGGTTGCGCAGAACGGTTACCTGGGACTACCGTTCCACAGGGTATATTTTAATACAGGAAAGGATACGATAGAACACTTACCGTTGAACCGGTTTAAGCTGCCTGTGGGAGTGAGGTTGAATTATTTCCTTGGCGATAACATCATTTTGCGCTCATATTATAGGTATTATATGGATAGCTGGGGCGTCAAATCGAACACAGCAGGATTGGAGACGGCAATTAAAATCACACCTTTTTTCTCCATCTCACCGTTTTACAGGTATTATGACCAAACAGCAGCAAAATATTTTGCACCCTATGGTGTGCATAGCCCAACGGATGAGTATTATACCAGTAATTATGAGTATGCCCAATTCCATGCTAATTTTTATGGGGTAGGATTCAGGGTTGCGCCACCTAAAGGTTTATTTGGCTGGCAAAACCTGCATGACCTGGAATTGCGGTACGGGCATTATTCGCAAAGTACCGATCTGGTGTCAAATGTGGTATCGCTTAGCCTTAGTTTTAAATAAAGTGAGTACAATAATTTTCTAATAAAAAGAGTTAATAGAATTGAATATGAAGTTGTTAGTAATATACCTCGGGATGCTGCTCTTGCCGGGAGTGACCTGGACGGGTGATTTTAATGCAGCAAAAACAGAAGCTGCCCAAAAGCATAAACTGATATTGATCAATTTTTCAGGCTCCGATTGGTGCGGCCCATGCATCCGCTTGCGTAAAGAAATACTGGAATCGGGAACTTTTGAAAATTACGCCTCGGATCACCTGGTTTTAGTAAGGGCTGATTTCCCACGCCAGAAAAAGAACCAGTTGAGCAAAGAGCAGACTAAATTGAACGAAGCCCTTGCCGATAAATACAATGCTGATGGCAAATTCCCATTCACCTTATTGGTAGATGAAAATGGTAAGGTGCTAAAAAGCTGGGACGGTTTTCCGAATGAAAGCCCGGATCAGTTTGTATCGGATATAAATTCGGTAAACGGTAAATAAAAATCAAAAGCCCTCTGTAATTTATACAGAGGGCTTTTTGTTAGAGATGGGTTAGAATGATTGAGGTGATTAATCATTGATTAGCGCCGCCATTTACTAGCAGGTGCTGGCCATTAACGAATGAAGAAAGATCGCTGGCGAAGAATTCAGCTACATTGGCTACATCTTCTACTTCTGCCAGGCGGCCCATCGGACTGCTTGCCAATAATGATTTTCTTAAATCGGGATATGCATCAGGATCAGCAAATATACCGGAGTGGTCAACTGCAAATGGAATGATAGAGTTTACAGTTACGCCGCGGTGGCCAATTTCCTGCGAAAGTATGTTTACCAAATATCGCGGAGTGGTTTTGCTGCCACCATATACTGCCATTCCGGGTACAGGGAAGGAGGTGGTGCTTGATGCGATATAAATGATCCTGCCATTATCCTGAACATGTTTTGCAGCCTGCTGCATGGTGAAGTAAGTGCCTTTAGTGTTGATGGTGAACACACGGTCGAATTGCTCTTCAGTGAATGCAGTAACCGGAGTTTCAACCATTTCGATACCGGCATTGGCTACCACGATATCGATTTTGCCGAATGCTGCCAACCCTTCGTTAAACAGGCGTTCAATTTCAGCTACTTTGCTTACGTCAGCTTGTACCAGGATGGCTTTTACGCCCATGGCAGTTACATTTGACAATACTTCTTCGGCAGATGCTTTGTCTCTTGAATAGTTCAAAACCAGGTTTGCACCTAATGCGGCATATCTTTCGGCAATTGCTTTACCTAATCCGCGACCTGAACCAGTGATTAATGCTACTTTATTTTCTAACGTTTTCATGATTTTTTTTTTGATTACACAGATTTTATTGATGATTACACAGATTTATTTTTACACTTCCGACTTCCGACTTCCGACTTCCGACTTCCGACTTCGCCTTAGGCGACAGCGCCGTTCAAGCCAACGTTCTGACCAGAGATCCATTTAGCAGCATCGCTTGCCAGGAATACAACTACATTGGCAATGTCCTGTGGTTCGCCAAGTCTGTTGAAGGCAGATAATGAAGCCAGGCGGTCTATTACTTCCTGTGGTTTGCCGGTGGTGAAAAGTTCAGTATTGGTTGGGCCCGGAGAGATAGAGTTTACATTGATCCCTTTAGCGCCAACTTCTTTTGCGAAAACGCGGGTCAGTTGTTCAACCGCTCCTTTGGTTGCCACATAAGTAGCATAAGTAGGAAACATCAGACGAGTGGTAGTTGATGACAGGTTGATCACGCTGCCACCGTTGGCCAGTTTGGTTGCTGCTTCGCGGAGAGTATTGAATGTGCCCTTTACGTTGATGTCGAACTGGTGGGTGAAGTCTTCATCAGTAGTGTCTTTGATCAGCTTGGTGATCATGATACCGGCATTGTTCACCAGGATATCTACTTTTCCAAATGCTGCGATGGCTTCGTCGAACAGATGTGCAACATCTTCTGATTTGCTCACATCGCCCTGAACGGCTATGGCTTTACCGCCTGCTGCAACAATGGCTGCTACAGTTTCATCGGCAGCAGCTTTGCCGCCTGCATAATTTACAACTACGGCAGCGCCGTTTTTTGCTAATTCAGAAGCTATTGCTGCTCCTATTCCTCTTGAGGCACCGGTTACCAGTGCAACTTTGTTTTCTAATGTTTTCATTTTTTGTTTATGTTTATTGACAAGACAAAGTTGTGGAGAAAACGACCCCTGGAATTGCGAAATCCTAAGCATGACTTGCATAATCCTAAGAACCGCCGGATAAAGAATGAAAGAAGGTAACATTAAGATATTCAATACCCTGTATGACCAGTACCGCAACCTGGGTTTACCCACCGATCTGATTGATGAGAAAACCGACTTTACCGTTTTTAATCTGAAAGATGTAGGCGATGGAAGACCATTCGGCTCATCGGCAGCGCGTCTGAATTTCTTTGTATTTATCTTTTGCAAAGATGGAAACGCCCAGTATACCATCGATGATCAGACCTTTGAAACCACACCAGGTACCATTTATTTTACCAATCCGGGGCATATCCGCTCGTATCAATGGACAAACATCAATGAGGTGTACCTGATCACCCTAAATGAATCCTTCCTGAAAACGAATGTTCACGCTGATATTTTTGATGAGTTCCCTTTTTTGCTAGCAGAAACATTCCCGGCAAGGGTGGTAAGCCCCGAAATATTTGCTGAGTTTGAACGCATCTACCTGCAGATATATAAAGAATATACCGGCCATTCGCCTTACCGAAGCAGGCTGATCGCTAATCTTTTCGTGGTGTTATTATTAAAGATCAAGGAATATTTCTGGCTGGATTATAACCCGATCTATGAAGGTAACCGCAGCTCACAGATTGTCAAGAAGTTTAAGCAACTGCTGGAAAGGCACTACCGCGATATCAGTTCCGGCAAAGCCGACCAGGTATACCGCATTCAGGAATATGCCGACGCGCAAAGTCTCCACCCCAACTACCTGAGCAATGTGATCAAAACCAAAACCGGCAAGGCCATCGGCACCTGGATAGCTGAGAAAACTATAGCCGAAGCAAAATCTTTACTACAGCATTCCGATCTGTCGATTAAAGAAATTGCCTATCGCTTAGGCTTTACTGAAATGGCGCATTTCAGCAATTATTTTAAAAAACATACGGGGGTATCACCGGCGGTGTTTAAGAAAGAATATGTGTAAGGGTTTTTATAATTTTAGCCTGTGGTCGGATACCTGTTCGGAAGATGAATTCTTTACCACAAACATCGCGTGGGGTGTCATGCTGAGGCACTCGAAGTATGGTGGATAAGGCCTTTGCACCATGCATAAACGCTAATGCATAGTTCAAGATGCCCCACGCACATGCTTCGAGTGCCTCAGCATGACACCCTCTTGATCCTCAGAATACCTGTGTAAGGCGGGAGGCTACTTACCGGTTTTCTTAGGCTGATAAAGCTGGTTCTTAAAGATGATCAATCCAAACTTAGCACGCTTTAATTTTTGATCGAGATCTTTCGGCTCCGGTCCGGGGCTTTGAGCGAAGTTTCCTGCTATGATATCCATATCGCCATCGCCATCAATGTCAGCTTTCTCAAGCGCCAGTGATTTTACAGGTATATCGCTTTTCAGGATGTATGACTTGAATTTGAAATTGTTCTGGTCGATATTCTCGAGGTAAATAAAGGATTCATCGGTAAGTTTATCAAAATCCGGGAAAAAGGAGGTTGCCACAAAATCAATATCGCCGTCTTTATCAAAGTCCTCAGCCAAAACTTTTGTAACACCATAAATAGGGTAGAAGAACTTCTCCTTAAACACACCATTGCCCTGGTTGATGTTCAGCCGGATGCCATGGTATGGTTTTAGAATATCCGAGTAATCGGCATTATCGCCATGTACAGTTACGATATCGGTCAGCCCGTCGTGGTTGTAATCAACCAGCACCATGTCGGTGGTTCCGTAGTTTGGCGGGAAACGTAAAACCCTTTTCTCTTTGAATTTAAATTTATCCTTTTGATAGAAGATATATACGCTTTCGTCGCCCTGGGCAAACATGGCCACGATGTCTTTTTTACCATCGCCATCCATGTCTTTTATATAACATTTAAGCGAGCCGGGCTGGTTCAATAAAATCTGCTCCTTGTATTTGCCGGATTTGTCTTTTTTGAACAGGGACAGCGTGCCAATCTTATTTCCGAAATTGCACATCACTATTTCCGGAACACCATCGCCATCCAGGTCTTCAATTTGGGCATTTACAGGGCGGTGAAGTGAAGTCAATACAGCCGATACCGATGTATCATTGTACTTACTGTATGATCCCAGGCTAAGTTCGGTAGGATATAGTTTTCCGATTTCGGTAAAGTAGGTTGCTCCTTTGTAGAAATTGAAATCAACCACCGGGCTTGCCGATTTGATAGTTTTGGTAACTCCTGTTGGATATTTCCAGTTATATACACTATTGTAATAATCACCTATCCATAGCGTATTGGTGTTATTGTCATAGCCCAAACCGGTAATAAGGGACGGGCGCCCCGAAGCATCAATCTGAACATCTTCCCGTACGAACTGCGTCAGGGGGCTGTTTCGCGTCAGGCGTTTTTCATCCAATGGAATGCTGTCGGGGGCATTCTCCAGAATATATTTAACGATCTTGCTCCAGTCCTCATCACTCATGTAGGGTTTATCAGGGATGATGTGATTTTTGTTTACGATCTCTCTTTCTTCAGGTGATAATCCCCTTAGCGGGTCATAGCCGGGATAGATGATGCCCATCCGGCTGGCCATCACGGGTAAAACATGGTCCCGCCATACTACTTTGGTAAGGCTGGCCGGGTCCGGCTTCATGTGGCAAATGGAACAATAAGCTCCGAATAAGGTTTTGCCATCCTCATCTTTGGTTTTCTTAGTTGCAGGTGCTTTTGTTGTGAACGAGTTAAGGCTTACCGCTATAGTCAATGCAGCAACAAATACCAGGCTTAAATACCTGTATTTCATATAAAAATATCTTAATTATTGATGTCTCAATAAATAGACTTCGGCCTGTCAGCAGGTGCAGTACCAAAGTCACTTGGCTTATTCGTCATCGTGATCACTAATTCCCCGCCTTTTGCCAGCTGCGCATGTAACAGGTAATTGTAGGTATATGTTGTGTTATTTAGTGTAACATTGTTGATATACTTATTGGTGCTGCTGTTGTTCTTCACAATAATATGGAAATTCTTACCTCCGGGCAGCTTTATCACAGCATCATTTATAACAGGACTGCCAAAAACATACATGCCGTTAGCCGGGTTAACCTGGTAAATCCCTAATGCTGATAATACATACCACGCCGACATCTGGCCCACATCCTCGTTCCCAATAATACCATCAGGTTTGGTAGTATAAAAATCAGTTAATATTTGGCGTACTTTCTCTTGTGTTTTCCATGGTTGACCGGCGAAGGTGTATAAGTAAGCGATATGATGGCTTGGTTCGTTGCCATGTGCGTACTGACCTATCAGTCCTGAAATATCCGGCGAAGCTTCTTTACCAAGATCGCCTTTAACGATAAATAATGAGTCCAGCTTTTTGATAAAACCCGCTTCTCCGCCTTGCAACTTTATCAGTCCCTCCACATCTTCAGGTACCAGCCAGGTATATTGCCATGCGTTGCCTTCGGTATAATCATCCTTTTCATGGCGCGATACAAACGGGCTGAACGGCGTGCGCCATTCCGTTGCTGATACCTTTCCGCGCATAAAGCCGGTTTGTTTATCAAAATAATTCTGATAGTATTTTGCCCTTTTGCTGAAGTAGGTGTAATCTTCCTGTTTGCCCATTTTTAAAGCCATGCGGGCAATGCACCAATCATTAATGGCGTACTCCAGCCCCATAGCTACCGATTCAACAGTACTGTCAGCAGGGATAAAGCCTTGCCTTTTTACATATTTCAATCCCCTGATGTCTTGCATCTGGGTAATCTTCACAGCCTCGTAAGCCAGGTTGGCATCAAAGCCTTTAAACCCTTTGAGGTAAGCATCAACTATTACAGGTACAGCGCTGTTGCCCACCATGGTATTGGTTTCATTAGCCATCAGGTGCCATACCGGCAAACGACCCTGCTGTTTATAGATGGTCAGCATGGTATTGATGATATTCTTTTCGCGCTCAGGCTGAATAATAGTATACAGGGGGTTAGCAGCGCGATAAGTATCCCATAAGGAAAATGTAGTAAGATTAGTAAACGACTTATCATTATGCACTTTCTTATCGGTGCCCCAATAATCGCCGTTCACATCGTTAAATGTTGAAGGGGCGATCATGGTATGATACATGGCCGTATAGAACTTTTTGTATTGGGAAAGCGAGTCAGCTTTGATCTGTATTTTGGATAGCTCAGCGTTCCAGGCGTTATGCGCGGCAGAAACTACTTTGGCAAAGTTCCAGTCAGGTATTTCTGTGTTGATGTTGAGTAATGCATTTGCAGAACTTACCGGTGATATGCCCACTTTTACAAATACTTTTTCTCCGGCTTTAGTGGCAAAGGTGATAATGCCTTTTACGTTTTTACCTTTCAGCATTACTCCATTCTTTAGTTCGGTAGTATCGTAAACAGCAAATTGCTCAATCGGCTTGGATATTACAGCGGCGAAGTAAATACGCTGATCCCTTGCCCATCCTCTTGAAAAGCGGTAACCTTCAATAGTATATTTATTTACCTGCTTAATGTAGGTCTCCGTTGCAATATCTGCTATACCTTCCTGCAGATCGATCATAATGTGCGATTCTTTGGAAGCAGGGTAGGTGTATTCATGAAAGCCAACACGGTTAGACGCTGTAAGCTTGACGTTGATGCCGTAGCGTTTGAGTTTTACTGCGTAATAACCCGGTTTTACTACTTCATCCTTGCGGTCAAATAAAGAGAAATATCCATCCTGCGGATCTTTTAATGAACCTTTCATGGAATGGATAGTGCCGGTTGTCGGCATAAATAAAAAGTCGCCCAGGTCGCCAATGCCTGTTCCGCTTAAGTGCGTATGCTGAAAACCGATGATGGTTGAATCCGAAATATGATAACCTGAGCACCAATCCCAACCTTTTGACAAGTTGGTCGGTCCCAATTGAACGGCTCCAAACGGAACATTAGCGCCAACAAACACATGGCCGTGAAAGCCTGTGCCAATATATGGGTCAACATAACGGGTATAATCGGTTGAAGTTTTTGATGCAGTATGTTTGGCCTGGGCAAAAACCTGGCATGAAAAAATTACGCAGAAAGCAGTAGCGAAGTATTTAAGCATTGGTAATGAATATTGCCGGGATTGATCCCGGCTTGTTATTTAGTGTATATATATTATATTAATATTGAATTTTAAACGCAGCAGCGTGATTTAACCCGCTATTGGTTTGTAAGTTTTGCGGGATAATTACATTAATGCTGTCACCGTACTGCGCCCATTTTAACTTTTTATCAACGCCAAGCAGGCTGATCTTTTTTACCTTGCCATCAACCTTTAAATGAAAATTAGCTTTTGCAGGCAATGTCACTGAGCCCTTATCAGCCAGGACGAAAGCATAAATTGTATTTGAGTTCTTCAGCTTGGTATAAAAAGTGTTGCCTTCAGAATAAGGGGCTACCGAGGTAGTATTATATATGCCCTCGCCGTTTATTTTCATCCAGGCGCCAATTTGCTCCAATCTTTCATAAGCTACCGGATCCCAGTCACCGTCAGGGCCTGGGCCGATGTTCATTAATAAATTACCACCACGGGAAACGATCTTTACTAATAGGGATACTATCTGGTCGGCGGATTTATAATGATCGCCCGGAACATAGCTCCAGGAGTTGCCCATGGTGATGCAGCTTTCCCATGGATGGTCCAAAGGTTCATTAGGTACCTGCTGTTCAGGCGTGGTATAGTTTTCATATTTACCTGCAACTGTGCGGTCAACCACAATCAAACCCGGTTGCTTTTCGCGGGCCATGGCTGCGATTTTCGGCATATCGATGTCCTGGTCATAAGTGATGCCCCGTTGCCAGTCAACGCTTTTATCAATGGTACTTTTTGGCCTTACCCAGCCGCCATCCAGCCATAAAATATCCATTCGGCCGTAATCACTCATTAATTCACCGATCTGGTTATAGGTAAAGTCTTTGAATTTCTGCCAGCGTTCAGGATATTTCGCCGGATCGTAGTTTACATTGCGGTCCTTTGGCGGAAAGTATGGCCACCAGTAATATTCAGTATGCCAGTCCGGCTTAGAAAAGTAAGCGCCAATCATAAAGTTCTCTTTCCTGAAAGCATTGAATATCTCTTTAGCAACATTGGCTCTTGGGTTGGAAGAGAAAGGTGTTTTTGTGCTGGTTATTTTATAATCGGTCTGTTTGGTATCAAACATGCAAAAGCCGTCGTGATGTTTTGTGGTAAATATCACATATTTCATCCCTGCGTTTTTTGCAGCCTGCACCCATTTTTCAGGATTGAATTTGGTTGGGTTGAAAGTGGTCTGCAAATTTTCATAAGCTGTTTTATAGGTATTGTAGCTTGCGCTGTAAGGTCCGCGACGCTGTGTCCAGCCTTCATCTTCCGGGCATATGCTCCAGCTTTCAACTACGCCCCACTGGCTGTAAGTACCCCAGTGCATAAATAGGCCAAATTTTAAATCCTGCCAATTGGCCAGTTTATCTTTCACCAGCGGATCATCAGGAGGTATATAGCTTTTTGACATCTGATGTTCCTGCGCAAAAAGGCGACTTAGTGTAATAAACAGGGTGACCAATAGGGTAGGATATCTTTTCATTTTTTGGTAATTTAGTATTTGAAATTAGCTTAAATCAGTGAACTTCTGATAGCAATGACAATAAACATTAATAATTTGCTCACATTGTTTAATTTTTTAAGAAGTTTACCTACTTATTAAAAAAATATTAATTTTTACTATGAATTTCTAAGTTTAATCGTATTATTGTGATAGTAACTTAACTGTAAGACCAATTTGAAACAAAGAACCGATACTACAGGTTTATGGCAGCAAATATGTTTCAACGATGACCTAAGGTCATTCGAAGCACTCTTCTATGGTCTAAACAACCGGCTGATAAAGTTCTGTATTTTATATGTACATCAGAAGGAAGCCGCAGAGGAGATAGTGTCTGACGTCTTCGTAAAGTGCTGGGAAGGAAGGAAGGGTTTAACCGAAATTGTTAACCCCGAAACTTATTTATTCGTCTGTGTTAAGAATCAATCTTTAAACTACGTTAAAAAGTATTCGAACATTCACCTGGTTCAGATCGAATCATCTGATAAGGTTGAGTTCGTAAATACATACGATCCTGAAAAGGAGATGGAGCGTAAAGAATTGCATTTTCTGCTCGACCAGGCCATCGCAAAATTACCTCAACAAGCCTGCATCGTATTTAAGCTGATAAAAGAAGACGGGATGAAATATAAAGAAGTAGCAGAGATATTAAATATTTCACCGCGTACTGTACAAACCCAATTGTTCAGGGCCATCAAAAAGCTGAGCACAATTTTATCAGAACACCAGTTATCATCTAAATCTATTGCTAACCCTTCGGCAACCACGCCATTAATGGGTTTGTTATAGTCTTTTCTTTGCTGTCACTCATTTACCTCATGATGCTGTAATTTTTGTACATTTAGTTATCTTAGATATACAGTGGCCACCAACGCTGCAACTTTGAAAAGTATAACTTATGGATTTCAAACAACTTTACCAACAACTGATAGATCGCATCCTAACCGGAACAGGTAAAAGTACCTTACAGCAGCGGCAACAGGCATTTAACAATTCAGGATTGCCGCAACCATTGAATTCCTTAATTGAAAAGGTAGCACATGAGGCATACAAAATCACAGATCGCGATATCGCTGCTGCAAAGGAAGCAGGTGTAACAGAAGATCAGTTATTTGAATTGATCATCTGCGGGGCGGTTGGGCAGGCGTCCCGGCAATATGAAAGTGGGTTGTCGGCACTGGCTGAAGTTGTAAGGGAGGGAGGTCGGCATGCGTCTTGAAATTTTAAATACCGGCTATAAATTTGGCACTAAGCTACTATTTGGCGTCATTAAATTGTTTTCAGGCTATCCCTTGCCTGATGCAGCCAAACTAGTCTTTTATCGTCCCGATTTTTATGGTAATCCAGCCAAGCAATTTACACAGCGCGCAATGCGGGGCCCATCTTCATGGTCCGTCGGCGACAGGGAGCTGATGGCTGCTTACGTGTCCCGCATTAATGAATGTAGTTTTTGTATAAAAGCGCATTCAGCGGTATCTGCCGGTGCTTATCATGATCGTGCAAAAGTAGACGATGTATTAAATGATATAGAAAATGCGCAAATAGTGCCTGGGCTGCGTGCAACACTCGTCATGCTGGGTAAACTTACTCGTGAGCATAAAATAAATGCTGATGATATCCGGACAGTTATTGCCGCTGGTGTTAATGCCGAACAGATAGAGGATGCGCTGGCTATTTGCTTTGCATTTAATATTACAAACCGCCTGGCTGATGCCTTTGGGTTCAATGTGCCATCTGATGATGCTTTTGAAGCCGGTGCCAAATATCTTTTAAAAAGAGGTTATGCATGATTGATTAGGTTGATTTGGGCTTTAGTGCTATTAAATTCGCTCTTTCCACAAATCCATCCCCGCTCCACCCATTATCCACCCGGCAAAATTCGTTTCCTGTTCATTGTATTTCAAAACTTTACCGGAAATTTAGGAAACATGAAAAAGTTATTATTTCTTTTACTGGCTTTCGGGGCGATGCAGGCGAGGGCCCAGGTAGTTAAAGGTTCAATCGATCTGAAGGATAGCACCTTTACCCGGAGTATCCCTTTTGAAGTGGCAGCCGGAACCCAATCGGTTAAGTATTTTGTAAAAGTGTACGTGTCCGTAGGTGCGGTTACGGTATCCTTAACTGATCCTAACGACAAAAAGGTCACAGGATTTACAATAGGTACCAGTAAACCAGGCGGTGGTCATGAGGCATCCAAGGGCGAAATGGGCGACGATGTAAAGCCCAAAGTATTTGGCACCTGGAAGTTCAACATTAAGGCCGAGAATGCTACAGGAAAAATCAGTTATCAAGTTGAAGAGATAAAACCTTGAGACGCTACAAACTATTTCTGGTATTGTTGCTGATTGTTCCGGCGTACGGTTATTGCCAGCAAGCAAGGCTATCCGGCAGGGTAAGCCTCGATACCAACTGGGCACGTAAGTTTTATATAAGCCGCATGCCCGGTTTCGACTGTATGTTCACGGCTTCAAGAGCCCTGATCATAGCAGAAGGCGATATAGATATAGCCGGGAACTTTTCAGTCAATTTCCCTGCAATTAAGGATGAGGCCTTATATCGCCTGCATTTTATCCGGAAAGGTGACCCCGCCTCAACACTCATCATCGGCAGCCGGGATGTAAACCATGTGTTCTTTATTGCAAAGCAGGGTGATCAAATCAATTTTGAGAAGAAATCAGGCTTGCCCATCCATCAATCGGATATTAGCGGGAGTATGGCTAATTCTGAACTAAATGCTTTGCTTAAGCTGGCAGATGACGATACAGCAGGCAATAATTCGTTTATTTCCATAGCTGACAGATCAACTTCGCAACTGGTGGGTTTGCTGGCTATTAGTCACGCTTCAGGACTTAATGACGGGCAAAAAGAGAAAGTGCGCAATATCCTTGCCCGTTATGATCAGCATAATGCTTACGGTACCCATATTTTTCAGGAATACAAGACGGCAGATTATTGGAAGCTATACCTGATGGGTGGGATTTTGCTTGTTGCACTATTGTCTCTATACGGATACCGTTTTTATAAAAGACAAGCCATCTTAAAACTTTGGCGTGAATTGAGTCAGCGGGAAATGGATATAGTCGGTCTTATTTTATCAGGCAAATCCAACAAAGAAGTAGCATTGGCACTCAGCATCGAATTGAGTACTGTTAAAACGCATGTGAATAACATTTACGCAAAGCTCGGGGTAAACAACCGGAAGGATCTTGATCGGTATAAAGACATAATTGATAAGCCTGAAAAAAATTGACAGTTTCAATCAATTTGGTACGCGCCTGACACTGATGCCGGGCGCGTTACTTTTATTTCTTTGATTGAATTAAACCAAATGTGAAGTTTAATTCTGTATCGGCGCCCTTTAAAAGATCATCAATTTTAGGAGTTACCTCATAGTCGGGAAAAACGCCACGCCCTTTAGTAAAAGAAACGGCTCTCGTTGTTTTTAATAGACCTACTCCGACCCTTATTTTGGTATTGGGTAAAACTAAGTTGGCTCCATAAAATGCAGTGGCGCCCTCCATTGCTCCGCCGCTTTCCTCGCCAATAAATACACCCCGTCCATTTCCTTTCAAAAAGCTTGCAACTACTGATGCCATAGAGCCTGATGCGCCATTAATCAGCACATACAGATTCCACTGGTAATGATTGCTATCCGGTTGCTGTTCTCCGCCAGGCAGCGGCATATATGCTTTTTTAAACTGGTACAGCCCGGTATTTGTCCGATTGACCAGTGAATCAGCAAAAAACAAATCTTGTTTGTCGTCTTCCAGATAATCCATGACGGGAGGATATCTTACAAATTTGAGTTCGGCAGATTCATAAAGTTTATAGGGCTTTATTAACAGATAAGTCAGCAGTTTTTCGCCCGTTCCATCTCCGCCTTCGTTATTTCTCAGATCCAGGATCAAGTTTTTAGTATGTTTTACATTTAATTCTCTAAAAATGCTATCGTATAATTTATAAAAGTCTTGTTTAAAACGCTTTCGGTGCCACCCTAGAAAGGATGAGATGCGCAAATAAGCAATATCCTTTTTAATGTATTTAAATTCTAATGGCGCCACCAATTTATTTCTGCTATAGAAAAAGTTCTTGTACGATCTAAAATCAAGACCAGCAACCGTTGCTATTTTCTTTGTCGATTTATCGTCTTTATCTATAAATTCTATCCTATAAGAAGCTGTATCTTCTATAAAAATCGGGTAATTCAAATCGAAAAGATTGTCTTCTTCGGTCATACTATAATCTTCCAAATGACGAATATTAAAGGTTTGCTGGTATCCATCAGAAGGGATGGTGGGCAATAGAAGGTTTAAAATCTCTTCAACCGATCTCCCATTTATAGAAAGGATCTCCGACCCGATAGGAATAGGACCATTTGTTTGCGCGGTTTTGAGCACATAAAATCTCCGGTCAATAATTTTTAACGAAAAGGGGAGATAATGATGCGTGTTTTGGAGTGAATGATAATAGGCTTTCGATGGCTGCGGGATCAGGTGCTCATCGTTAATTCTTGCACAAGTTAAGTCGATGAGTTTGTAAAATTCAATTTCAGACTCAGGATGATCTAATGATTTGAAATTATCATCCAAATATTTGGTCATAATCAAGCTGTCGGTAAATCGATAAAGACTTGGGTAAATTGTCTCCAAAGTTTTTCTGAAGATGGAATAATCTTCCTGTAATTGTTTCGGGGTGTATTTTAATGGTTCAGGATGCCCGGTTTCGTTTTGGCAATTGCCGCAAAAAGCCTTTTGCAGCAGGAGGAGCGTCAGCGTAATTTTTTTGAGTGTATTCATGATGTGTGGTTGTTTTTAAGCAAAAGAGTTGCATGCCAGACTTGTGGTGATAATTGAGGCTTGTTAAAATTTAAAGCGTTTTAGGGTTTATTCCCTTTTATAGATATGGACGTTGCCGGTAGTGATTTTGATCAACATCTCCGGCCCGCCGCCCCCGGCTTTGCCATAAAGCCAGTCTGCCGGATCACCCGTCACGGGAAAAGCACTGTACACCTTTCCATGATCAGACTTAATCTTCAAATTGGCTTTCAAGTTTGCCGGGAATGTGATATCAATAGCACCGCTTATGGTACTAAAGGCCATCGGTACTCCCGGATCAATCTTATTAAAAGATACGGTGATCCGCCCACTAAGTGTACCGGCAATGATTGAACCGGAGATATTCAAAGCGCTGATACCACCGCTTTTGTTCTGCAACTCCAGGTTACCGGTTACATCGTCGACTATAATGGTACCGCCGTTGACTGAGCTCAGTTTGAAAATGCCCGCTGTTTTTGGCACTTTGATGTCTAATTTAATTGCTTTCCTGTTTGGCCCTTCTACGGTTACTTCGTTATTTTTTTCATGAGTGGTGACATCAAGGCTTTCTTTGCCATTACTTTCGTCTTTTCCTACATTAACAACGACATCTTTACCCTCATAACCGGTTACTTTAATCGCGGCCCTGCTGATGTTGACATTCAGTGTAAACGGTTTGCCGGACTCGCTTAAATGTACAACAAGCTGCCTGCCGTCCTGCGCCATAAGCCGGAAACAACTCAAAATTGAGATCAGTGCTAAAAGCGCTACCTTCATATTGATCAAATCAGTTTAGTTATCGTTTCTTTAACCTTGTCACGTACATTTTCGTCCAACCCCTTTTGTTTCAACAATTGCTTAAAGGCGCTGATGGAACCCTTTACCTGCAATTTCAGCATCACATCTGCGATAGCTAACTGGATGATCGGTGAATCCTGCTTAGTGATGCTTTGTATCAGTCCTGTTCTCACCTCTGGATTATTGGCCAGACGGGCCAATGCTTCCAATGTGCTGAGCCGGACATTATCATTCGGGTCATTGTTCAGGGTAGCCAGCAAAGCGACGATCACGTTATGATCTACCCGTTTCATTTCGCCTGTATAATTGACCGCCTTAAGTCTTTCCGAAGCTAAGGGGTTGTCCAGCATGGCCAGCATCATTGTTTGCTTCAACTCATGCACCTGGGCATGCAGTTCCTGCACCTCTTTTTCCTGCTCACTGTTCCGGCTGAACCAGTAAACCATGCAATCGAAGATTAGCAGGATCATCAAGCAATAAGCCAGCGGAAAACGTGGCTGTGAAGCCCAGGATCGCTTCAACCGGCTCCAAAAATCATTGGTTGCAGCGGGTTGTTTTTCTGCTGCTTTAAAATCATCCAGCATTCCACGAAAGTTTACTGCCATCTGAGCGGACGGTGTCGGATCGGGCAGGCCGCTGATGTTATCCAAAACCAGTGCGGTTGCTGCCAATGCCTCCCTGCAAATGTCACAACTGTTCAAGTGTTGTTCCAGTTCCTCTTTTTCGGCATTACCCAATCGGCCCATGTGCCAATCCGGTAACCATTGCTTATAGTCTTCGCATTTCATTACTCATTCCCGCTTTTGATCCCTTTTTTAATAAATATCTTTTTTAGTTCCTCTACCGCCCGGAATACCCTGATCCTGGCCGCACCCTCCGTGATGCCCATGATCATACTGATCTCCGAATATTTTAATTCCTTCATACGGTTTAGTATCAGGATTTCCCGATCATCCGAGCTCAATAACTCCATTGCTTTATATAATTGCTGGTGCGATTGCGTTTTTTCCAACTCTTCATCTGCCAAAGCACCGCCCGAAATCCTTTCTTCGTGCGCACTGATCGGATCATACTTGCCGTCCGAGCCAAATTTCTGATCCTTTAGCACATTCCGTGCTATATGATACATCCACCCGCTAAAATTGCTTCCTTCTGCAAATGAGTTCCTGTATTTCAGCATCCGGTAAAACACTGTCTGTACCATATCCTCGCTGGCCTCGCGCCGCTGCGTCAGGTGAAATAAAAATGCAAACAAAGCTCTGTGGTGCCGCTCGAAGAGCAAACCCATCCTTTCCACATCGCCGGCTTTTACCAGCAGCATTAATACCTCATCCGAAAGTATATCCAAGCAGGTTATTTATTTGTTTTTTGCTTTACAGCACTGAAGACCGGGAACAAAAAATTCTGTTACAGGAAATTTAAAAATTTTTAAAAGTGGAATGATGCGTCATCAAAGAGATATCTCAAAAAAAATTAAAATATTTTTTTCGGGCTTGTAGGCAATTTGTGAAAAAACGTTGTCCTTGCTTTTAACCGACAATTTCACAAGCCTGATGGTCAACGATAGATTTATTCAGTTACTTACTAAAAAGCTTTCAGATGAGATAGATGAAAGCGAATTAGCTGAATTGAATTATATGCTGATCAATGATGAGGAATGTCTTCAGCAATATAATTTCTTCAAAACTTACTGGGCACAGGACGAGGAAAAGTCATCCAATGAAGAACAGTTGTTTCAGCGCATAAAAAACAGAATTACAATTCCTGAAGATTTTGATGACACGGATTCAAGGAAAAGCTGGATCAGGAGATTCCCATTTTTCTGGCGTAGTCTTGCCGCAGTGCTGATATTAGGGATATCCGTATTTGCCTATTATGGTTATGCGCATCATCCGTCCGGAATAAATAATGAGGGTAATATTGCCATCACTAAAACCCCAAGCCGTACAAAGTCAAAAATCTACCTGAGCGACGGTTCGGTTGTCACTTTAAATTCTGAAACTGTATTACGCTACCCTGCTTCTTTTTCTGGTCCCACCAGGGAAGTTTATCTTAATGGCGAGGCATTTTTTAATGTGACCAAAGACCACACGCACCCTTTCATAGTGCATGCGGGTAAAATGAACATCAAAGTACTCGGTACTTCTTTTAATGTGAAGTCGTATGCAAATGATAAGAATATGGAAACAACCCTGATAAGGGGTGCCATCGAAGTAACACTGTCTGACCGCCCATCCGACAGGATCATACTGAAACCAAATGAGAAATTAGTTTTGAATAATAAAACTTTTGATAAACCTCGCGCTAATACTCTGCCCGCTGCCGAGGAAAACAGTACCAATTACGCACTTACAAACCTAACACACCTCCGATCAAACGACACAACAATAGTTGAAACTTCATGGGTAAACAACGAGCTTGTTTTCAAGGATGAAGCTTTCAGCGACCTGGCCAACCAAATGGAAAGATGGTATGGCATAAAAATTAAATTTAAGAATTCAGACACAAAAGCTTACCATTTTACGGGAGTCTTCGTGAAAGAAAATATCATCGAGGCACTAAATGCGCTGAAGATGATAGAACCATTTAATTACAAGTATAATAACGAAACGGTATCCATTTATTAACCCTAATTAACAACTAAAAATGCTTATGGATTGAAAAAAACTTACTCACCAACCAAAAAAAACGGGAATCACCGCTAAAAGTAACTCCCGAAAAAAGATGAACATCCGTTAATTAATTCAATGCTACTTTCTCTGGAACAGAATTTAGCAATTGTATCATTCACCTTTAATAAGTAAAAATATGAAATATTTTAGACACCTTCGGGGTGTAAGAAATAGATATCGGCTAATCAAGTCCATATTGATAATGAAGTTAATCATACTATTTTTGGCAATTTTCAATCTGCAGGCATTAGCTAATGTTTATTCGCAGCAAAAAGTTAGCATCAATTTAAAATCGGCTGACTTTAAGAAAGTTATTACGGCCATTCAAAAGCAAACCAATTACCACTTTGTATTTAGTGAACGTAAAATCCCGGCAAAAAACGTTTCAATCAACGTTCAAAACGAAAATGTTACAACAGTGCTGGATCAGTTACTGGCTAACACCGATTTTACCTACACTCAATTAGATAACAACCTGATCGTAATTACAGGTAAAAACGACGTTGTCGTAAACAAGGTAGTTACCGGTAAGGTAGTGGATGAAAAAGGTCTGCCTTTGCCTGGTGTATCTATCAAGGTAAAAGGTGCGGGCACAGGTACTGTTTCTGACATGAATGGTGGTTTCTCCATCAATGTGGCGGATGATGCTGTGCTGGTAGTTTCATTTATCGGATATGAAACACAGGAAATACCTGTAGCTGGTAAATCGTCTATCAACATTACTATGCAAAGCTCAAGCAAAAGCCTAAACGAGGTTGTTGTTACCGCTTTGGGTATCAAAAAAGACGAAAGGAAACTGGGTTATTCAGTGACTACTGTAGGTGGCGATGATTTTAGCAAAGTAAAGGAAACAAACGTAGCCTCTTCATTAGAAGGACGCGTAGCCGGTTTGCAGATAAGCAATACCAGCGGTGGTCCAGGATCATCTGTACGTATCCAATTACGTGGTGTTACCTCACAAGGCAGCCAATCTAGCTCTCCTTTGTTCGTTATTAATGGTGTGCCTATGGACAACTCACAAAGAGGTGCTTCCAGCGAATGGGGCGGTGCAGATTATGGTGACGGTATTTCAAACCTTAACCCGGATGATATCGAATCGATGACTGTACTAAAAGGTCAGTCAGCATCGGCGCTATACGGTTCCCGTGCAGCAAACGGTGTTATCCTGATCACAACCAAAGCAGGAAAAAAGAACTCTGCTTTTGGTGTTGAGTACACTACCAACTATCAGATGGACCACGTTCAAGATAATCTTGATTTTCAACAGGTATATGGACAAGGTATAAACGGTGCTAAACCTGTGAATGCAAATGATGCAATGAACTCAGGTAGTTTAGCCTGGGGCGCTAAGTTAGACGGATCGCAGGTTATACAGTTTGATGGCAAAATGTATCCGTACTCTGCCGTCCCTAATAATATTTTGTCATTCTATAATACAGGCCATACTTATACTAATACAGTAGCATTTACCGGCGGTAACGAAACAGGTTCATACCGTTTGTCATTGTCTGATATCAACAATGCTTCCATTGTTCCTAATAGTGGTCTGGACAGGAAGAGCTTTAATTTGACCGCAAATGAGCAGGTTACCAAGAAGCTGGAAATTAATATAGCTGCACAATACATTATTGATGCGGAAAAGAATAAACCAAGCTTAAGTGACGGTCCTGGTGACCCTAACAACGTATTATTCCTGGCTCCAAACGAAGATCAGAAGATTTTGGCTCCTGGCTACGGTGCAAATGGATTGGAAACACAGTTTACCAATGATAACTATGTAACCAACCCTTATTTTGCTGCATATAAATTTGTAAGTAATACAGATCGTAACAGGTTAATTACTTCGTTATCAGCTAAGTATAATTTCACCGATTGGTTGTATGCCCAGGCCCGTTTAGGTTATGATTATATAAATGATCAAAGAATAGACATTACACCTACCGGAACGGGATATAATGCAGCCGGTACAATGGATCAAATCAATGACCAGAGAAAAGAACAAAATACTGACGTATTGATTGGCGCAAAACACAGCCTGATAAAAGATTTACTGGGTTTGGATTTATCAGTGGGTGGTAACATCCGCAAAAGCGACTATGAAGGTACCCGTATTGATGGTAATGGCAGTAATTTTATCGTTCCTTATTTTTATAGTTTAACAAACTTATCGTCGATGCATGGCCGTCCATTAACCGGCAACTCAGACGGTGCAGGACCATTGCAAACAAATTCTGCATACTATACTGCTGATTTTTCTATCAAGGATTTTCTTGTGCTGAGTACAACCGGCCGCTACGATACCTATAGCACTTTACCAAGCAATAACCGCGGTATATTCTCTCCTTCGGTTTCAGGTAGTTTCATCTTTACTGATCTTTACCATATGAATGGTGTTGATTTTGGTAAGATCCGCCTGTCTTATGCGCAAACAAGTGGTGATGCAGGTGGTGTTTATCGCGACGCGGTTTACTATAGCATTAATAGTCCTATTAATGGAGTTCCTGCAGCTGGTTTCAGTTCTACATTACCTAACTTGTTTCTAAAACCTTATACTTTAGATGAATTCGAAGCAGGTGCTGAGATGAAATTCTGGGGTGACAGGTTTGGGTTCGACGCTGCATTCTTCTCTCGCAGAACACATAACGAGATTGCGCTGGGAACACTGGACTGGTCAACTGGTTATAACGGCCGTTATGTGCCTACCGGTTCAACTCAAAACAGAGGTATTGAAATTGAACTGCACGGCACTCCGGTTAAGACCAGTGATTTTAGCTGGACCCCATCATTTAACTTTACTTATGTAAAGAATAAGATAATCTCTACAGATGCTAATAACACCAATACAGTATTAGGAACAGACCGACCACTGAATGGTGCTAACCTGGCATTTGTTGTAGGTTTACCGGGCCCTCAGATCATGGCGAGCGACTACCTGCGCAATTCAGCTGGTCAGATCATATACGATGCAAGTGGCTTGCCGCAACAAGGTCCTCAAAAACCAATGGGTAGCACAGTGCCAAAAGTATATGGCGGTTTTAATAACAGCTTCAACTTTAAAGGATTCAACCTGTCATTCCTCATCGACTACCGTTATGGTAATAAGATATTGTCATCAACAGCTTATTACAGCATATTCCGTGGCGAAAACATGATGACACTTGCTGGCCGCGAAACCGGGGTAACCGGACAAGGCGTAACTGCTTCTGGAGCACCTAATACTGCAGTAGTTCCGGCTCAGACTTACTATCAGGCGCTCGCTAAAAATGTATCAGCTCTGGATGTGTTAGATGGAAGTTTCATCAAATTGCGCCAGGTAAGCTTCGGATACAATATACCTAGAACGCTTTTGTCGGGCACACCATTCAGCGGTATCAATGTTTCGCTGATCGGCCGTAACCTTTGGACAATTATGAAACGCAGTGATAACATTGACCCTGAATCCGGTTTTTCACCAAACGTAGGTTACGCTGGGATCGAAGGAACCAGTTTGCCTGCAACCAGGACTTATGGGTTTAGTGTAAACTTTAAATTTAAAAATTAACAGACATGAAAAAAAGACTTATATATAGCTCCCTGTTAGTTGGTGCTCTTTTTGCGGGCTGTACCAAGAATTTTGATAAAATAAATACAGACCCGAATCAGACTACCGGACCGTTACTAAACCCCAACTTTTTGGTATCGCAGGCCCAGGTGCAGTTCGGTAATTCTGGTTATGATCAGCTTTTATTCCAAAGCTGCTGGGTACAGGGATTAGCAAGTACCGAAGGCTATTACTCCAACGGCGATAAATATGTAATTGGCGGTAGCTTTGGTAGTTATTTACCAGAAACCTGGAACCAATGCTACCAGGCCGGTACTTTGATTTATGAAATGAAAAACCTGATCAAAGGCAATGATGCTTACAAAAACCTGGATAATTGCGGCACTATTTTGCTGGTAATGTTTCAGCAGCGTGTAACCGATGCGTATGGCGATTGTCCATATTCTCAGGCATATCAGGCGAAGACAGGTGTATTTGCACCTCAGTTTGATAAAACGCAAGCAATTTATAGCAGTATGCTGAGCCAGTTGGAAACAGCTGTAACTAACCTTGATTTAACAAAAGGTGGGCCAACGTCAGACCTTTTCTACGGCGGCAATGTAGCCCAATGGAAAAAATTAGGGTACTCTTTAATGTTAAGGTGTGCAATGCGTTTAACTAAAGCCGACCCAGCTACCGCTCAGAAATATGCTGAGATGGCTTATGCCGGTGGCGCCATGTCAAGCGTAGATGACGATGCTAAAGCAACTACTGACGCTACTAATGGTAATCCTAATTCTGATGCACAAACGCTGAAAAACAACGTTCCTGACTGGCAACAAGTACGTTGGTCTAATACGTTGATCAGCTTTATGCAGTCAAACAACGACCCTAGAATTCCCGCTGTTGCAGAAATTTCATCAGGAACCGGTTTAACTGCCAATGGTGTTTACGCCCCTGGTAACAATACTGCTTCTTTGCAAGTTGGTATGCCAAATGGCTACGATTTAGATGGCGGCGCGACCGACATATCACATGCACCCGGTTACCCTGGCGCTACGCCTGCTGATCCGGCAACAAGTGGTGACGCGCCAGCTGCGCTGGGTAAATATTCAAGGCCAAGATTTGCTGTTTACGTAGATCTTAACCGTAACAACATGCTGATAACTTATGGTGAGACCGAATTGCTATTTGCTGAGGCCGCTGCAAGGGGATGGAACACAGGTACAGCTGCTACACATTATGCCAATGCATTAGCAGCCGACATGCAAGAGCTTGCCCAGTTGAACGCCACTCCGCAGGCAGTGGTTGATCCGGCAGCAATTGCAACCTATGTGGCCGCACACCCGCTTTCAGCAACACAGGCTACAGCTTTGCAGCAGATCAATATGGAGTATTTTGTTGAAACTTGTACCAGCTTTAATTTTAACGAAGCATGGAACAACTGGAAACGTTCGGGCTATCCCGCTCTCGCTCCGGTAGTTTATCCAGGTCAGTTTACTAATGGAAGTATTCCAAGAAGAATTGAATATCCGCAATCTTTGGTTGGTACAAATTCTGCAGGCTATGCTGCAGCAATTGCCGACCAGGGTCCGGACAAATTTGAAACCCGCGTTTGGTGGGATAAATAAAACTCATTTTTATAACGAACAAAGAGACAGTAAATGTCTCTTTGTTCGTTTATTAGTATTGTAAAAACTAAATTCAAAAAGTTTTTTACAGTCTCCATATTACCCTTTTTTGATTCAGGAATGCGCGGATTCGAAACTTTTACCCCCGGTTACTTTAAAATAATTTTAACCGTTTTTGTCATCAGTATTACTTCCTATACTGCATTTGCCCAGCAACCATTATTTAAGCTCTTATCATCCAAAGAAACCAACGTCAAGTTCAGGAATGATATTAATGAATCGGAGTCGCAGAATGTGCTGGCTTACGAATATTTCTATAATGGCGGCGGTGTTGCAGTAGGGGATATCAACAATGATGGTTTGCCCGATCTGTTTTTCACCAGTAACATGGGCGAAAACAAGCTGTACCTGAACCTGGGTCACATGAAGTTTAAGGATATCACCAAAGAAGCTTCTCCGGAATTGGCCGGACGGCCAAATGGCTGGAAAACCGGTGTGACCATGGCTGACGTTAATGGCGACGGTTTGATTGATATCTATATCTGCTATTCCGGTAAAATTGACGGGGATATCCGCAGAAACCAATTATTTATCAACCAGGGAAATAACAAGTTTAAAGAAGAGGCTAAAGAATACGGATTAGATGATCCGGGATATAGCACACAAGCGGTTTTCTTTGATTATGACAATGACGGCGATCTGGACATGTTCCTGCTGAATCATAGTGTCAAGAAAATCGATAACATGGAATTTGCCAAATATCAGAACGTAACTGATGAATTGGCAAGCAATAAACTTTTCCGTAATGACAACGGGCATTTTACGGATGTTTCAAAAACAGCAGGCATTATTCAAAATCCGCTGACTTTTGGATTAGGTGTGGCCATTGCCGATATCAATAAAGACGGCTGGCCCGATATTTACGTTACTAACGATTACAACGAGCCCGATTATGTTTATATCAATAATCATAACGGCACATTTACCGAAAAATCGGAACAATTATTCAGGCATCTTTCCCACTTTTCGATGGGGGTAGATATTGCCGACTTTAATAATGACGGCCTGCCGGATGTAATGACTTTAGACATGCTCCCGGAAGATAATCACCGTCAGAAATCACTACAACTAGAAGAAAACTACGAATCCTTTGAGCTGATGCAAAATCAAGGGTTGTATAAACAATATATGCGCAATATGCTGCAGGTCAATAATGGCGACGGTACTTTTAGCGAGATTGCGCAACTCGCAGGAGTATCCAATACCGACTGGAGCTGGTGCCCATTAATGGCCGACTTTGATAACGATGGGTATAAGGACATTTTTGTAAGTAACGGTTATTTGAGGGATTACACCAACAAAGACTTTATGCGTTACTGGGGCGATTATAAAATTAAAAAAGCCATGGCCCGTGAACCATTTTTGTTGATGGACCTGATAAAGGCCATGCCGTCAACCAAGGTTCCTAATTATATCTTCCGCAATAACCATGACCTGACTTTCGCGAACAAACAAAAGGAATGGGGATTAGATGAGGCGACAGTATCAAGCGGCGCGGTGTATGTCGACCTGGATAATGATGGTGATTTGGACCTGGTTATTAATAACATCAATGAACCAGCTTTCATCTATCAAAACATGAGCCGCGAGAATGATAATACCAATTATCTCGCTGTCAAAGTAAAAGGTACAGGCAAGAATACTCAGGCTATTGGATCGAAAGTATTTGTATATGCTGCAGGCCATGTGCAGTATCAGGAGGTTTACCCAACACGTGGTTATTTGTCATGCATGTCTACAACTTTAAATTTCGGTTTGGGTGATAATAAGACCGTGGATTCAGTACGTGTGATTTGGCCTGATCAGACATCCAAGGTATTAACTTCAGTTAAGGGCAACCAATTATTGACTGTTGATTATCCGGGCACATCAAAACCTTATGCTGAAGTTGCTAAACCGGTTAATCCGATATTTAAACACAGTGATCCGATCATCGATTACAAACCAGAGGTAGTAACCCTGAATGATTTCAAGCGCCAGTTGCTGATGATGTTTATGTATTCGAAAACAGCGCCGGTTATAGCTAAGGCTGATGTAAATCATGATGGTTTGGAGGATCTGTTCATCAGCGGAGATCAGGATAATGTGGGTAAGGTATACTTGCAACAACCGGGTGGCAAATACATCATTTCAAAGCTTGATAGAGGAAGCGATGCCAACATGGGCACAACCGCTGCTGCGGTTTTCTTTGATGCCAATGGCGATGGCTTCCCTGATCTGTATGTTGCCAAAGGTGGATACGCCCTTTACGAACCTCATACACTTGACCTGCAGGATGAATTGTATTTAAATAATGGCAAAGGCAACTTTGTGCTAGCGCCTGGTGCTTTGCACATCCTTAATGCAAACAGTAAATCAGTTGTTCGACCATGCGATTTTGATGGTGATGGCGATATCGATCTTTTTGTAGGAGGTAGGGTAATACCTGGTCAATATCCGGCCACTCCAGAAAGTTTTCTGTTGATAAATGATGGTAAAGGTAAGTTCACCGAAACCAAAATACCTTTTGACAAAATAGGCATGGTAACTGACGCGCAATGGATCGATCTGAATAAAGACGGCCGCAAAGACCTGGTGATATGCGGTGAATTTATGCCGATTTCGGTATGGATCAATACTCCTGAAGGGTTTAAAGATAAAACGTCAGACTACTTTGATGCGCCTCAAAATGGATTTTGGTTCTCATTGACATTTGCCGATGTAAACGGAGATGGCGAGCCTGATCTGATAGCGGGTAATCTTGGCCTGAATTCACAAATTCACACATCAGTAAAAGAACCGGCCGAAATGTATGCGCTTGACGTTGATAATAATGGTTCCATCGACCCATTCCTGAATTTCTATGTACAAGGAAAGAGCTACTCATTTGTAAGCCGTGATGAATTGAATGAACAGATATACCCGATGCGCCGGAAATTCAGCTCTTATGCTGCTTATGCAGATGCAACGATGGCCGATATTTTAAGTCCGGCAGACCTGGCAAAAGCTCAGCATTTGACTGTTAATGAAACCAAGACCATGCTTTACATCAACCAGCATGGAAAGTTTAAAGCTGCGCCGTTGCCAATTCAAGCACAATTTTCAGTCGTGAGCCAGATATTGACAGGCGATTTTGATCATGATGGAGCTACAGATATCTTGCTGCTAGGCAACCACTCAGACAACAGGCTCAAGCTGGGCAGCTTTGATGCTAATTATGGCTGCTTGCTGAAAGGCGACGGAAAAGGCGGCTTTAAATATGTCGATCAGTCTGCATCAGGCCTTTCAATTATCGGTGACGTAAAGTCAGCTATTGAAACAAAAATTAATAATATTCCCTATTTGATTATCGGTTTAAGCGACAGCCCCCTACAATTTTACAAAGAATGAAAATCTGCTACAAATACTTACTGATTTTATTGTGCACTTTAATAACCTTACCAGGTTCCGCTCAAAAGAACACGGATGCTTACCCTGATTATTTACAACCAGATCATGCGATATTTGCAGTAACGATGGTAATGATACACGATGTTACCAGTCCACCGGTGGCAGCACGTTATTATGCTTACTGCATGCTCGGAGCGTACAACATAGTTAAAGCTCACAATAAGAACATACCGGCATTGCGAAGTTTGATAAATAACTACACACCAGACAGGGGATTGGACACGGCAAACTTAAAATATGATTACCGGATAGCTGCCTATTACAGCATAATGGAGACCGCCAGGCAATTGCTTCCTTCAGGATTTATGCTTAAAGACGACGAAGACAATTTTGTAGAACTTTTAAAAAAAACCGGGATTAAAAAAGATGTGATCGATAATTCAATAACAGCAGCAAAGTTAGCAACAGTTGACATTGTTAATTTTTCAAAGACGGATCACTATAATAAACTCAGTACACTTAGAAGATACACGCCACTAAAGGGTGATGCCTATTGGTACCCAACGCCTCCGGGGTACTTTGAAGCTGTTGAACCGAATTGGAAAACTATAAAAACTGTTTTAATTGACTCATCATCCCAATTCAAACCGGCAACACTTACACCATTTAGTAAGGATACAGCGTCAGCATTTTACAAACATGCAAAGGATGTTTATGAGGCATCCAAACATTTAACAACTGAGCAGATTAACAACGCACTTTTTTGGGACTGTAATCCATTTGCTATTACCACATCGGGCCATATGGCAATAGGCTTTAAAAAGATCAGTCCGGGAGGACACTGGATGAATATAGCCGGATTAGTGTGTAAACAAGCACATGTTAGCTTTGACCAAACCGTAGTTGTGTTGACACTTGAAGGCTGTACGCTGATGGACGCTTTTATCAGCAGTTGGGACGAGAAGTATCGCAGCAATCGTATTCGTCCGGAAACATACATTAACAGGTATATAGATATAAAATGGCAGCCTATTTTGCAAACGCCGCCTTTCCCGGAATATACCAGTGCGCACTCTGTTATCTCAACAGCATCTGCTCAATTATTAACTTATTTAATAGGTGATAATTTTGCTTACACAGATGTTACAGAAATCCCTTTTGGAAGCAGTGAAAGGTCATTCAAATCTTTTGCTGATGCGTCGGCCCAGGCAGCACTGTCACGATTTTATGGTGGTATACATTATATGGAGAGTGTAAATAGTGGTGTTACAGAAGGGGATAAGCTCGGAGAGTATGTAGTAGCTAAAATTAAAAAGGCAGGTATTTTGCCGGTTCAGCATAATTAAGAAATAGCTCAATAAATCGTAAGATATATCTAAACCTAAAAGGCGCATTTATTCACCGTATTGAGCATATTTTTACTTGGTATTATTTCAATGATGCCAAAATAGCTTAAGAAATGGCAGTTTTTGGAAAATAATTGACGGCCATTGATGAGTATAATTGTGAGATTGCTTTATTTTATTTAACGTATTGTCAATCAGTTAGATGATTAGAAAATATATATCTGCCTTATCGATTCTGCTGGTAAGTTTATCGTTCACTACCTCTTATACTTTTGCGCAGGAAAATTATGCGTTAATACCCTATCCAAAATCTTTGGAACCGGGGAAAGGCGACTTCTATATTACCAAGCAAACAGTTATCAGTTCTGCTTCACAGGAGAGGTTCAGCAGCGAAATAGGTCAGTTGAATGAACTGCTTGCCAAGTCATTAAAAAGCGACTTAAAGGTTTTAAAAACTACGCGTCAAACCAATGTTATCGATATCGTTTATGATCCTGATATAAAATCAACCGGCGAATACCGGTTAAAGATCGCGCCATCAAAAGTGACTATTGTGTCTGGAAGCAACACAGGTGTATTTTATGCCATTGAAACAATCAGGCAGTTATTGCCTGTGTCTATAGAGGAAGGAAGGGCGGCATCAAAATTGCAATTACCGGCATTAATGATCAGCGATCAGCCTGATTACTCATGGCGTGGGATGCATTTGGATGTATCCCGGCATTTCTTTTCGATAACTTACCTGAGGAAGTTTATCGACAGGATGGCGTTGTACAAAATGAACAAACTGCACTTGCATCTGACCGACGATCAGGGCTGGCGGATAGAAATAAAGAAATATCCAAAGCTGACAGAAAACGGTGCATGGCGCACATTTGATAAGAATGATACCGCTTGCATGAAGCGTGCTGCTGATAATCCTGATTTTGCTATTGATAAAGAGCATATCATCCAGCGCAACGGTAAAACACTCTATGGCGGCTTTTATACCCAGCAGCAAATGAAGGACCTGGTAAAGTATGCTACTGGTAAGCATGTTGATATCATTCCAGAAATAGATATGCCGGGGCACATGATGGCAGCTATAAACTCTTATCCTTTCCTTACCTGCAATGGCGAGAATAGCTGGGGAGAGTTATTTACCAAGCCCATTTGCCCTTGCAATGAAACTACTTTCGAGTTTGCTGAAAATGTATTCACCGAGATCATGGATATCTTCCCGTCTGAATATATTCACATAGGCGGAGACGAAGTTGACCGCAGTGATTGGGCTAAATCGGATGCCTGCAAGGAATTGATGAAGAAGGAAGGCATAAAAGATATCGCCGGACTAGAGAGTTATTTTATCAACCGCATGGAGAAGTTCTTCAACTCGAAAGGCCGCAAACTGATCGGTTGGGATGAGGTGTTGGAAGGCGGTATCAGTTCGACGGCAAATATCATGTACTGGCGCACCTGGGTGCCCGACGCTCCGGCAAAGGCAGCCCGCAACGGTAACCACGTAATCATGACACCGGGCAGTCCGCTGTATTTTGATTATCCAGCTGATAAGAATTCTATCTACAATGTTTATCATTTCAATCCCATTCCGGCAGGACTGACACCAGAGCAGGCGAAGCTCATTATAGGTGCGCAGGCCAATGTATGGTCGGAAAATATCCCGTCAGAAAAGCGCGCGGATTATATGACCATGCCACGTATGACTGCTTTAGCTGAAATGTTGTGGACAAATAAAAGCGAGGATTATGCATCTTATCAGAAAAGATTGGTAATGCAGTTTCCACGGATGGATGCTTTGAATATCAATTACCGCCTGCCTGACCTGGAGGGTATTATTGATAGCAAAGTATTTGTTGATAGTGACCATTTAAATGTGACGTCTCCGCTAAAAACATTAACTGTTCGGTATACTATTGATGGTTCATTGCCTCAAGCTACTTCACCAGTATTAAATAATTTGCTGGTTAGCCATACTGAAACAGTAAAGGTTGCCGCCTTTACACCAAGAGGTAAACGAGGCGATGTTTACGCAATAAAATATGAGCAACAAAGCCTGGCTACGCCGACGGCGCCAGACAAAACCGTTCCGGGGTTGAAGGTGGATTATTATAAAGGCTTCTTCAAAGGAACCACGAAAATCCCTGCAGGAAAACCAGATAGTGCCTACCTTGCTACAAGCATCGATGTGCCGAAGTCAGTTAATGCACCATCATTCGGTTTGAAATATCGTGGTTATATTGACATACTGGAACCCGGAATTTATACGTTTTACCTAACCTGTGATGACGGCGGGATATTGAAAATAGCTAACCGGGTGACGGTTGATAATGACGGTCTGCACTCTGCAATCGAGAAAACAGGGCAGGTGGCTTTGGGTAAAGGCTTACAGCCATTCGCGCTTGATTTTATTGAAGGCGGCGGTGGTTTTACCCTCAAATTGAAATACAGCTTTAACGGATCGGAACCGAAGGATATACCTGCATCCTGGTTCAGGAACTAGAAATAACCGCTATGCGGTAGAAGATAACAATGATTGCATTTGGTTGTGCAACATTCGTTGATTAGTTGATCGCAGCCGTTCCGGGAAACCGGAACGGTTTTTTTGATGATTTACGTTATAGAGTTATCCATGATAAAAACCTTGAGAAACATTATACCCGCATTTTTGATTGTCATAGCTTTAAGTGCCTATGCTCAGCAGACTGGTATCAGAAATAACTATCGCGATACAACCGGTTTACCGCATCTGAAAATTGAGCGGAGCATGATCTTCTCCCCTGAAAAGGAATGGCTGTACAATCATCACCCTGCGATTACTGCATTTAAAGGTAAACTGATTGCCATCTGGTCGGACGGTATGATTGATGAGGATTCGCCAGGACAGCGGGTTGTATTTTCGGTATCAAATGATTTCAAAAAGTGGTCGGTGCCGCAGGAACTGGCATCGCCATCCAAGGGCTCAAAAGGCATATTGAATGTGCTGACCGCTGCCGGATTTTATCAGTTTAATGACACGCTGGTAGCTTATTATGGCGAATATGAGAAAGATCGTACCAACACCCATTTATGTGCAAAAACAAGTACTGATGGCCTGCACTGGAATGCACCAATAGATATGCATGTCCCTGTTAATCCAAACCATGGCCCAGCTATAGTGCAGGGAGGCAGATTGATCATCAGCGGTAATTTCACCTTCCCTTACACTGATGATCATACCGGGCTTTCAGGCTGGAAGATGAGTAGTTTTTACCCGGATTCACTTTATAAACAAGATAACCCGGCGACATTCTATAGTCCTGCAGAGAAAACTGGTCTACCGCCATTATGTGAAGGATCGTTTTTTCAGACGGATGATAAAATAATCCATATGCTGCTGCGCGTAACCGGCAAAGGCTGGAAAGGTAAGCTTTGGCTGACAGAAAGCAAGGATAACGGAGAAAGCTGGTCGCAGCCCATTGAGACGAACTTCACCGATAATGACAGTAAATTCCATTTCGGCAGATTACCCGACAAAAGGTTTTATTACGTAGGTATCCCGGATACGCTCCATCATTACGACCGCAATCCGTTGGTATTGGCGCTTTCTGACGACGGAAAATACTTCAATAAACAATTCATCATTGCAGATGATCTTTATATCTTAAAAAAGAAAGGCTTATGGAAAGGCGGCCAATATGGCTACCCGGTGACCATGGTTTACAAAGGTTATATGTATGTGATCATCTCCCGGCAAAAAGAATCCATCGAGGCGATCCGGTTCAATTTGTCTCAGGTGAAATAACAGGTTGATCTTTTTGCTGTTTGGACTATTTGTCAGGAAAAAATGACTTTTTTTAATTGTTGTGCTCTGATATTCAGTCGATTGTTTACATTCAATCGACAAATTTCGGAGCGTTTTAATGTATCTTTGTATGTTAAAGTTTTGTAGCGATTCCTTTCATTTGACCGCATCAGCTTTTTAGCTATTCCGCTTTTATAAGCAAAATCACTACGCGCATTTTAAGGCACACAATCTTTAGCAATCACTAAGAAAGGTATTTTGATAAATGAGACAACTTAAAATAAGTCAGTCGATCACGAACCGTGAGTCTGCGTCATTGCAACAGTATTTATCGGATATTGCAAAGATCCCGATGGTGACGCCGCAAGAGGAAGTGGTCTTAACACAAAAAATTAAACAAGGCGATCAGGCAGCCTTAGAACGCCTGACAAGTGCAAACTTACGCTTTGTAGTTTCGGTTGCGAAACAATACGAAAGTTCGGGGCTTACCCTTGGAGACCTGATTAATGAAGGAAACCTTGGATTGATCAAGGCTGCCAAACGTTTTGATGAAACGAAAGGCTTCAAATTTATTTCCTATGCTGTTTGGTGGATCCGTCAATCCATTCTCCAGGCTATTACAGACCATGCAAGAATGGTGCGCCTGCCGGCAAATAAGGTTGGCGACTTAAGCAAAATAAGCAAGGCTTCGTCTGAGCTGGAGCAACATCTGGAAAGGGCGGCAACGGTAGAAGAAATTGCCGAAATTTTAGAAGTAACCGTTGAAAAGGTTGCGGGAACACTTGCAAGTGCAAGCAGGCATTTATCTGTTGATGCGCCATTCAGTAGCGAGGAGGAAAACACGCTCTTAGATGTGCTGCAAAACCCCGAAGCAGGTACTGATAAAGGGGTGATGGATGATTCACTAAGAACCGAGATATCGCGCAGTTTGAAGATGCTCGAAACCAGGGACAGGGAAATTGTTGAGCTGTTTTTTGGTTTAAGCGGATCGCAGCCATTAAGTCTTGAAGAGATTGGCGAAAAATTCAACCTGACCAGGGAACGGGTAAGGCAGATAAAGGATAAAGCTTTAGCCAGGCTTAGGCATAGCGACAGAGCTTACCGGGAATTGAAGAGTTATTTGTAATTCTTGATTGCATAAATTGACTAAGAGCCTTTAGCGAAAGCTGAAGGCTTTCTTTTTGTAAGATCAGCGAAGGATCAGCTATTATTATTCACTTAGCTTGTTCGTGGTAAATGCCGATCATAAGGAGCCATGCTCCCGAAATGAGGAATGCGAATAAAACAATGATTGAGACAGCTGCTATGTACAGCCCTGTATTATATCCGAGGATAAAGAAAATTGCACTTAAAACTTCGGCGAGATAGCAAATGGTGCCACCTGCAAGGCGTGGCACGTTCAATCCAATAAAACTCATGCCTGCCCTGATAGCTATAACATAGCCTCTGATGAAGATGACTGTTGCGATGATCCAAAGAACAAGCCACTCAAAGCCGAGCACTTCGAGATGTTGATTCGCAATAAGCGCGAGGCCGCTTGCCATAAATATTGCTGTGAAGCCCGACAGCATATTAATTGCCCGGTTTTTATGTGTTGTATTTCGGATAATGATCTGGTGATTGATGGACATTGCAACGAAAATAAGACCTGCAAGTGCAGCTGCGCCGCTACCCACCATTACGTAAAAGTTATTCCATTGCTCTGACATAAATATTTTCGTGGGGAATACTATTCATCCACCGTTCCGGAAGGCAGCGGCTGGTGATTGACGACGCGAAGCACTTTGTCTACCATCAGTTCAATATCAAACGGCTTGCGGATATAATCGTTGGCTTCGCACTCCTTCGCAATAAGTTCAATATCATTGGCTGTAGACAATATGATTACGGGGATAGCTGCCAACTCAGGAATATTTTTCATCTTTCTGCATAAACGGTGACCCGGCTGGCTGTTGACAAATTCATCCAGCAGGATCACATGAGCCCGGAAGCTCAGAAGGTCCCAAAGCTCCTGGGGTTCGGGAATGCTTAGCGTCTCGAAACCCTGCTCCTGTAAGATATAATCAACGATTAAGCGGATGTCCTGATCGTTTTCAATGATGAGTACGCGTTTATTCATGAATGACCTATTGATAATGCTAAAGATAATGTTTTTCAAATTAAAACATAATCTGAGGACGTTGAGATATGCCCGAACCGGCATGGCAGACCGAATATTTTAATAATCAACACTTTATTAAAACATAAACACTTAAAAAACGGTTTGCTTAAAAAGCAAGCCTACAAATTACAGGAAAGTGCGGCGCCCGTCGGCTTAAGTATGCAATAGCTAACCAATTCCTATTTTATAAACCTTAAAAAAACAGTTATGAAAAAGAACGTCTTCTCAATTAACTTGTGGTTGATCATGTTGTGCATTGGCCTGCTTTCATTAATAAACTCCTGTAAAAAGGACGCCAGGTCTAACAGTATTAATTTGAAAGGTAAGGCCAATATGCAGGCATTATCGGGAACCTCAGATTCGGCGCTTATTGCTTACAAAAACAGTGCGCACGAAATTATGGCAGGCTTTTACAGGGTACAAGGGCCGTGTTATGGACCCGGACTTAATGGTTCCGACTTTTCGCAAGTGCCCGACAGCCTTGATGTGCTCATCCTTTTTTGTTTCTCGCCAACATCACCAATAATCGGCAATGTGCCTGGCTGGATCAACACGCTGCATGCAAAGGGCACCAAAGTTATCATGACCGGCAATTTGAACCTGGTTGCAGGCGCCGGGCATAATACAGCCGGTTATAAGGCTACCGCAAAATATATTATGGACAGCCTGGTAAATAAATATAACCTGGACGGATATGACATTGACGTGGAGAGCAACCCAACCGGTCAGACCCTGAACGATATGGTGGGTGTTTATACCGCGCTATCTGCCTATCTCGGTCCTAAATCGGGTACGGGGAAACTGCTCACCTTTGATACCAACCAAAGCGGTACAAACAGCATGTTCCGGAAAGTGTATACCATGGTAAGTTATGTATGGCTGCAGGCATACGGCAGGAGCGCATCCACCCTGCAAGCTACCTGGACTACTTTCTCTCCTTATATAAGTTCAAGCAAATTTGTGCCCGGCTTTAGCTTCTATGAGGAAAATGGATACCCCAGTAACGTTTGGTATGATGTTACCTACCCGGTAAACGGCACCGGGCATGCATTCGACTTTGCAAGGTGGGAGCCATTAACCGGTAAAAAAGGCGGCGAATTTGGTTATGCAATAGACAGAGATGCACCGCTCACTTCGTCTACAGATAATACACTTTATGTGCCTGACTATATAGTAACCAATAAACTTATTAAGATCATGAACCCGTAGGCAACTACGTATATATTGAGTACCAAAAGCCGTTTCCTTGTAAGGAAATGGCTTTTGGCTTTAAGTGAGGCGCTTGAATCGGCGGAGATTTTTCATAGATAAGGTTTGATGACTTGCTGTACGTATTCCCAAACCAGCTTTTCATTCTCCGGTGTATAATATTTGGCGTTTGGTTCCACAATCTTTTTGTTCGAAAAATATTTGCCTGAAATATTATTTACTTCTGGTGAAATGGTAAGATAAATCGTTGTTTCTGCACCTTTTTCCGGCGTTATGCCGAATAATGCAACTGCGACTTTAAACAACAGGTTACCCCAAAAGCCTTTATCTATGGTCTGACCGAAGTCTGTCTTAATCATCCCGGGGTGCAGGGAATTGACTGTAATATTGGAAATGTTCCTGGCTTTCAGTTCAGCGGCAAGGTGTTGGGTGAGCCAGATTGCGAATAGCTTGGAGTTTCCATATGCATTGGCGAATGAATAGTTTTTCAATAGTTGAATATCGTTCATGTTGGGTTTACTGCCCATTGAATGTGCCGCCGATGAAACGTTCACGATCCTTGCAGCCGGACTTTTCGCCAATGTGTCTAATAGTAATTGTGTCAACAGCATGGGAGCGAAGACGTTGAGCGCCATTGTTTTCTCAAGGCCATCCTTTGTAGTCTCCCTTATTTTGCCGAACACCGCACCTGCGTTGTTGATCAGTACGTCCAACCGGTCATATCTTTTCTTAAAGTCTCCAACTGCGCGTTTGATGTCAGCCATCGATAGCAGGTCAGCTATCAGAATATCGATTTTATCGTTTCCTGTTTCAGCCTTGATTTCCTGGCGCATGGCTTCTGCCTTTGCCTGGTTCCTTCCATGAAGGATAATCGTATGTCCCTGCTTTGCCAGTTGTTTTGCAGTGATCTTACCAATACCGTCTGTACTTCCGGTAATTAAGATTATCTTACTTTCCATTCCTGTTCTTCTTAAAGTTGTTTTTGCAATAACCTAAATATAATTTGTTTGCATGGTGCAAATGTAATGAGTATGTTTGCAAACTATAAAGCATAGAGTATACTATATACTTTATAATATGACAAAAAATCGACAAATTATGTTGATTAACCAATTATCAAAACAAACCGGCGTTTCTATTCACACGCTTCGTTATTATGAAAATCTCGGATTGATCCATGGGGAAGCGGATGATAAGGTGAAAACGAACAACTATAAAAACTATAGCGACGAAGTTGCTGAGAAGGTGGAGATCATAAAGGAAGCTAAAGAGGTTGGTTTCACCTTACTGGAAATAAAGAAGATGCTTGAAAGTTGGTATGGAAGTTCCTCTCCGCGCGAAGAACAGTTGGCTCTTTTTTCGGCAAAAATTACTGAGATAGAAACGAAAATCCGCCAATTGAAAATGGTCAAAAAGCGTCTTGAAAAAGTAAAAGAGCAGCTTGAAAAGGGTGAGTGTGATTCAGATTGACAATAAAAGAGGTGACATTAATTCCCAATGCCTAATCCGCAATTGCTGAGGCGGGCTTCCTGTTCAACCTAAATAACACCAACATCACCACAACAGATAACGCTATAAACACCAAATAGCTGTAGCTCAGGTTAAGCTGATCTTTAGCGGGAATGGCAGCCACTACCAGGTAAGTCAACAACGAGAGGATGACATACACCATACCGCCGGTAAACCCGCCAGACATGGCCGCGTTTTTAGGGAAGCGGCCCAAACAATAGGTGAAATAATTATTGTAAGTAAACCCGGCGCCTACGTGTATCGCGAAGGCAAAAAATACCATCAGGTAAACATTGCTCACAAATTTTGCGGTGACGATCATTAAAGTAACCACTGCGAGCTGCAGCAAAATATTAACAAACAGCTTGCTAAAAAACGGCCGGTTGATGAGCGCTTTGCCAATAAATCCGCCTGCCATCCATGCCAGGCCCAGGATGAGCGAGCAATAGCCTGCAACAACCGGCGTAAATTTAAAGTGATGCTCGATGATGAACGGGCCGGTCATGTTATACATGATCACCATGGAATAAGCAAAGCTCAGCATCAGGATACCCAGACTGAACGTGGTTTCTTTGATCATTTCGGCATACACTGCAGCTATTTTCTTGATGTGGAACTGTGTGCGGTGACGGATAGTCTCGCCGCTATATAAAAGTTCCAGCACGGCTATAACCGATGCCATAGCCGCCAGGAAATAGAAGTTCGACTGCCAGCCGAAGGTGTTTTGAAAATAACCGCCTAAAAATGGCGCCACTATTGGCCCGGCAGACCAGATGATGGTGAACATGCTGAGGTAATGTTTTAACTGCGAGCCTTCATATACGTCTACAAAGTAGGCTCGCTTAGCGATGACGATCATGGCCACGGTAATGCCATGGATGATCCGCATGGCGTAGATCACATAAATATTGTGAGTGATGGCAATAACTATACTAGCCAGGATAAACACCAGCAAGGCTCCCATGCTGAACTTGTACCGTCCGTAGGAATCTAAAATACTCCCCAAAAACAGTTGAGAGGTGCCATAGCTGATCAGGAACAGCGTGAGGGTTAATTGTACCTGTATGCTGCTGATATGCATATCGGCACCCATATTGGGCAACGAAGGAATATAAATGTCTGTAGCGAACCCCGACAGCGGCAACAAGGCAAAGGCCAATAGGGTTGAAACCCGCTGATTTTTGAGTTGTGATGATGTTATGGCAGATGTTGGTAGCATGGTGCTGCAAAGGTAGCGATAGCTGAAATGGGGATTGTTTGCTGCAAGTAATAAAGAAAAGACGTTGATGTGACGGGAGGGCGAGCAGTGTTCATGCTGTTCACGAGCGTTCACCGTGTTCGTGAACGAACACGGTGAAAAAATTAAATTAAAAGAAAAATTTTAGAAACATTTCGTTAATTTCGGCATTAACCTAATAACCTAAAAATTATGAATATGCCTGATCAAACCAATCACCCGCTAAGTTTTAATAATGCAAATGAAATAACTGATAAGAGAGCTAAAAAAGAATGGGCTACTCCGGATATTTTGATTATGGAAAATAAAATTGAAAGCGGCTCAATACCTTGGTCATTTGAGGATGTTCCGCCGTTTAACACGTTTCAACATAGTTAATATCTGTTTTTGCGGGATTCCTCAAGACACTAACCAGCTTAGCTTAGCCGCGTATTTTGCATTCAATAAAAAAAGCCTCCGGACTTACGACCAGAGGCTTTTGACTTTTAAGATGTGGTATCAGCTGGAATCGAACCAGCGACACAAGGATTTTCAGTCCTTTGCTCTACCAACTGAGCTATGATACCATCCCGTTGGGGCTGCAAATGTAGTGTGTTTTTTTGTTTATGAAAACTTTTTTTGAAAAAAGATTAATCTCCTGTTAAAACCAACTTTACAACCTTCCAACATTTCAACTTTACAACAGTTGCTCCCCTTGGACATTTCAACTTAAAAATTAACTTTGGGAAAATTTACTATGCAAGCATAATGATTGGACAGGTCATTTTTATCATCATATTGGCGGCGGCAATTTATCTTTTCAGCAAAAATGTAGGTAAGATCAGGCGGAATATCCTGCTTGGCCATGATACCGACCGCTCGGATAATCCCGCCGAAAGATGGAAAACGATGGCCAAAATTGCCCTCGGTCAAACCAAAATGACTAAGCGCCCGCTTGCCGCGGTGATGCATTTCTTTATCTATGTGGGTTTTATCATTATCAATATCGAGGTACTGGAAATACTGATCGATGGTGTATTTGGCTCGCACCGGATATTTTCGGCTCCTTTGGGAGGCTTATATAACCTACTGATAGGCGGATTTGAGTTCCTGGCAATACTGGTGCTGATCGCCTGTTTTACTTTTCTTATCCGAAGAAATATTGGCCATTTAAAACGTTTTAATGGTGTAGAGATGACCTCCTGGCCAAAATCTGATGCAAACTATATCCTGATCATCGAGATTCTGTTGATGACTGCCTTCCTGACCATGAATGCTGCCGACCATAAATTACAACTGTTAAACTTTGGTCATTACATTAAAGCAGGCAGTTTTCCGGTAAGTAAGTTAATTGGTCCGCTATTGCCTGATACTGCCAATTCGCTTGAAATGATCGAACGTGGCTGCTGGTGGTTTCATATCATTGGGATATTAGCATTCCTGAATTATCTGCCTTATTCCAAGCACTTTCATATCCTGCTGGCTTTCCCGAATACTTATTACTCTAATTTGAATCCGAAAGCGAAGTTCACCAATATGGCTTCTGTGACCAATGAAGTAAAAGCTATGCTTGACCCTTCGTTTGTCCCAGAAAATACTGGCGAGATAGCCCGCTTTGGAGCCAAGGATGTGACCGACCTGACCTGGAAAAATCTGATGGAAGCTTACACCTGTACCGAATGTGGCAGGTGTACTTCGGTTTGCCCGGCTAATCAAACAGGTAAGCTGTTATCTCCACGCAAGATCATGATGGATACCAGGGATAGGATCACAGAGGTGGGTAATAAGCTGGATAAAAACGGAAAAGATTATAAAGACGATAAATCGCTGCTGGATAATTACATCACCCGAGAGGAACTTTGGGCCTGTACAACATGCAATGCCTGCGTAGAAGCCTGCCCGGTAAATATTAACCCGCTGGAAATCATTACAGAAATGCGCCGCTATATTGTGATGGAAGAATCGCAGGCACCTGCCAGCCTGAATAATATGTTCGGCAACGTAGAAAACAATGGCGCGCCGTGGAAGTATAGTCAGGCGGATAGGTTTAATTGGAAAGATTAGCAGTCATTAGTCATTGGTCATTAGTAAAATCGGTGATCAATGACCAATGACTACTGACCGATGACAATATATGGAAGAAGTAAAAGTATTGACCATGGCCGAAATGATGGCCCAGGGTAAGGAACCTGAAATATTGTTTTGGGTGGGATGTGCAGGCAGCTTTGATGAGCGGGCGCAGCGCATTACCCGTGATATATGCAAGATATTAAATCATGTGGGTATCAGCTTTGCGGTGTTGGGTACTGAAGAATCCTGTACAGGTGATCCGGCTAAACGGGCAGGCAACGAATTTCTTTTCCAGATGCAGGCTATGATGAATATCCAGGTGCTGAATGGTTATAATATCAAGAAGATCGTTACCGGCTGTCCGCATTGTTTTAATACCATTAAAAATGAATATCCCGGTTTGGGTGGCAATTATGAAGTGATTCACCATACCCAACTGATTCAGCAGTTAATAGACGAAGGCAAACTGAAAGCCGAAGGCGGCGAAAGCTTTAAGGGCAAACGCATCACTTACCATGATCCTTGCTATTTGGGCAGGGGTAATGATGTATATGAAGCTCCGCGCAAAGCTCTTGAGGTACTAGATGCTGACCTGGTTGAAATGAAACGCTGTCGTACAAATGGTCTGTGCTGTGGGGCAGGAGGGGCGCAGATGTTTAAAGAACCGGAGAAAGGGAACAAAGACATCAATATCGAACGCATGAGCGATGTGCTGGAAAGCAAGGCTACTGTAGTGGCCGCCGCTTGCCCGTTTTGCATGACCATGCTGCGCGATGGGGTAAAGCTCTCAGAAAAGGATAAGGAAATAGAAGTGCTGGATATAGCCGAGATCACTGCCAGGGCGAATGGGCTATAATTTCGTGTCCCTCAAAAAATCCAAAGCATCATTCAGGCTATCTAATTTTTCAGGCGTCATATCCTTTACCGGGATAGTTAAAGTAGTCGCCATAGAATCGATATTGCCTTTTGGATCGTCATAGGTTTGTACGATGATATCGTCCTTCAGGGTCTTAAATTCCAGTTCACCACTGGTGGTTTCTCCCAGGTAATTTACACTGTCCAGTTTGGTCAGATGGAAGGAAAAATATTCCTGTTTGCCATGTTGATAAGTTTTTCTGAAATGGATAAAATGCTGCGGCGTGACCTCGATTTCCCACTTTTTCAATTTGGTGTCTGTAGACGAGTCGAAGGTCTGCAAAAGGCATTTATTACTCCAGTCGAGCCACTCTTTTTCGCCCATTTTATAGGTAAAAGCGCAGCAAATCGCCATCGGAACCAGTATTACCAGAATTTTTGCTTTAGTAAGAATTGATTTTACCATGACAACATTTTGTATTACTAAAGTTAAGAAATTCGATATTTTTGTAAATGCGATTTTCTGAACAGTCAAGAGTGTGGATATACCAATCGGATAGGGAACTATACGATGATGAGGTAAAACAGTTACATGAAATTTTAAATAAATTTGCCTCCGAGTGGACTGCCCATAACCATCAATTGAAGGCCAAAGCCGAGATACGGTACAACCGCTTTTTGATCCTGATTGTCGACGAAAGCCAGGCAGGAGCCAGTGGCTGTTCGATCGATAAATCCGTCAACTTTATCAAAAGAATGGAACAGGAATTCGGCATCAATCTTTTAGACCGTTTCAACTTAGCTTACCGCGAAGGAGAAAAAGTGCTTTCTGCTCCGCGCGATGAATTTGAAGATTTGTTAAGATCAGGCAAGATCAATTCAAATACCATCGTCTATAACAACCTGGTGCAAAACCTGGAGCAGCTGGAAACCAAATGGGAAGTGCCGTTTAAAGAGAGCTGGCACAACCAGTTATTTGGTAACCTAATTACCACATAATTATTTAAATTTGTGTATGACAACTTTCACAGTACAGGTAAAGGATAATGATGCAGAACTTATTTTGAAGATTCTGCAAAAATTTGAAGCGAAAGTTACTTTGACGTCTGCTGATGAAGGATTGACACAAGAGATAGCTACTGCATTAAAAGAAATAAGGGATATTCAAATCGGTAAGTCTGAATCATTATCGTTAGAGCATATTTAGTTCGACATCAATCCCAATTAATCTATCTTATCAATACGTGTTGGCTTCTCATTTGGTGAGCCGACTAGGAAATACTTTTTACTGTTCTCTTCTTTGAAAAGTATATTCATTTTTTCGTTTTCATAGATAAAGAAGCCGTCTTTGGTAAATGGTACAACTTGTAAAGGGACATTGTCGCCTACCTTAAAGTAAAGGGCATTACCATCTAGATAAAACTTCAATTTGGTATTGGAATCACCGGCAACAGCATAAGTTCCTGCGTATTTATTAAGGTCACTTGCAGTCATATCAATTGGCTTGTGCTGAATACAATAGAAGAATTTTATGGCATTCTGCATTACCTGTGCCAAAGCTGCGCCGTGGGCTGCATTAGGCGTGATGCCAGTTAAAAGATCAAACTCTTTGAAGTTTTGCTTATCGATGTAGGCCTTAAATTCATTAATGTGTTTTACATTGTCATGCTCATAGGAGCCTACTCCTAAAAACACCTTTGTATTTAAATCCTTATGTGTTGCGAAATATTTCTTCGCCTCGATCATCAGATCATTCCCTTCATTTCCAGGAGCGCCAATACCGATCATATTAAATATTCCAGGGTGTTCAAAAAGAGTATAGATAGTAAACATGCCACCTAGTGAATAGCCATATAAGGTTTTATTGTCAGTCACGCGGTATTGTTTTTCGATGAATGGCATTACTTCTGTTTGAATAAACTCCAGGAATTTCGGTCCGCCTTTGCCCGGGTCAAGGTCTCTTGATCTTTTGTTTGGTCGATTGCCATAACCAATACCCACAATAAGCGGCTCGGTAGTGATATTGTAGTCTTGCCTGAGCATGTTGAAGCAGTTCATGGCGACGGTCATGTTCCAGTCGCCATCGGTCATGTAAAGTACCGGGTATTTGGTTTTTGTGGTATCGTATCCCGGTGGAAAATGGATATATATGGTAAAGTCGTCGCCAACGGTTTTTGAAGTAAATTCCCATTGAACGATCTCTTTTTCAACGTAGTGCCTTGCAGAGTCGCTCCTAACCTGGCTAAAGGTAACAGAGCAACTGATAAAAGTGACAAACAGAAAAGGTAAAAGCTTTTTCATAAGTGACGATTTGTATTTATCAGACGCATGACCAGTTAAAATAGTAACAGGTCAAATCAAATTTTAAAATAGCATTTGGTACTATATTAAAGAGAATTCCATTAATTTTATTCACCATGGGACAATTTGACGACCGTATAGACGCTTATATCGCCAAATCGGGTGATTTTGCCAAACCAATTTTAATCCATATCCGCGAAGTAGTTCATCGCGCCTCGCCTCTGATCAATGAAACCGTTAAATGGGGTATGCCCTTTTTTGATTATAAAGGTCCCATATGTATGATGGCTGCTTTTAAGCAACACTGTGCATTTGGATTTTGGAAAGCATCCAGATTGAACGATCCTGATCATTTGCTACAAGGCAGTGATGAAGAAGCCGCAGCAGGAAGCTTCGGGCGAATCAATACAATGGAAGACCTACCGTCAGATGAAGTGCTGATTGGCTTTATACATCAAATGATCGCCATAAATGAAAGCGGTGTAAAAGAGCCTAAGAAACCGTCTGCTCCAAAAGCAGAAATTCCTATGCCTGATGACTTTGATAAACTGCTCAGGGCGAATTTAGCTGCAATGGGCAATTACGAAAAATTCAGTCCGTCAAGCAAACGCGAATACCTGGAATGGTTTGTGGAAGCCAAATCCGAGGCTACCCGCGAAAAGCGCATGCAACAGGCTTTGGAATGGATAAGTGAAGGGAAGACTAGGCATTGGAAGTATAAGTAGTAGCGTATTTTTGTCATCCTATGTTTGTGGATAGGATAAAAACAATGTGAGTTAAGAGTAGATTTAGTGCAGAAGAAAAGGGTAAAGAAAAAGATTACGATTTGTCATTGGCTGTAGGAAGCCGTTCGGAATGCTAATCACTTTACC
>NZ_DATCRU010000091.1:0-6209 GCF_036568825.1 Mucilaginibacter sp. | reverse complement strand
CAGTGAGGCCTGCTTGCCAAATTGTGGTTTGATGTTCGGGTCGCTCAGCTTATAGGTGTCCGTCGGTGATATCGCCGTGGTGTTTGACAGCAGGTGGATGTATTGCCGCAGTGTATTGTACGATGCTTTTATAGAAGTGTTGTCGCCTACCTGGTATCTTGCCGATAGTCTGATCTCCGGCCCCTGGTAGGTGTTGATCACCTTGTTTTTGGCATAGGTGGTACTGTCCGTGATATTCACTGCTTCTTTGGGCAGGTTGGGTGCATAATGGTCCACCGTCTGAGGGCCCAGGTAGGCATATAATGAATACCGGATGCCTGCGCTGATGGACAGCTTCGGGGTGATATCATATTTGTCGCCCAAATACAATGCGCTCTCCAGCGCCTGTTCCAGTGGCACCTGGTCCGGCTCTACCAGCGATTTTTCTCCATTAGGCTCATTGTCTCCCGGGTTCAGTTTATAGTAGATTGAGCTTAATCCGAAGTTCAGCGTGTTCTTCGGGTTCAGGTAATAGTTAAAGTCGGTTTTAAAATCATATTGCCTTACCGAAAAGTTCAGCTTATAGGCATTTACCGGGTTGGCCGTGCTGGCTATATCATACTGGTAGTCATCTATGCCGGTCATGATCACGCTGTACAGTTTATTGGTATAGCTGTGTTTCCATTTAATGTTGGCGTTCCTGTTACTGTAGCTGTAGGCGGTATCGCTGTTCAATCTGAACTTGTCCTGGCTCAAATAGGTGGTCAGGTACAGGCTGTTCTTATCATCGATCTGGTGGGTGATATCAAAGTTGCCGTCATAGAACGAGGCTGAGCTGTGTTTATAAGCTTCCGGCAGCATGCTCAGCAGCCAGTCCGAATAAGTGGTTCTTGCTCCGAAGATGAACGAGGTTTTGTCTTTTACTATCGGGCCTTCCAGGTTCAGCCTGCTGGTGAGCAGTCCTATGCCTGCTGTTCCTGTAAATTTCTTCTTGTTGCCCTCTCTGTCGGTTACATCCAGTACCGAGGACAGTCTGCCTCCGTATTTCTCGGGGATGGTGCTTTTATACAGCTCGATGTTTTTGACGATATCGGGGTTAAAGGCGGAGAAGAAGCCGAAAAAGTGCGACGGGTTATAGATCGTGGCATCATTCAGCAATATCAGGTTCTGGTCGGCTGAGCCGCCCCTGACGTTAAAGCCTGTGGTGGCCTCGCCTACGGATTGTACGCCCGGAAGGGTGAGCACTACCCGCAATACGTCCGCCTCGCCAAAGGCGGTCGGAATCTGCTTGATGCTTTTAATATCAAGTTTATTTACTCCCATCTCTACGCTTCTTACATTGGCTACTTTCTCTGCCGATATCTTTACTTCTTTCAGCGAGGTCACCTGTTCCTGCATTTCGATGTTCAGCTTGCCATCTGAGTACAGCACGATCTTTCTTCTTGTATCTTTCATCCCAAGGCCTTTGATCACCAGGGTTTGTCTGCCTTTTGGCAAGGTCAATGAATAGTAGCCAAACTGGTCGGTGGCAATGCCGATCTTCGTATCCGGGTTATAGACACTCGCCCCGATGATCCCTTCGCCTGATTTGGCGTTCTTCACATAACCTGCCAGGTTGGCTGTGCCTTTCAGGTTGCTCGTCCGCAGGCCTATCTCATACAGCTTGTTCTCTGTCGTTGCCTCTGGTATCTTCGCTGCCTTCTCTTCCGAATAATCAACTACTGTTTGAGAAGCCTGGGTCGTGGATGATGTGGCGGGCTGATTATTGAAAATCCCCGGTGCTAAGTCGGCTGTTACTTTAAGATTTTTAGTCAGTATTACCTCGTTGTCATCGGTAATAAAATAATGGTAAACTGTATTTTGAAATACCTTATCCAAAACAAATGATAATGTTTTTTTGGTCAACGTTAAAGTAATCCTCAGACTATCCAACTGAACCGGATCATAATAAAATTGGCACCCCGTCTTCAATTTTAAATCAGCTGCCACCTGGCTTATTGATTCCTGCTTGTAATCAACATCAATTAATTGGCTACCCTGCTGAGCCTTTACAAATAGCGATAAGCTAAAAAGTATATAAAAGACGAGATAGAATTTTCCCATACTAATTGCTTATCTGATCATAATAACCTGCAACTTTGGCAACCGTACTCTCTTTGTCCTTATTAAAATTGATCTTGTTAACCCGCATAAATTCATTGATCTGTTTCTTCTTATCAGCAAGCGCATCTTTTAAATCGCCTTTGCTGCTGATCTCTAAAAACTTATCTCCTTTTTTTAGATATATGGTGCTATGATCCTCGTAAATGATCTCGGCGAACTGTGCCGACACCTGGTGATCGAAAACGGTCTTAATCCGTTTCACAAGCACCTTTGAACGGCCGTCATATAATTCATCATAAAACCCAATAGACATATTGTTCCGGCCTTTAGGGTCGAAATAAACAAAATGATGGCCAAGCAGGAATACGTCAGATAGTTTCTCCGGCTTCAATGCAAAAAGATAATTCCCGTTAACCGACACCATGATGTCATTATAAACATCATATAGTACCGGGATATCTTTATGCCATTTGGCATTAAAGCAAATCAGCGAGGGAGTACAAATATTCTTATCCTGGAAATAAAACGTGCCTTTATTGGCAGGAGGCAATAAGTCATACTGAGTGCCACTATAAATTTCAGATTGATCTCCAATATTAGCATTAAAATAGCTGATTGTATTAACCGCAGCACTGCTATATAAAGCACTATCCGGCGGCGGACTTTGAGCTGACGACAGCAAAACAACTAACCCCATGAAAGCAGTTAAAACTAAGGTCTTGATCAACATTCTTACAATTCAGGTAATTGGAGGGGTATACCTAAGCAAGATAAGTATTAATCAACTAAATTTATAATTCCTGGAAAATTCCTAACAAGTAAGTCATTAGGTCACTATTTACTTACAATAGGAAATTCTGATATCCTCAATTTGGTACATCCGTAAGGTATCAATGTGATCTGCTGATCAGGCTGAACCGGTTCATTTTCGTTGTAAATATTGCTATATGGCAGCGGCCCGGCCATATCATCATACAGTTTCCATGACGGTATTTGGCGACCTGTAGTTTTTATAATGATAGGCGTTGAATTAACCGTCCACGGATAATTGGCCACTTTTCCTGTTTCCTCTACTTTGAAAGCATCGTCCAGTTTATCTTTTGGTGTAGAGATCAATCCAAAATTCCATGGTGTGGTTGGCCTTACTTCATAAAATGTACTGCCGTAATTAATGGTATCCTTGGGGTTATTAACTTTTTTGACTTCTTGCCCGATCTTCAATGCATAAACCAGCGGCCCGCGTTCAACAGATACCGAATTCTCGTACCACCTGTTTTGACGAATATGCATGGGCAATTCCAATTCAACTACATCGCCTGACTTCCATTCATGGCTAAGTTTTACTATTTGATTTCTGGCCGGCTCCTGTTCTACTTTTCCATTTACTTTTATGACGGCTTTTTTGCACCACTCAGGTATCCTTAAATCAAATGGAAAAGCTACAGGTGATCTGCCATTTGTATTTAACGTGAATTTTATCGTCCCGCTAAATGGATAGTTGGTTTCTTCTTTTACATTAACCAGGGTGCCATTTGCCACGCTAATTTTTGCTTCTGATGGCGAATAAACCAATGCTGCTATTCCTTTATCAGCTGTTGCGTACCACAAATTTTGTGTGAATTTTGGCCAGCCCTGATGCATATTACTGGTACAGCAGGCATAGCCTGTCAACAAACCATAGCATACGTCAGTTCCGCTGTGATTGATATCAAAATTGCGATCGGCCTGGCTTACCATCACCTGATTTGCTTGCTGGAAATATTGCCTGTCTGTTAGGTTCTCATCCACTTGCGCAGGTAGGGCATTAAAAGCTATTCGCTCTAAATGATCAGCATAATTTACGTCGCCGGTGATCGCCAGTGTATTTTCCAGCGTGAACATTTCCTCTACAGCAGTGCAAAGCTCTGAACCTTGCGTTGGATTATTACCATGCAGCGATTCATCGCCGCCGAACATCCCGTTAACCATACCATTGTATTTGCGCAGATCGGCATAGCTTTTTTCGGTGGCGTCCAGATATTTCTTTTCCGTATGCTGTTGGTAATAGATGATCGGCTCTTTCATCCCCTCGGCAAGGTTTACACCGTGGATACTGCCGTTTCTTGCAAGCAGATCAGTATTTAAAAAAGATCCTGTATAATCAAAAGTTTGTTTGTGAAGCACTTCCGCCAGGTCAAGGAGGAATTTATCACCGGTAATATTGTACAGCCAGTAAACCACCATCAGGTTATCCCCTGCCCTGTATCTTGCCCAAAATGACCAATGATCCAACGGATGAGTTGGCAGTTCCTCTAATTGGTATTTGAAATAGTTCGTCAGCAGGTTAATTACCCGTTTGTCGCCTGTGGCTGAATAATATTGCATCAGCACCTTCAGCATTACGATCTTCGGCCACCAGTCGTGGCTATTATCGCGCTGTATCCCGGGCTCCGGGCTATAATCCTTTGCCGGACCAAAATAACCATCCGGCTGCTGGCTTTTTATCGTCCATTCAATCCAGGGTTTTACTTTGGCAATGAGTTCTTTATCATTCAGGATATAAGCCAGAGGCAAAAGCCCGTCTATCCAATATGGCCCGCGCTCCCATTGATCGCCGTCGCCACCTAACCAGCCATTGCGTTTACCCATTACGGATGGGTAAAGTTTATCAAGATTCCCAGTAGCCCCATTTTTCTGCCTGATCAGCATTTCGCGAAGCCAACCTTCAGGCTTTATTGCCCCAAGCGGTAATTCGATATAAGGATTTTGGCGCAGGGGGGCGCGACCGTAAACATAATTAGCGGACTGGTTCCCTTGCGCAAAAGAGCTAATACAGATAAAAGAAAAAAGGATGGTTAAAATGGTAAATGGTCTCATTATTCGGGCAGGTATATACTTTCAAAAGTAATAAAAACCTGCCCGAATGACCAAAATAAATTGTCAGGCTGACATTGAAAAGCAGGTCAGTTTACTAACTGCTTAGCTAAGAATTCGTCCAGCATCTGGTGAGATTCTCTCACACCATACTCCATTCCTGACTGAACCATGCCATCACGGTCAGCAACTGATTGAAATACCGATTGAATAGTTACCCTTGTACGGTCATTGGGCAAGACCTCAAATCGTGCAGTTTCCAATACCACATGACCAGTTTCAGGAAGGCCTTCAAACTCAAAAGTACGTATCAATCTTTCGGGCACTAACATTTCATGCGAAACCCCATGAAAACCATACTCGTTACCCGCCGGGTCTATATGCACATAACGGTATGAACCACCTGCGCGGGCCTCATGCTTGTCGATACGCATTTTCATATTGCATGGGCCAAGCCATTTCACCAACATTTCCGCATCGGTAAATGCTCTGAATACTAACTCGCGCGGAGCTTCAAATTCTCTTTTAATAAACAGCTCCTGTTTGCCTGGTTCGGCAATGATCTCGGTTTGATTATTTGATGCCATAACTATTTGTTTTATAATTGATTACTATTTATTGATATGATTTCTTCAATCATTTCTTTTTTTGTTTTGCCTTATATTCTTCCAATAGATCATCGAGTGCGTTGAATTTTTCTTGCCAGAGCTTCCTGTACTGTTCAATCCAGTTCGATACTTCACCTAACTGCTGCAGCGACGCTTCGCAATAGCGCTCCCTCCCCTGTTTCTTAATGACGATCAGCCCACACTCGGTTAATATTTTGATATGCTGAGAAATTGCAGGCCGGCTCACATCAAAATTCTCTGCAATAGAATTCAGATTAAGCGGATTAAATGCTATAAGGTTAATAATTTCCCTGCGCGTCGGATCGGCTATTGCCTGGAAAACATCCCTTCTCGATTGTAATGCCATTTTAATATGTAAGTATTTCCTTACAAATTTATATGTAAGCATTTACTTACGCAAATTTTGTGAAAATATTTTCAGATGGTTAAGAAATCCTGGTTCTTAAAACGCATATCTTGCATCAAATATGGACTATGTTTTAGGTATCGACATTGGCACCGGTAGCACCAAGGCTGTCGCGGTTGATTTGAAAGGAAATTCCTTTGCAGATGCCCAGCAGCATTATCCGTTTAATGCACCGAAACCCGGCTACCATGAGCAGGATCCGGAACAGATATGGCAGGCACTTGTCGAAAGTATCAAAG
>NZ_DATCRU010000090.1:0-65558 GCF_036568825.1 Mucilaginibacter sp. | reverse complement strand
TTTTTTTGCCAGTGAGCTGAGTGACTCCCCGGATTGATACTCTTTAATAACATCCAGCTTAAATGCCGGATTATGCTTCTTGTTCTTTCTCATAAAATGCCCCCAAATAGTGTCTAACTTTTTGGGGGCAGTCTAATTGCACCGCCTTTCTTATTTAGTTCAGACGGCTGATGGCCCTCCACGGATAACACCCAAAAGAAAACTGATTACTGCGAGGACAAGTAAGATATAGATTATTCCGCCTGCAGAGTATGCAAATAAGCCGATCGCCCACCCTATCAAGAGTATTACAGCGATGATATACAATAATGATCTCATAAGCTGATGTTTTTAGTTTAACAAAAATTTTTAAACTACTTGTTTATATTATCAACAATTGCTTAATTAATCTGGTTTCCACTTTTTTCATTTCTTGATGGCACTTATTTCCCCGTTGCGTTCGATGTAGATGTGTTTGATCTCATTGAGATCTTCCGTCAAAGCCGATTTTCGTACGCCCTGCATCGCATCTTCTTCAGTAAGCTGTACTCTTTTCAGATGTTGCTGCACATATTTTCCATTTTCATAAAGAATGATCTTATCGCTTTCTATAAGTTTGGCAAACACTTTTGAATTTGCAATAAGCCAGCCTACGCCCCGGTGAAAAATAACTATTGCAAAGCACGCCACAATGACCGGCACAAATGGAGAAGCACCTACTACACCGCGACTTAGTACGGCACCTAATAAAATGACGATGATATTGTCTAAGGGCGCCTTAATGCCGAAAGAGCGGCGTCCGGAGATCCTGATGAGCAGTAAAGCAATAATAAATACGACGATACCCCGGGCGCTCATCTGCCAGGCAGTAAGGTCTTTTCCTTCCCCGAAAATTTTAATGAGTATATCCATGGCGAAAAGTTGAAAATAAAGTCAATTAAGCTCCGGGATATTCCGGAGCTATGATATAAAAACCATCTTTTTATCTGTATTGTTTAGGTTGACAGATTGGTAAGTATCTTGTGGTAAAGTTTGATATACTCACTTACCATCTTTTCCTGTGAGAATTGTTCTACACTCCAATCTCTACACTCCTGGCGATTAATCCTGCCAATGTCAAGTACAGTCTCAACAGCCTGACCGATGTCATCCACCAAAAAGCCAGTCTTCTCATGAATGATTAACTCACTCATCGACCCCCTGTTAAAAGCAATCACCGGCGTACCACAAAGCATAGCTTCAGCCACGCTCAGGCCAAAAGGTTCATCAAAGTTTATAGGATGAAGCAATGCCAGCGCATTTTTCATCAATTCATTCCTTTTTTCAGGACCGGCTTCACCGATGTAAACTATCTGATCATTTAAAAACGGCTTTACCTTCTGCTCGAAATAATTGCTGTCCTGTACTATTCCGGCAATCAGCAATTTCTTTTTCGACCTGGTCGCAATTTCGATAGCCTCGGCAGTTCCCTTATCATGATGAATCCGTCCAAAATAAAGCAGGTAATCTTGCGGGGTGTCTTGAAACTCGAAATCATCGACCTTTAAACCATTGTAAATAGTCGCAGCGTAAGTAAGCAACGGGCTTCTATCCGAATTACTGATAGAAACGTAATATGACGTTCGGTTATATTTCTGATAAACAGGAATGATCTTTTGCGATGAAAAACCATGAATAGTGGTAACCATTGGTTTTTTGATCAACCCGGAATAGGTGAGCGGTAAAAAATCAAAATTGTTGTGTATGATATCAAAATCAGCTGCTTTTTCCATCAGGTTGCTGATATGAAGGCACTCAACCACTTTGGCATCCTGCGAATGGTCTTCTTCGTACCCTTGCTTGATTACCGAATCGAGGTTACTTGCGGTTATCGAATCTGCAGTTGCGAATAAAGTTATATCCAACCCCTTAGCAATGAGCCCCTCAGTAATATTACTGGCAACCTGTTCCCAGGGGCCGTAATGCCTCGGTGGCGTTCGCCAGGCTACCGGGGCTAGTATGGCAACTCTCATTTAGAAATCCTTTCCACTTTAAAGATCATTTGATAGACCTAACGCGGGAAAAGAAATTAGGTTTGAGTGCCCGTTAGAATAACAAAAACATGTCATGCTGAACTTGTTTCAGCACCCCACATGCTGAGTGTACAGCATGCAATTATACAGCATGGCGCGGACTTGTCCTGGGGTTCCCGAAACAAGTTCGGGATGACGGTTTTCCCACGCACCGAACTTTGACTATACTCAGTTTGACACCATTTTTTGTGTTTCAAGAAATAATTAGGCAATCGTTAATTGGCGATTTATCCAATACCCAGCCTCATCTTCAATCCATCCCGATAAGTGCTGCCAATAGGTATTTTTGCCTGACCTATGACCAACTGATGCACTTCGATCATGGTAATATGCCGGATAGCCACCACGTAGGATTTATGCACCCTTACAAAATCTGCGGCAGGTACCAGGTCGAAGATATCGCCCATATTTTCGCGAACAAGGATATTTTTATCCTTCAGGCATATGGTGATATAATTCCCGTCTTTCTCCAGGTATAAGATATCGCTTAGCTTTACCTGGTAAGTTTGTGGCCCGCTTTTTACAAATATTGATGAATCGTCATCATCTTTTGCTGTAGAACCATTTTTCAGAGTTTTCAAATTGAGTGCTTTGTTTACTGCCGCAAGGAAACGCTCGAAAGTGATGGGTTTTAGCAGGTAATCAATGGCATTCAGGTCATAGCTTTCAACGGCGTAGTTGCTATATGCCGTGGTAAATATCACCATGGGTTTGGTAGGCAACGTTCGCAGCAATTGAATCCCATTAACATCCGGCATGTTGATATCCAAAAAAACAAGGTCGATGTGTTCGCGGTTCAGGTATTCAATGGCTTTTATTGGCTCGCGGAAGGTAGCTTTAAGGTCAGTCAGACCGCTCTTTTGACAATAGCGTTCGATCACTTCGAGCGCCATCGGTTCATCATCTATTGCGATACAACTGATCATTGCAGGTTTATTTTGAGTTTTACTTTATACTGATTATTAGCTTTTGTTATCTGAAGCTGATGTTTGCCGGGATATAATAATTCCAGGCGGCGTTTTACATTTTCCAAACCGACGCCGCTGCTGTCGCCATTCATTTTCTGCACATGGCTATGATCGGCATTCGTACAAGTGAAAGATAATTCATTATTATTTACTGATAGTGAAATATCGATATCCGAACTTTGCCCAATCACTACCCCATGTTTAAAAGCGTTCTCAACAAAGGGGATAAATAACATCGGCGCTATAAAAATACCATCTGTTTCGGATGGATAATCGAATTTAACCATTGCTTCCTTGTCTGCATAACGCAACTTATTGAGCAAGATACAATCCTCCAGGTATTCTATCTCTTTTTTTAATGGCACTTTTTCCTCGTTGCTTTCATAGATCATATAACGCATCATCCCCGATAGCTTCGAGATACCATCAGCCAGATCGTCATTGCCTTTCTTCTGCGCCATCGAGAACAGGTTGTTCAGCGTATTGAACAGAAAATGCGGGTTCACCTGTGCCTTAAGGAATTTAACCTCGGTATCCAATTGTACCGCTGCCAGCTCTGAACGCATCTTTTCTACTCTTGACCACTCTTTTAAAAAGAAATAGGCGATTGAAAGACCAAACACGATAATGAAAATGAACAATAACGTATTCGAAAACCCATCCTGTTGAAATATAAAGGCTTTGGATTGTTGGCGCGCGATTTCGCTTTTAACAAAAATGTCGGGAACAGGTCGCGCTTTTAACACCCGCACCTGGTCAATGTTCGTATCTCTTATAAACGGCCTCTCATCCGGGTCCGGCTTTATTTTGATCTTTATACTATCCATTCCCTTACTTGGCGGCGCCATTATCATGGCATCTTGGAGTTTCTGCGCCGGCAGCAAGGCATCCACATAATTATCCGCCAGGAATATGAAACCGAACCAGGCAACAGGCAAAATCACCTTGACCATAACATTTTTGTAACGAAGCGCTTTTTTAAATAACCAAAAGATATTACCATAAAACAACACGATCAAGAAACCCAGCGTGCAGAATATATGCGACGATATCGTATGCCTGATATCTTCTTCGATGATCGACCCGTTATGATTGATGCGCATTTTGATATCCGGCTGGGTAAATGACAACAGTGTATAAAAAACCCCAGCCCAAAACGCGATATGGAGCACGATCTCTATCCAGTCTTTCTTCTTGATCTTAAGCATAAAACAAAGGTAAAATACTGGTAATGTCATCAAAAATTAATGTGACTAACCTCGCCGATACTGGTATAAACTTGCATTTTTTGAAATCCCAAATAACAAATATCACGGTTTCATCTGCTCAAAAATGCAGTTCATACCAAAGTTTTTAGGGAATGAGATACTTGAAATACTATTGCTTAAAAATCAACTATCATGAAAAGATTGATAACCCTATGCACATTGCTTGTATTGGCTTTCGAGGTTGCTTTCGCTCAAAAACCGGATACGGCGCGGATGCTGGTACACTACAAGTTTACCTGGATAAGGGACACCGCAAACCGGGAGCATCCTTATACGGAAAACATGGTGCTATATATAGGCCAGAGGTCAAGCGCTTACCGGAGTTACGACGGGGTAGCATATAAAGCCCAGTTTAAGAAGGCTTGGGCCGAAGCAGTCGCCGCCAGCCCCGATGGGCACCCCATGATAAACAGGCATGGCGTCGGTTCAAACATTGAATACTATCAGTTTCCAAACGAGAAAAAATTGTTTACGGAACACCCGATATACATGAATAATTACTTTATCGACGGCGAGATACCCGCTATCGACTGGAAGACGAGTGGCGATACGGCAACTTTTGGTGGTTTGCATTGCCAGAAAGCCACCTGTCGGTTCAAGGGGAGAGATTACACGGCATGGTTTTGCCCCGATCTGCCGGTGCGGGTCGGCCCGTGGAAATTAAACGGATTGCCGGGTGTGATCGTAGATGCCCGCGACGCGAAAAACGAAGTAGTATTTCAATTTGACGGGGTGGAGAAAGCCGTCCCTGCGCCACCCAAAACCGGCCCGGCGGTTGCAGAAAAAGATATGCCGCCGATAATACGCGACCTGGATGACGACATGAATCTGATCGGGACACCGCCAAGAACCATCAAAACCACGAAAAAGGAGTTTGATAAATTGCAGGAGAGCATGAGAAAAAACCCCCAGGCATTTGCGCAAGCTGTAGAAGCCGGTAATCGAGCAAGCGGAGACGCGCCTATGGATCACATCATGATCAAAGCTGGTCCTGCTCCTAAAGGATCCGTAATCAACAATCCTATGGAACTGCCTGAGAAAAAGTGAACCCAAACATAAAATTCAAATGATCACAACAATGAAAAAGCAACTAATAATAAGCACAATGCTGATGACTATTGCAGCAACGGCATTTGCACAAAAAACTGACACCGCACAGGTAATGATACATTATAAGTTCACCCATGTACGTGATACCACTAACCGCGACCACCCCTATACCGAAAACATGGGCCTGTATATCGGTAAGAATTCAAGCGCTTATAGAAGCTATGACAATGTGCTTGAGCAGGCCGAATTTAAAAAGGAAATGCAGGTGGCATTGGCCAATTCGCCCGACGGTCACGTCAATATTCACAGGAACAGGAGAGGATCGGGCGCAGAATATTACGAGTTCCCTAACGAAAAAAAGCTGGTGAGAAAAGAGCCGCTGGTGATGGAGACTTATCTTATTGACGATGCCATGCCCGCCATCGACTGGAAAATAAGCAGCGATACTGCTACTTATGGCGGCTTACATTGCCAGAAGGCGACAGCGCATTTTAAAGGGAGGGATTATACCGCCTGGTTTTGCCCCGATATGCCGCTGCATGTGGGGCCATGGAAACTGAATGGTCTGCCAGGGGTGATTGTTGAGGCATATGATGCCAAAAAGGACGTGCAGTTTATGTTCGATGGTGTAGAAAAAGTAGTCATTACACCGGGCGATAAGCTTGACGGGCCAAAAACTGACGGTCCAGGGCCAAGAATGGTGACCATAGGCGGGGACAACGGCGGCGATCCCAATATTATACAGCTGCCCAAAAAAGCCATCAGAACTACCGATAAAGAATTTACAAAATTAGAAGTCGCTATGCGTAAAGACCCTGATGCTTTTGTGCAGTCACAGGTGGCTATGCACAACGCTAACCGGCCCGCCGGTACAGATCCGGTTCGGATAAACATAAAGCTCGGTCCACAAGCAGTGGTTAATAATCCTATTGAATTGCCGGATAAAAAATAAATCGGATCGGCAAAATTCAAATGAATCGCAATCATGAAAAGACAATTGATGATAATTATAGCTTTAACCTTACCAGTTCTTACTGCTTTCGGGCAAAAGCCGGATACTGCACAAATATTGGTGCACTATAAATTCAGCTATGTGCAAGACACCAACAACCGGGCTCATTCTTATACCGAAAATATGGTACTATTTGTGGGAAAATCATCCAGCAGTTACAGAAGCTATGACCGCCAGTTGCAAAACGAACTATACAGGAGACAGATGCAGGAGGCGATCAATAATTCCGCCGATGGCAATATCAGGTTAGATCATCATATTACCGCCTCTGGCACTGAGTATTACCAATTTATCAATTACAAAAAGCTGGTGCGTAAAGAAGTAATGATGAGTCCGTACATTATCAATGACGTTTTGCCTGTAATCAACTGGCACATTACCAGTGATAAGGCTGACTTTGGCGAACTGCATTGCCAGAAAGCAACTTGCCATTTTAAAGGCCGCGACTACACGGCCTGGTTTTGCCCTGATCTGCCAGTGCGAGTCGGTCCATGGAAACTGAATGGCTTGCCCGGTGTCATTGTCGAGGCTTATGATGCAAAAAAGGAAGTAGTTTTCAAATTCGATCGGGTGGAAAAAGCTGTGTTGGGCGCATCAAAACCTATCAAGGACCGTCATGGCAGAATAGTTATCCCACTGGATGATGATGCAGATGGCTCAGACCCAAACATCATTAAAGTACCGACCAATGGCATTAAAACCACGGATAAAGAGCTGGCGAAGCTGCAGAACGCCATGCATAAGGATCCAAATGTGCTTGTACAAACGATGAAGGCAACTGCGCAAAACAATGGCGGCCCCAAACCTGATATCGACCTGAAAGTTGGGGCGCCGCCGATAATGAATAACCCAATCGAGTTACCGGAAAAATAATCATGCACCATATCAGATTTTTCATACTGCTGCTATGCGGCATGGCACTTTCTGTGTTCTGTTTTGCCCAGGGAAACATCCACGGGACGGTTAAAGACAGCACGGGTAAAGCCGTTCCGTTTGCCACTGTCACACTAAAAAACAAAGCAAACAATGCCATTGTAACTTACACTACAACAGCTGATAATGGAACTTATACCCTTACGCTTCCGCAAGGACAAAGCATAGATAGCCTTGTGGTAGAAGTGCGGAGCATGGGTTATAAAAATCAGCTCAAAAGTATAGTTGGTACAGCACTTGTTGATTTTGTGTTGCAAACTTCCGTCAACCAGCTGCAGGCGGTAGTGATCAAAAGCAGCCGGCCGGTATTGCGTGTAAATGGCGATACGCTGAGTTATAAAGTATCCGATTTCGCCAATCCGCAGGACAGGACGATAGGCGAGGTGATCAAAAAGCTGCCCGGTATAACGGTAGCAGCTGACGGAACGATCAGCTATAACAACAAGCCCATCAGTACGGTGTATATTGGCGGCGATAACCTGCTCGATGATAAATACAGCATTGCTACCAATACGATCCCGCAAGGTGTGGTTAGCAATGTGCAGGTGATCCAGAATGATCAGCCTATTAAAGCGCTGCAAAATAAAGTGATGAGCGACGATGTGGCCCTGAACCTGCAAATTAAAAAGGGCGCCAAACTGCAGATGGTAGGGCAGGAGAGCATTGGTGCGGGCTTACCGGGCAACTATGATGCAGAACTGAACGCGATGATGTTTAAGGACAAATATAAAGCGATCAATTATCTGAATGGAAACAATATCGGCTACGATTTGACACAGGATTTGGCATCACATAATTATAACGACTACATGCAGCGTATCGATAACAACATACCGGCAACGATGCTTTCTGTCGGATCAGTGAATACGCCTGCTTTGGCCGAGAGTCGCTACCTGTTTAACCAATCAGGCATTTTAAACCTGAACAACCTGGTGAGCCTGAAAAACGGAGTCAAGCTAAGGCTGAATGCCTATTACCTGCACGATACCCAAAAGCAGGATTACAGCCAGCAAACTACTATTTTTCTGCCGGGAGATACGGTACATTATACAGAAACGCAGCATAACCAATACAAACCAGATATATTTCATGCTGAATTTACCCTGAATGTGAACCAGGACAAGTATTACCTGAACGATGCCCTTTTGCTGGACGGCAATCGCTCGGCCTGGAATTCGGCGCTCAACACCAATGGAAATATGGTGGGACAAAATTTGAAGGATAATGCGACGAGTTTTTCCAATGAGTTTAACCTGATCAAATCCTTCAAGTCTAATAACGTCATCCAGGTATATTCTTATTTTAGCCATACTACCGAACCGGAGAATCGGGCTATATACCCTAATTATAATGATTCGCTGTTTAACCATGGTGTGCCTTATTCGCAGCTGGTGCAGAATGTGAATGTGCCTACCTGGTATACCAACAACTATCTTTCGTTTAAAATACCGGGGAATGTTGTTACGCAAAGTTTCAGGGCCGGTTTTAGTGTGCAATCGCAAAAACTGACATCTGATTTGGGCATTGTTCAGAGTAATAACAGCATCAACCTGGAATCAGATAGCGCGGTTAATCGCCTTAACTGGATGAAGAAGAAGGTATATACCGAACTGGCCTACGATATACCAGGCGATAAGCTCAAGGCCAATTTGACGCTGCCGCTCATTTTGCAGCAGATCAATTATTCAGATACCACTTATGCACTGAACAAGAGTTTGACCCGCCTGTATTTTAACCCGCAATTCAGGATGAAATACCAGGTTGGTCTGGAAAATTACCTGAACCTGATGTACAGCTATCGGAACCAGGTTGGTACGATAGAAGATATTTACCAGGGAGATATACTGAAAGATTACCGCTCGCTGTATGCCAATAGTCCCGAACTGACCTTGCAGCAAAGTCAGCAGGCCGGGGCAGGGTTCAATTACCGAAAGGCGCTTACGTTGTTCTTTTTCAGCATCAATGCACTTTATAGTCATACCAGCGCTAACAATATCGCATCGAGTGTCATTACCAACAATATACAGGAACGTGTGATGCTGCCTTATGCCAACAGCACCAATTCGTGGGCGCTGAGTAGCGCTGTCAGTAAATACTCATTTGCATTGCGCACTACCTTTAGCGCTGGCATTCAATGGCAGAGCAACCGCTCGGTGCAGATACAAAACGATGCGCTGTTGCCCTTTAACACAGTCACCGAAACGTTGACGTTTGGCGCCGAAACCAAGGTGAGCGACCACGTAAACTTCAGCTACAAAGCTTCCGGTATCCAAACCGAAAGTCATTCGACAGTGGAGGCTTCGGCTTTTCACATCGATCAATTGCAGCAGCAGGCCTCGGTGTACTATAACCCAACAGACGAACTGCAATTCAAATTAGCCGGCGAGCATTACTTCACCCGCCAGCGGGGAAACCCTGATCTGAAATACTTTTTTGCCGATGCCTCAGCCAAATTCAAGATCAAAAAATGGAAAACAGATTTTGAGCTCAGCGCCGTGAATTTTCTCAATGTGAAAACTTATAATGCGCTGTATCTATCGGCCAATACCCTAACCGCCAATTCTTACCAATTGCCGGGGAGGATTTTATTGTTGAAGGTGTTGTTTAATTTGTAGGCCACTTATCAAGGGTTATCAATAACCTTGTATGGCTCGATATCTTAAAATATTTTACTGATGCATAATTAATATAGGTTTACCATCCCGAATTATACATGTTATCCCATTTGGTTTTTTCTTTTGCCCAAGCTGGCCTATTTTCGATAATTTTTCGTATATCTTCTTCGGCAGGATTCTGTGGTAAATCGATTAGCTGAAGGGTTAAATTTTCTCGAGCTATTTTTGTTAAGGAATAGGAGAAATAGATACTACGTAACTGAGTAAAACCGGTGCCAGATGCTTGATATATAATATCTTTATTTAAAAGGCCAATAACAGTTTCATTATCCATGGGCATTTGCAATGTTTGCTTTTTATTGATAAAGAATTCCCTTAATAAAGCTTTTTCATGAATGTCAAGATATTGAATGTCTCTAAGTATACGTTTCCGTATTTTTTTTCTATGCGTCTTAATACTAAGTTGACTTAAAACATAACTTATAAGAGCAATTACTAAAAAAGCTGAACTTACTATGAATGAAATACCGATGTATTTCCCATAATCCTTGAGAAAATCTTGGAGATTAAGTTTAACTAAAAAGCGTTCAGGTACAAAAAGAATTAATCCGGAACTTAAACAGATTACAAAAAGTAATTTAGTCGGTATCCGTTTTAAATCAAATAGCTTTTCTAAAAATTTTTCCATAACCAAATTATTTGGAAACCGTCTACGTTCGTTAAAATCCTTTATACAAGAATAACGATATCTTCCCGATTTTTCGATAAAGATTTAGTTGCTTTGCTAATTGGTTTAAGTTATAGTCCATAATTTTGCAAATTATTTTAAATTTTATCGAATAAATATAAATATCAATAAATCAGCAAGTTAATTGTTCTTTATTATTATATTTGATTGTTAAACTAATTAAATACATCATGGAAGTAGAATGCGATAAATGTTATGGGAGCGGTATGGTTGACTGCCCTACATGTGATGGACGTTATTCTGTGGCAAGACTTTTGGATGACGTTGCAGGATTGGAACATGAAGTGTGTCCAAATTGTGATAACGAATTTGAAGTAACGTGTAATAAATGCGGCGGCACCGGAACGATTGAAGAAGATGATGACTAATATAGTTGTTGATTAAATAGCTCTTTTTGCAATCATTTCGAAAAAAAATCTAATCAAATAACAGTAGAAGAATTTTTCGGCCCAATGATATTTTACTGCCAGATTCTTGAAGTCAAAAACCCAGCCTATCTTAAAGAGATACCAGCCCGCAAACTGCCAATCAAATCCGTATTATTTTAATTAAATTTGTTTTATGGAAACATTGATCATGCACCCCAAAAACGAAGAGCAGCTTTCTGCATTGAAAGCCATCGCCAAAGCATGGAAAATAAGCGTTGAAACAAGCCCATATAATCCGGATTTTGTTGCCCAAATAAAAGAAAGCACAAAGCAAGTTAAAGAAGGAAAATTTACTACGCTTGATCCCGGTAAATCCGTATGGGAAAATTTAAGGTAATCGTATCCGACAAAGCAAAAAAAGATTTCCTTACAATACAAATATCCGGTGACAAGGCTTCTATAAAGTTATACGTTTTACCCGCTAACGTATAACGTCTCGCGTAAAACGTATAACACATCGCCCACTTACTTCCCAATCCTATACAAATTACCATTATCCGTCACCCCATAAAAGGCACCATCCTTGCCGGTAGCAAGGGAGCGCCAGCGTTCGTTCTTGTCTTTCAACAAACGCTCTTCGGCAACAACTTTGTCACCTTTCAAGATCAGGCGCGCGATATGCTGACCGCTTAAACAGCAAACAAACAAATTGCCTTTCCATTCGGGGATCAGGTTGCCTTCGTAAAAAGTGATGCCACAGGGCGATATACTTGGGTTCCAGTAATAAATAGGTTGGGTCATGCCTTCTTTTTGCTGAATGCCTTCACCAACTTTCACACCCCTGTATTCGATGCCGTAAGTGATAACCGGCCAGCCATAATTTTTACCGGGATGGATCACATTGATCTCATCACCCCCACGTGGACCAAATTCTGATTCAAACAGCTCCCCGGTTGCCGGGTTCATGGTCATCCCTTCAGGATTCCTGAAGCCATAAGCATATATTTCGGGTAAGGAATTTGCTTTTTGTGCAAACGGACCGCCGGGAACTGGTTTGCCATCCCTGGTGATATGCAGAACTTTGCCGATGGCAGTGCTCAGGTCCTGTGCTTTTACGCGCATTTCATCCGCACTATGTTCGCCTGTGCTAACGAACAGGTTACCTTCTTTATCAAAAACAATCCGCGAACCAAACTGAAGATTGCCTTTATAAGCCGGTTTTGCGTGATAGATCACTTTAACATTTTCCAGTTTGCTTCCATCAGCCGACAAGGTTCCTTTCGCAACAGCCAATTGAAAACCTTCGGGAACCTCCTCAGAATAAGTCCAGAACAATGTCCTGTTTTGAGTGAATTTAGAGTCGAAATTCACATCCAGTAATCCACCCTGACCGCCAACCGCAACTTTCGGTAAGCCGCTTATCTCTTTATCAAAGCTGCCGTCAGCTTTTAAAATCCGCATCGTACCTCCTTTTTCAGTCACTATAAAGCGGCCATCAGGCATGCAGCGTAACGAAAAAGGTTGTTTGAGGTCGTGATTGATCACCTTAACATCAAGCTTAGTTTTAGTTTGTGCGCCGGGAGCTCTTGTTTGACCGGGGAAGGCGGGTTTATAATCTGCTGTCGGTGATTGTGTCTCAACCGGTGGCAACGACTGTGCTTTGGACTGAGAGACCGTAAACATCAGGCATGACAGCGCCAGCGCCCCTGTAATAAATAGTTTTTTCATAGTAATGTATTTGGTAGATGAATATCTTTTATTGCCAGCCTCCGCCTAATGCTTTATACAGATCGACTATTGCCTGCAATTGCTGCAAACGGTCGTTAACGCCATCCAATTGCGCTGATAACAACGACTGCTCCGAGGTCAACACGTCTGTATAATTTGTAGCCGAACTATACCGAAGCAGTTCTTTAGTAAAGTCAACCGCCTTCTCAAGCGATGCGATTTGATCTTTGCGTGTACCCTGTTTTTCAATCGCTGTTTGATAACTGTACAGGCTGTTTGAAACCTCCGAACCCGCGTTAAGCAAGGCTTTCTGATAAGCGTAAAATGCTTCCTGCTGCTGCGCCTGCGCTACATGCAGCCTTGTTTTATTTTGACGCTTATTGAAGATTGGTTGAGTCAAACCTCCTATGATATTATAAAATATCGAATTGTCAAAAAAGTTTTTGATGGTTAGGTTGGAAAAACCGCCCTGGGCTGTTATCGTTAATTGCGGGTAGAAATAAGTCTTCGCCACATTCACATTTTCAAATGCAGCACGAAAGGCAAATTCAGCCTGTTGAACATCCGGCCTGTTTCTCATTAATTGCGAAGGCACCCCTGTTTGAAGATTTTGATAAGGTTGTTGTTCCATTAACGAACCTCTTCTGATCTCGCCCGGCACACGTCCCAAAAGTAAACTCAACGTATTCTCTGTTTCCCTGATGTTTTGTTTGATATCCGGTACCAACAGCTCAGCTGACGAACGATTGGCTTCACTTTGTGCCACTGCTGCACCGTTTGAAACACCACTCTCTTTCAGGGCCTTGATCGTCGAAACGTCTTCACGCCTGTTCTTTACTGTTTGCTCGGTTATTCTTAGCTGCTCATCGTAGGCAAGGAGTTTATAGTAATTGGTAGCAATGTCAGAAATAAGCTGTGTCTGTATAACCCTTTTTGCGGCGTCACTTTGCAAAAACGTTGCCAGGTAACTCCTTTTTGAGCTGCTTAACTTACCCCATATATCGGCCTCCCAGCTTGTGCTCAGATTTGCCTGGTAGGATGTGGTGGTTAATGGATAAGCGTTTATGAATTCAGGCGGAAGATTTTGAGATGCAGCCGATAGCTTAGACCGCGTAACCGTTGCACTGGCACTCAGATCGGGCAGCAATGCCGCTTTTGCTTGCTGGAGGTTTTCCCGTGCTTCAGTCATCCTTTGCATGGCGACTTTCAGATCTAGATTCTCTCTCAGTCCCTCAGTGATTAGTCCCTGTAGGATAGTATCAGCAAACAATGATCTATAAGGCAATGTTGCAATCGTGGTGCTGTCTGTGGTATTCGCCGAGCGGTATAATTCTCCATGAACCGCCATTCCCGGTTGCTGGTATTTTTTTGTCACGCATGAGCAAAGGACTACCGTCGCCAGCGTAAACAGGGTCAATCTTTTGTTCAATGAATATTTATGCAATGTATTTGTCGTCATTAAAATTCTTTCTATGGTTATTCAACATCGACTGTAGCTGGTTCAACCACGGCAGGCTTCCGGCTTATCCGTTCCTGTATATTCTGGAAAATGATAAATAAAACCGGTATCACAAACACGCCGAAAATGGTGCCTATAAACATACCGCCAACTGCACCTGTACCGATTGATTTGTTCCCGGCTGCACCCGCGCCTGTAGATACCATCAGGGGCATGATGCCGAAAATGAAGGCAAAGGAAGTCATCAAAATTGGCCTCAAACGGGCAAGCGCACCGTCAATGGCTGCCTGAACGATTGACTCACCCGAACGTCTTCTCGATACCGCAAACTCGACGATCAAAATAGCATTCTTGGCTAACAGACCAATCAGCATGATCAATGTGATCTGCAGGTAAATGTTGTTCTGCACCCCAAAAATATTCGCAAAAATGAAGGCTCCCGCAAGTCCGATCGACAGTGATAAAATTACTGCGAACGGCAGGATATAACTTTCATATTGGGCGCTCAACAGGAAATAAACAAACACAAGACACAACACAAATATTAAAAGTGTCTGGTTGCCGCTGGATAATTCTTCCCTGCTTAATCCCGAAAACTCAAATCCATATCCAACAGGAAGATTTTTAGCAGCCACCTCCTGTATAGCCTTGATGGCATCGCCCGAACTATAGCCCGGCTTTGGCGCCCCTGAAACGGCTATGGATGTAAAGAGGTTAAATCGATTGATAAACTCCGGACCGTATACCCGCTTCAATGTGACAAACTCAGTAACCGGAGCCATTACATTATTAGCATTCCGCACATATATCTTATCCAGGCTTTGAACCGTGCCGCGATAAGCTGCATCGGCTTGTATCATCACTCGGTATTGTTTACCGAATTGATTGAAGTTGGAAGCATAAAGTCCGCCAAAATATCCCTGTAAAGTATTGAGCACGGTGGCTGGCGAAATGTTAGATTCTTTACATTTAGCTACGTTAACATCCACCTGGTATTGTGGGAAATTGATATTAAAGAAGCTGGTGGCGTATTGTATTTCAGGACGTTTGCTCAATGCGGCCAAAAAGTTATTGGTAACCTCGCTGAAATGCGCAATATCTCCACCGGTATGGTCTTGTACCTGGAATTCAAAACCGCTGGTATTACCGAAACCCTCCAAAGTAGGCGGGGCAATGAAGAAAACGTTGGCACCTTTAATACCCGACGTTGCACCGAATAGCCGACCAATGACTGCATCAACACTATGGTCAGCTCCCGGGCGCTGCTCCCAGGATTTCAGGTTCATAAATAGTGAACCGTAAGAACCGCCGTTGCCACCGCTCAATATGCCGGAACCTGCAATTTCTACTACAGAGTTCATTTCAGGCTGTTGTTTGGATATCGTCACTACCTGGTCTGCGATTGCTTGCGTGCGCTCCAGTGACGAAGCAGGGGGCAAGCTGATATCAGCCATAATAAAGCTTTGATCCTCATTAGGCACAAAACCGGAAGGCGTAACCTTGAGCAAAAACGCAAACAGGGCCATAAAAACCAGCACAGCTGCTACGGCGATCCACTTTCTGCGGGATAAGAACAGGACGGCCCGTTTGTATTTTTTTGTCGTAACCTCAAAAGCAGCATTGAAGGCTGAGTAAAACCGTTGAAGGAAACCCTTACGCAACTTATTCTCATGGTGAGGTTTTAGAAGCAATGCACACAATGCCGGGCTGAGCGTTAATGCGTTCAACGCCGAGATAAGAATAGCCACGGCCAACGTTAACCCAAACTGCTTATAGAATACACCTACCGAGCCTGTAATAAAGGTAACCGGGATAAACACTGCCGCCATTACCAGTGTAATGGATACCACTGCGCCGCTTATTTCACTCATCGCATCCAATGTTGCGGCCCTGGCAGTAGGCACATGCTGGTCCAGTTTTGCGTGAACCGCTTCTACCACCACGATGGCATCGTCCACCACGATACCGATTGCGAGCACAAGCGCGAACAAGGTGAGCAGGTTAATAGTGAATCCAAACAACTGCAAAAAGAAAAACGTACCCACAATAGCTACCGGCACTGCAATAGCCGGAATGAGGGTGGATCGTAAATCCTGTAAAAAGATAAATACAACGATAGAAACCAATATGAAGGCCTCGATCAATGTTTCCACTACCTTATGGATCGATACATCCAAAAACTGGTTGGCCGTAAAGATCATATTGTATTCGATACCCGAAGGGAATCTTTTTGAAGCTTCTTCCAGGGTCTTTTCGCAATCTTTGATCATCGCGTGGGCGTTGGAGCCTGCCGTCTGAAATACCGCGATCACGATAGATGGTTTTTTATCGGTAGTAGAAGTAACCGAATAATCCAATGAACCCAGTTCAACACGCGCCACATCCTTTAATTTTAGAAGCTGGCCATCAGGCGTTGCTTTGATGATGATGTTTTCATATTCCTGAGGAGTCTTAAGACGTCCCTTATATTTAAGAACATACTGAAAGGACTGATCGCTGTTCTCGCCTATCTTCCCCGGGGCAGCTTCAATATTCTGCTCGGCCAATGCGTTATTGATATCATCCGGCACCAGTTTATAGGCAGCCATTGCATCCGGCTTCAGCCATATTCTCATAGAATAGTCATGCGTACCAAATGCAGTAACATCACCTACGCCATTCACCCGTTTCAGCATTGGGATCACGTTGATGTTGGCGTAGTTCTGAAGGAAGGTGGCATCGTATGCCTTACTGGTACTGTTGATAGAAAATACCATCACCATACTGCTTTGACGTTTGCTTGTACTAACGCCGGCCCTGGTAACTTCGGCAGGCAACAGCGGCGTTGCCCTCGACACGCGGTTCTGCACGTTTACGGCAGCCAGATCGGGGTTAGTGCCTTGTTTGAAAAATATGGTGATACCTGCAGAGCCGTCATTACCTGCGGATGAAGTCATGTAGGTCATGTTCTCCACACCGTTGATCTGTTCTTCCAGTGGTACGATAACGCTATTTAGTACTACATCAGCGTTTGCGCCGGGATAGGAAGTGGAAACCTGCACCGTTGGCGGAGCTATTTCCGGATATTGCGTGATCGGCAGCGAAATAAGGCCCAGGATACCGAGTATCACAATGATCACCGATATCACGGTAGAAAGTACGGGCCGTTCAATAAAAACTTTTAAGGTCATTTTTATGCTGTCGGTTTATTTAATGTCTTTATACACTTGATCTTCCAGCTGCAATTGGGGCTTAATGGCCGTGCCGTCGGCAATAGGTGCAGCAGCTTCGTAAACGATCTGGTCGCCCGCCTTTATACCATCTGTCACTACAAAATATTGACCAGCAGGATCAGGCATGGTCATGATCTCGGCACTTTTTACCTTGTCGCCATTGACCAGGTAAACAAAACGTTTGCCCTGCAATTCGTAAGTCGATCGTTGCGGCACCAGCAAAGCATCTTTTACCGGAACCGGAATAACAACCGTAGCGCTGCCCCCGCTGCGGATCAATCTTACCGGGTTAGGAAATGTCGCCCGGAAACTTGCCGCACCTGTTTCTGAATTGATCTGCCCTCCGATACTTTCAATTTTCCCTTTTTCAGGGTAATCCGTACCGTCAGAAAGGATAAGGGAAACCTCGGGAAGTTGTTTTAGCTTCGCCTCCAAAGTATTGCCTTTGTATTGTCTTGAAAAATCCAATAACTGTTTCTCATTCATTGAAAAGTAAGCATATACGTTTGAGATATTGGAGATCATGGTAAGTGGCGAAGTAGTAGTACTGCTCACAAGACTTCCTAGCTTATAGGGTATCATTCCTGCAACCCCGTCAACAGGGCTGGTGATTGTTGTATAAGACAAATTGGTCCTTGCGTTGGCAAGGGTTGTTTTGGCCTGTAGTAATGCTGCCTCTTTTACTTTTAAAGCGTCTTCAGCCGACTTCAGTTCATATTCGCTGATGATGCCTTTAGCGACCAGCGGCTGCGTTTTTTCAACCTGTAATTTAGCTGTGTTAACATCGGCTTCAGCGCTATTAATAGCAGCAAGGGCGTTTTTAACATCCTGCTCATATTGCGGAGCGTTGATCTTGAACAGCAGCTGACCTTTTTTTACAGTTGCACCTTCGTCTATATAAATATGCTCAACATAACCATCTATCTTCGGACGGATCTCGATGTTTTGCACACCCTGCAAGGTAGCCGGGTATTGCGATTGCAGCGTGGTGTTGTGGGTTGTTACCTTTAATACCGGATAAGCCTGTGCAACCGGTGCTCCGCCTTGCTGGCTTTGTCCGCCTTGTGAATTTCCGCAGCCAAGGTTTGCCATCATTGCACAACCTATTATTATCGCGAGTGCCGGTTTTTTTCTGAACAATGTTTGATTTGGTTTTAATGATGTGGTTATATTCTTAATCATATAGCGCGTACAGGTTGTTTATCGTGCTGATAATTTAAAATTCGTTCAGTTTGAGTATTCAAAAAATCAAGCGCCTTTTATATTGGTCGCTTAGGTATATTGTCGTTGGGGCCGCCGACAGCAAATAAATGCACCCGGCATTCATTTGACCAATTATTGATCTACTTGTTACGTTATAAAGATGTTTTCTCTGTAAAGAAAACCTTTTGTTTATAATTATTGACGGCGCGAAATTAATGCAAACTGATTAAATGCACTCATTTCGACTACAAAAAATCAATTTTAGCACATTTCTTTCGTTTTGATTTGTATTTTCAGACGTTTGGAATATGCCGGCTGGAACTGGAGCCTGGTCACCTGGAAGTAATGCATACGCAATCTATCTATTCGGGTTTTTGTAAAGTTGCAATTACAAACGAGCTCATCTTTCACATAACTGTTTTATTAAATTACCTTAGATGTGTCAATCTGTCTGCATGAAACACATCACCATAAGTTTACTTTTTTTCATACTATCAGTCTTAAGTTTCAGCGCCAACGCCTCAAATAGTCCTGATAGCACAAGGGTATTCAGCAGATATAATTACTATATGCAGGGCCAGCAGGCAAGCATTGTCTATGTCGCTCCGGATAGTGCCGATATTCATTCTTATTCTTTAGAGTTATTCAAGAATAAAAAGATTTTAAAGGCCTCTGTCACAAGATATAACCATAAGATAATCTACGATTTAGCGACCGATGCACTCACGGATACGCTCAATCCAATCTCTTATCATGTGATGAACGGCCAGAAAACAGTTGCATCCGGAAAGGTGGATATTATAAGAAGGCCTGCTAAGGAAAACGCTGTACAGATAGACCTGTTAACAGGTAGCCTGATTGTTGATAACAGGCCATTCTTCCCCTTCGGGTTCTATTGCGGACCGGTCGGGAATTTGCCGGAAACTGAGGTTGCTCATGGATTTAATATGATAGGACCATACCAGGATAATCTGCCTAAAAATTACCAAACCCGCAAAGCCTATATGGACCGCTGCGCCCAGGTAGGCATAAGAGTTCAGTACGGTGTGAATTCACTGATCGGTAGCGGGCACAACGGAAGCAAAGGATTGGACCTGACCGACGCAGAAAAGTTGGATATTTTGAAAAAGGAAGTCATTGCATTCCGCGATCATCCTGCTTTACTATCATGGTATATTAATGATGAACCCGACGGCCAGGGTCGCCCGCCGGCAATACTGGAGCAAGCCTATCAGCTTATTCACCGGCTTGATCCTTACCACCCGATATCGATTGTTTTTATGATGCCCCAGAAGGCGAATGATTTCAGGAATACAATGGATATTGCGATGACCGATCCCTATCCTATTCCTGGTCCGCCTGACAAAGTGATGGACGATTTGAATAAATACGTAAACGCTTATCGTTATCAAAAATCTGTTTGGCTGGTACCACAGGCTTTCGGCGCACAGGAAATGTGGACACGCGAGCCAACAGCGCAGGAAATACGGCTGATGACCTACATGGGCCTGGTAAGCGGTGCAAAAGGGATCCAATATTATGTGCATGCTCCCGGCAATTTAAATCCGCAATCGGTTTCGGCATGGTCAGCATGCAGCGATATTGCCGTTGAAGCCGCACAAATGACGTCGTTCTTATCATCTGCTGATGATGCGCCCGGGTTTAAGTCTTCAGATAATAAATTGCTCATCCGATCTTTTAAATACAAAGGAAACCTGCTGGTAATTGTTGCCAATAAGGAGAATAAGCCAAAAGCATTTCAGATAAATACCACCGAAAAGGATACAACCCTGAAAACGACGGCTGAACTTTGGTTTGAGAACAGGGAAGTGCCATTCAGCAATGGTAGTATTGACGATATAATTGATGCCTATGGCACACGGGTATACCTGATTCGTAACAGCAAAAACACACCGCGATCAGCAACTGATCATAACCTGATGCTCAATCCCGGTTTTGAAAAGATTGTTAGTCCCGGATTGCCGATTGGCAGCAATGTTAACACACGAAGTAATGACAGAGCCGATAAAGGAGCCACTTTCTTTGCCGATGGCACTCAAAGCAAAGAGGGTATGTTTAGCTTAAGATTGATAACCCCGGTAGACAGCGGCGGCAAAAAGATCCGCTTTTTACCTATGGTGATGAATAAGGGAAATAGTTATACAGTGTCCATCTGGGCAAAAGCCAGGTCACAGGAAAATTTGCCATCGTTCAACCTTTCGGTAGATGGTATGCAGCAATCGCATACTTTTAAACTCACTGCAGATTGGAAGCAATACAGCTTCACTTACCAGGCGCCCGGTTCATCAACAACAGCTATCCTAACCCTTGATCTGATACAAAAGGGTATCGCCTGGTTTGATCTTGTTGACGTAAGCCCTGATCCGGTGATCAGCTACAGCATCGCACCAGATCACTCAGCCAATGTTACCGTCAGTGCCAGTGTTGCTAATGGGGTTATAAGATATGCTATTGATAAAGCGCCGGACGAGCATTCACCAGTTTACCACAGCAATATCAACATAAATAAGGCGGGTGTTTTTTATGCTTCGATATTTAAAGATGGCAAGCTGCTGGCATCATCACAAACATTTATCCCGGTTAATAAAGCTCTGGGCAAAAAGGTGAAGTTTGTAAATCCATACGATGAACATTATGTGGCCGCAGGCCATGGTAGTTTGACGGATGGCATAATGGGGACCACTGCTTTTAAAGATAACAAGTGGATTGGCTATAGCGGTAAGGATATGGATGCGGTGGTTGATATGGAAACTCCAACACTGGTAAAAAGTGTTACCGGCAGTTTCCTGGCTGATGCGAACAGTGGTATATTTCTACCTTCCGTGGTTGAAGTTTATTCATCTGCAGATGGTATAAATTTTACCAAAGAAGGCGAGGTAACCAACACCAAATGTACGGTTAGGGGTGAGCCTTATTTACAGAAATATACTATCAACGTCCAATCTAAATCGATACGCTATATACGCATCGTCGCTAAAACGATCGGCACAATACCGGATGGCTATTTATTTAAAGGTACCACAGCCTGGTTATTTACCGATGAAATCCTGGTAGAGTAATCCTCCTGCATCCCATTCCTCATCTAAAGACAAGTTTAAACGTTTTTTTGGCTTTGCTATGCCAGTAATCAGCATTACAAATGCGGTAAACTGTGCAAAAGCCACTGAATAATAAATACTTGCGTAATACTTAATTAAGTAACTGCTAGTAGAGGCACTTTGCCCTTTAATTAAAAAAATAAGGTTTTGCTTGTTTGAAATTGAAACATATCTGTTACATTTGATCTCCATCAACCACCTACTAAATGAGAAACAGTATGCATAGAGACCCTGCTGCGGGTCACTACATTGTACCTTTTGCCGGCAAATACCCCAATAATTCTGTCACTTCAATTATTGGAAATTATGCGCGATTATGATCTGCTGACGGACGGGGAACTAACAGATCTTTTAAAATCAAACAACAGAAGCGCATTTACCGAAATCTATAACAGGTACTGGAAACGATTATTCGGGATTGCCGCCAATAAGATAAAAGATCTGAACGAAGCCGAGGAAATTGTTCAGGACATTTTTGTGTCGCTCTGGCGCAGAAGAGATGACCTGTCGGACATTATTTCCCTGAGTTCCTATTTGGCCGTTTCAGTCAAATACCGTGTGATCAAGACTTTGGAAAAGCAGAACAATGCACAAAAATATGCTGATTATTATGAGTATGTAATGAGCATGGCAGATAACTCTACCGAAGAATGGATGGAGTTTGAGGAGCTGAAAACTCAATTAGCTCAATTTGTGGGTGAACTGCCTGAGAAATGCCAATTAGTATACAAAATGAGTCGTGAATCGGGTTTCCCGCAAAAAAGGATTGCCGAAGAATTAGGTATTTCAGAAAAAACGGTTGAAGCGCATCTTGGCAAAGCTTTGAAAATATTACGCACACGGCTGAGCCAGTTTCTTTTATAAAATCTTAAATTTTTTTTTTCTCCGGCACTAAGGGATTTGGTTTGTTCAGGAGACTTACTATTAAAACCTGTTGAATGAACAGCCAGTCTGACGAAAAACATTATCGGGAACTTGCCCAAAAATGGCTTGATGGAACCATTACTTCTGCCGAAAAGCAGGAGTTTGCAGCATGGTATAATGCAGATCAGGATGCCCCGGTAGATATCCCGTCGGAATTCGCAGAGAGTGAGGAAGTTCTCCGCGAGCGTATCCTGGATAAGATAAACAGCAGAATTTTCAATAAAACTTCAGGCACAGGGAAAAAGGCGCTAGTCTGGCTGGGTTCAATAGCTGCAGGTTTGGCCGTGCTTTTTATGGCAGCGGTTATTCATTTTCATTTAAAAAAGCATCAATCCCAATCTTTTGCCGCCGGTTATCAAAAGCCTAAGGTAAATGATGTAGCACCAGGTGGCGATAAAGCGATGCTGACGCTAGCCGATGGCTCAAAGGTAGTTTTGACCGACGCAAAAAACGGGGTAGTCGCCAGCCAGGGAATCACCACACTTAACAAGACAAAAGATGGGCAATTGGTTTATCAAGCGGATCAGTCATCAAAAACTGCCCCGGTTGTTTATAATACCATTACCACACCTAAAGGCGGTCAGTTCCAGGTGGTATTGAGTGATGGCACCAAGGTATGGCTCAATGCAGCATCGTCCATTACTTTCCCGACAACCTTTTCAGCAACAGAACGAAAAGTAACCATTACCGGCGAGGTATATTTTGAAGTCGCCAAAAATATGCAGGTCCCGTTTAGGGTAGTTACCGGCAAGCAGGAGGTGGAAGATGTTGGCACTTGTTTCAATATAAATGCGTATGACGATGAACGGTCGATCACAACAACCCTGGTAGAAGGAGCGGTAAAGATATCGTCAGGGCAGCAATCAGCTCTGTTAAAACCTGGTCAGCAGGCAAAACTTTCCAATCAGGAATCAGGGTCCATCAATGTGAGAAATGTGGACACCGAAACTGTGCTTGCATGGAAGAACGGCAATTTCGAGTTTGAAAGCGAAGAATTACATGCCATTATGCGCCAGGTAGCCCGGTGGTATGATATAAAAGTTATTTACGAAGGCGACGTAAAACCAAGGCGCTTCACAGCAAGTGTTCCACGAAATGTTAACCTATCCAAATTGCTGGAGATGTTAAAGTTTATGGGCGTCAATTTTAAGATAGATGGGCAAGCCGTAGTGGTTTCCCCTTAGGCCGATCATAAAACTACAGCCTAAACATTTCACAATTAAACCAGCATTACTCCGGTTGCATTACACCAATTGTTAAACATAAACATATACCGATGAAGAAACCCATACAAAGAGCCCCCTGAAAACCGGGAAGGTAACGCAAAAGACACTTAAAAATAAAAGCCGGGGAGCATTGCAGTGCCCGCCCGGCGTACGTCTGGGTTACCCGTTCCTACAATCGACAAATTGAAAAAACCAAGTTAAAAACCCAAACACTACAAACTTATGAAATTAAAAGGTAAGGCTTTGCCTGTGCACAGGTATGGTCTGTTCAAAATTCTATTAGCTATGAAGCTAACAGCCATTTTTATGCTTGTAAGCCTGGTTAGCGTAAGCGCCAAAACATTTAGCCAGGGTATCAGGATCCATCAAAATCAAATATCTGTAGATAAAGTGCTAAAGCTGATCAAAAAGCAAAGCGGCTACAGTTACCTGTATGAGGATGATGTTGTTTCAAGAACGATCAAACTTGATGTCGACGTCGATAATGCCACCGTTGAAGAAACGCTTAACCGCTGTTTCAAAGATCAGCCGTTGACGTATAAAATATTTGAGAAAACCATCGTCATAAAAGCAAGGCCACAGCCTGTAAAAGCAGCTTCGGTTGCTATAAAAGTGCAGGGAACCGTAAGTGACGAGAAAGGCCTGCCGCTTCCCGGGGTATCTGTCAAAGTTAAAGGCACCTCGGCAGGGACAGTGACGGATGCCAACGGAAAATACTCGCTCGCCAATGTGGATGGCAGCGCCACATTAGTATTCAGCTTCATTGGCTACAACACCCAGGAAGTAGCGGTAAGTAACCGGGAGCTGATCGATGTGAAATTGGCTGAAGCATCCAAAGAACTTAATCAGGTCGTAGTAGTTGGTTACGGTACACAAAAAAGAGTTGACCTTACCGGTGCCGTAGGTAGCGTGAGCAGTAAACAATTGCAGGAGCGGCCTGCCCAAACGGTAGAAGAAGAGCTTGCCGGTAAAATTGCCGGTGTCAACGTTTCGACAAACTCAGGTGCACCAGGCGGCGAAACCAAGATCAGGATACGCGGCTACAGTTCCATCAATACCAGCACCGATCCGCTTTATGTTGTGGATGGTGTAGTTTGGACGGAAGGCGGTTCATCCATCAACCCAAATGATATAGCAACTATCGATGTGCTTAAAGATGCATCTTCCACAGCCATATACGGTACACGTGGTGCTAACGGTGTAATTCTGATCACCACAAAAAGAGGCAGTAAAACTGGCGGTTCTGTTAATTACGATGCTTACGGAAGCATAAGCACAATGGCAAAGGAGCTGAAGGTGCTGAATGCCAAACAATTCCTGGCAGTTGAAGACCAATCTTATGCAAACATCAAAAAATATGACCCGGCTGGCTGGGCCGCAGGTAAATATACTGACGATGATCCTAAGGTGATCCGTACCGCGCTGATCGGTAAATTATTTGACGCTAACCTAAACCCTTTGTATGACGTGGACTGGCAAAAAGCAACCACACGTACTGCATACAGCCAAAACCACAACCTTTCGTTTACCAACGGTACAGAAACTCTGAATTACGGATTATTCTTAAACTACGGCGATGACGAGGGTATCATCCTCAATAGCTACCAGAAACGCTACAATGCCCGCCTGACTATTGACAACCAGGTAAAGAAATGGCTGAAAGTTGGCGCAACCCTTAATTATGATTACAGGGAAGTGCGCACAGCAGATGATGGTACCGGTGGCAACAATATTCCTCGTATGCTGATCGAGATGATCCCGATCATCCCGATCAGGTATCCTGACGGCAGCTATGGCAAACGTACCGATTATCCAAACATGGAAGGTGGCGATAACCCTGTTGCGCAGGCAAATGAGATCAAGTCATTGTTCTACTACCGCGTGTTCAGCGGCAACGGCTATGCTGATTTCAACATATTGCCCGGCCTTGACCTTCGCAGTACCATCGGCGTTACTACATCAAGCAACACGAACCCGCACTTTCAAAGCGGCCTGGTGGGTGGTTCAACAGCTAACCAAACTTACAGTTCTGCTTCCATCAACCAATATAACAACACCTTCTGGCAATGGGAAAACCACTTGACCTATAACAAGACATTTGGTAAGGATCATACCTTAAATGCTGTTGCCGGGGTCGAACTGCAAAACTTTTCACAATTAAGCTCTTATGGTTCTACCCAGGACCTTTCCGACAATTACTACGAATACTTTAATCTTGGCGGCGGTCAAATACCGGGGATACCTACCTCGGGTTATGATGCATGGCAAATGCGGTCGTTCTTCGGTCGTGTAAATTATAGTTACAAAGATAAATACCTGGTAACTGTAACCGGACGCGAAGACGGATCATCGCGTTTTGGAACGAATGTTAAAAACGGTTTCTTCCCTTCTGCGGCCGTAGCCTGGAGAATATCGCAGGAAGATTTCCTGAAGGATAACAAAACTATCTCCGACCTGAAACTGAGATTAAGCTATGGCTTAACAGGGAACTCCGAAATTGGAGAATACCGTTCGCCGGCGAATATCAATACCAACAATTATCCGTTTAACAACAGCCAGTCGATCGGAACAAGCCTGACCAGCATCGGCAATAATCAATTGGCCTGGGAAAAAACTGCAGAGTATGATTTGGGTGTGTCATTCGGATTATTCAATAACCGTATCAATGTAGAAGCAGACGCATTCCTGAAACGGACACGGGCATTATTGCTCAATGCGCCACTGCCTGAAACAAGCGGATTCAGTTCTGTATTTGAGAATATTGGACGCTTGCAGAATAAAGGCATCGAGTTGACACTAAATACGGAGAATATCAGGTCCGATAATTTTTCATGGAATACCTCATTTAATATTTCATTCCTGAAAAATAAGATATTAAATCTTGGCGCCTCTAACGACGATATATTCCTTGATCCAACTTTCCTGTCTCAATTTAACCTGATGCGGGTAGGTTTACCTGCCGGTACTTTTTGGGGATATAAAGTGTTAGGCACATGGGGAACTGCTGAAGCTAATGAGGCAGCAAAATATGGCCTGTTACCCGGTGACCTGAAAATATGGGATAAAAATGGTGACGGCAAGATCACTGCTGATGATAAGACTGTCTTAGGAAAATCCACACCTGATGGCTACGGTACTTTCACCAACAGCTTTAAATACAAAAACTTCGATTTTGCTGTCGAACTGCAGTTCGATTATGGCAACCAGGTCATGAACCTGACCCGCCACTCAGGCCAGGACCGTACCGGTCAGGCAAACAGCTACGCTACCGTACTCAACGCCTGGACGCCAACTCACCAGAATACAGACATTGCCGAAGACAGGCCTGCCTATGTAAGGTATCAGACCGAAATTTACTCCACTAAAGTAGAAGATGGTTCATTCATCCGCGGCAAGATGGTGACTTTGGGATACACCTTCCCGCAAACCACCACAAAGAAAATTGGCATGAGCCGTTTGAGGCTGTATTTACAGGCACAAAACCTGTTCCTGATCACCAAATACACTGGTTACGATCCTGAAACATCCACTTACAACGGATCGAGCAACTTTACCCAGGGCATACAGTTTTACGATTATCCAAAACCGAGAACCTTCCTGTTTGGTGTTAACGCAAGTTTTTAACCTAGCTTAAGTAAAAGATCATGAATTTAAATTATAAAAAATTTTGGGTGGGTTATTTCTTAATAATCCTTTCATTGGTGATAAGCAGTTGCAATAAATACCTTGACGAAAAAGACAAGAGCAACTTTATAAAAGACAATTATTTCACTTCAGGCTCGCAGGCGCAGACTTTTGTTAATGGCATATACACGCAGTTGCATCTTTTTCAAAACGGGGACGCTTATGGTGAAAGTCCGTTTATTACGATGGAACTGTTTGCAGGCCACGCCACCTCATTAGGGCAAAGTGTCAATAACGGCAACGTGATCAATCAGCGTACCGATGCCGTTAACCCCGGATTTGAAGATGTCTGGAAAAACAGTTACAATGCCATCGCTAATGCTAACCTGGCCCTTGAGCGCATTCCCGGCATCAGTATGGATGGAGATTTGAAGAGCAAGCTATTAGGGGAGACTTACTTTTTACGCGCATTCTTTTATTACCACCTGGTAAGATTATATGGCGATGTGCCTTTGATCACAACCAGTGTTTCAGTGGGCAGCCCGGATCTTTATCCTTCCCGTACATCGACTGAAAAAGTTTATGAACAGATCATAAACGATCTGCAAGCAGCTGAAAATTCAAAGTTGCCGGAAACCGATCAAACCGGCAGAGTATCACTCGGCGCGGTAAGAACCTTACTAGCCAGCGTGTACCTGACCACAGCAGGGTATCCTTTGCAAAAAACTGCAAATTATGCGCTGGCAGCTGCGGAAGCTCAAAAAGTATTGACTGATTATACCCTTTTTACAGACTATGCTTTTCTGCACGATAATGCCCATAAAAACCAGGGAGAGCTGATCTTCCAGGGTCAATACCTTGTTGGTGTGGCTACAAATGCTATACCGCAATTAACCATCCCTTTTAACTTGCCTGTTGGCGCATATGGTGACCATCTTGGAGCAATGATCCCAACCAATGCATTTTTTGCCAGTTATGAGGCAGGAGATTTGCGTGCTAAAGAACGCCAGTTTTACTTTTCGAGTTACCCGCAATATGGCGATACCACAAAGACAGTTGTTTTTGGCGAACACGCGCTTTATAAATTCTTCCACTTAGAAAGCGCTCTTGGAAATGGTCAGAGTGATGAAAACTGGACATTCTTACGTTTACCCGAAGCCATGCTGATCTATGCAGAGGCAAGCAACGAAGTTAGCGGTCCAACCCAGGCAGCCTACGACCAGGTAAATAAGATAAGAGCAAGGGCACAACTGCCTGCCTTAAGCGGCCTAACCCAGGCCCAATTCCGCGAAGCTATCTGGAAAGAGCGCTATCATGAACTAGCTTATGAAGATAAGGCCTATTTCGATATACAACGCACGCACATGATCTACGATGTCGTGAACAATAAGTTTGGCGACGCCTTTACAACACCAAATGAACAAGGCGTAACCATGAAACAACAATATTTATTATGGCCTATCCCACAACGGGAAATGAATACGAACAACAAGCTCACTCAAAACCCTGGCTGGTAATGAGTAACGGGTTAAATCAAAAGAAGCTGTCCAAGTGGACGGCTTCTTTTGATTATAGGAACAGAAGAATAAAAGACGCCGCTATATTTTTCTCTCGATCTTAACGTTGTCTATCTTTAACCTAAAGATAAACACCCGCTTACATGAACCTGGAAGTTGATAAACAAACTTTAACGGACTTAGCGCTTCTTCACAACAATCAGCAAAAACAGTCGGTATTTGCATTGCTGGGTAAAACGCGGACAATCGGAGGGCATGAGATGTTATCTGCTATGTTTAACAACCCTTTAAGTGATGCGGAGGAAATCAAAGGGCGGATTGCCGTTTTTGTTTACCTGGAATCTAACGAGATCAATTTTAATATAAACAAGAATACCTGTGACTTTGCCGAATTTTACTTAAAGGGATACAGTCCTGATCAAAAACCTTCGCTTTTGATGGATCTTCTGAGCAGGATCGGTTACACCTTCAAGAATAAAAGTGACCGTTATGTCATTCGGCAGGGAGTTACCAGCGTTTTAAAATTACTGGACGAACTGCGGCAGTTTGCAGATCATTTACCCGAAGATGCACCGGAAGTGTTGCTGGCATTCAAATCAGGAATTACTAATTTTTATCAAAAATTTGATCTTGAATGGATTATAAGCAAAAGAGATAGGGAAAGACTTACGGCAGCAGAGATTGCTAAAACAAACCATCTATTCAGAAATACAGCTCGTACTGAGGTAAAACATCTGTTGGATACCATTTACCAATTAGACGCCTACCTAACGGTAGCTGCAAATAGCAAAGCCAGGGGTTTTACCACACCGGTAATAGATGAAAATGATGAACCTGCTTTGGTTTTTAAAGGATTGTTCCATCCATTCATTGAGCAACCTGTCAGTAATAGTATTGATTTCAGCGTTCAAAAGAATATTTGCTTCGTTACTGGAACCAACATGGCTGGGAAATCTACCTTGCTTAAAGCTATGGGAATAGCTGTTTATCTTTCACAATTGGGCTTTCCTGTTCCGGCAGCTTACATGAAGACCAGCCTGTTTAACGGACTGATCACCACGATCAATTTATCGGATAACATAGATCAGGGACATAGCCATTTTTATGGTGAAGTATTGCGGGTAAAACAGGTGGCACAAATGGTTAACCAATCAAAACATGTCTTTGTCATTTTTGACGAGCTTTTCCGCGGAACTAATGTAAAAGATGCATTTGATGCTTCTTCGGCTATTATCGCAGCATTTGCAGGCGTCAAAAGTTGCTTTTTTGTAGTATCGACCCACATTGTAGAAGTAGCACATCAATTGGCAAAGAATGACAGTATTAATTTCAGGTATATGGAAACTACTTTTACAGGCGACAGTCCTGTCAATAGCTACCAGTTGAAAGAAGGAATTACCGAAGAACGCTTAGGTATGTGGACCGTCAACAATGAAAGAATACTGGAAATTATTAAGGGGGCCAAGTGACCAAACGATAAAAGGCCGACTTTCAACGGCCTTTTCTTCAATCTCCTATTGTCTTTCAAGTTATTTACTTTAAAAAACTGTTCAGATAACCTAATATGGTGTTCGTCTGCATCATCAGGCTGACATGGCTTTGTGAAGGAACAATGGCCAATTGCGATTTTGGCATCGGCGCCATATCCGCAACAACACCGCCGCCCAATAATTTATAGGTTTTTGCCAGCTCAACTTTATCCAGTCCGTCATTGTCGCCGGCTATGATTAATACAGGTGCAGAAATTTTAGAAATGTTGGCGTCACCAAAGTCGAATGGCTCCTGGGCGAAAGCGATCATCTGCTCAATAAACTTTGTCCAATTTGTTTTATCGGGCGCCACTGCATCATAGGCGGTTTTCATTGGGGTGTTTGCAAAAAATTCAGGCTTAAATGATTTAAATGCATTGGCTACTTCGGGCAGCCAGCCACTACTTTTATAAGTAGAAGAAATGATCACTAATTTTCTTAACCGTTTAGGACTTTGTATAGCAAACTTATAAGCTACAGAACCACCCATACTATATCCTACTACATCTGCACTGTCAATCTTCAGGTAGTCCATTACGCCTTCCACATCACTTGCCATAGCAGCATGCGATAATTTTCTGTCTGAATATGGGGTGTGCCCATGTCCCTGCATTTCAATGGCAATTACTTTTCTTGTCTTTGCAAGCTCAGGAATTATTTGGCTCCAGTTCCCCTCGATGGTCATAAAAGCGCCATGTATCAAAACTACAGGCCTGCCCTCGCCATAAACCTCGTAATAAACTTTGATGCCATTAACAGGTGCGTAGCCGCTGGCGGAGGGTTTAAGTTGTTGTGCGTTAGACTGAAATATTGTAAGAAAAAGCATGACAATTATTAATGCCGGTTGGAGGATATCAGATACTTTGAATACTCTTTTCATGACAAGCTATTTAAGTTGTTTGACTTTGTTGACAATACAAATATCGAAAGCATTTCAGGATTTCAAGCTGTATAAAAACGACGAACTTACGGGTGGATCGCGACAAAATATTGCCGTTATATACTATAATAGAAAAATTATCAAGTGTTCCTTCGTCGGTGCATGTATGCCCTTTAGCTTTTTACAATAAAATTAAAATTGCCTTCTATTTTGGCAATACGGTCACAATTACTCTTTTGTAACGGGTTAAAGCTGGAGTGCCTTTGTCGGTAACTTTTAAAATAAAATGTAAATTTACTGCGCTATCAACAACGGGAGCAGTAACCGGCACATCATACAAATTGGGCGAATAAGGCGCAAAACTCACATGACTTTTGTAGGTGCCTGCTTCGGGATATTGAAACCATAGATAACTCAATGAATCACCGTCTGGATCAGTTGTACCAACTGCGCTTAGATGGAATTGTTCGCCTGATTTTACCGTCATTTTTTCACCGCTTGCAACTCTTGGCACAGGCGGGTGATTACATTCTTTATAGCTTTTAGTAGTCCACTGCATACGTGCAGCAAAGTCATTCTGATACTCCACTCGCCAGCGCCATATAGTTGCCTGGTTGCTGTTGTACCCTTTTTTATCAACGGGAGAAATTAAAGAATCAGAGGCATTGGTCCAGATTGGCCTTGTTTCCGGTTCATCCTTCGGCCAGTTATCACGGTGGAACCTGCCGGTATTGGAATCCTCAAATTGCGGCAGGTACAATTCATATCTTCCGCCCCAACCACCGTAGTTAGGATGTTCAGGATTATTTAAACCATTGCTGATCAGATTCAAAAAACTGGGTGAATCACCTTCCATACCATAAGCCACGTCGGGATAAGCAGCGCCCATCGGTCCGTGCCCTTGTTGTATGTTTTTTGCCAGCCATTCGTTTGATACAACCTCTGTGTTCGATCCCGGCATACCGAACGACATACCCAGCCAGGTGGCTTTTCCGTAATTATAGCCGGGCGTCACTACAAAGAATATAGAAGGGAAAGTTTTCCTGATCCATGGCCCGCTGTCGTCCTGATCCGAAATAGTATGTACCCGAACTTTCTTGTAAATCTTTTCAGCCTCCTGAGCAGGCAGGTTATTTTTTATTTTCCATAACGCTTGCGCTAAAGTGTTAGGGCCGCCCCAAACAGCAAACCATACCGGACGATCATCATTCTTCCTTAACACGTTCACAATCCATTCCGAGCCTTGTGAATCATGTCCCTGACCCACACCCTCCATACCATACACTGCAAGGCCCTTTTTCACTTTGGCTTTTAATACCAATGCGGTAGGGTATCCAGGTTCGTGTTTGAGCAGATTGGGCTGAACTTTTTCGTAGGCATCTAATACCTTCAATATACTCTCAGGCGCGACGCGTGTTTTTTGGTGGATGGATGTTGTGGCGATCAAACCTTCCACATCCCACTGGTTACAATAAGTCAGGAAACGCACCATCGATTCCGTATCGTCTGGGTCGGCTTCAATATCTGTTAGGACTACGACTCTTAATTTTTCCGGTGCCTGAGCAGATAATACTGATGGCATGCTTAACAAAAGTGCTGTTACAAATGGCAGTAAAAGTTTAACCCTTTTCATAACTTAAATTTGGTGAATGTGTGTTATTAAGTTTAAATAAAACAAAATATATTGAAAATAAAGGGGAAAATCGTTGATCAAAACCTAAGAAACTACCTGCGTGTAACCGTCGGTTAACATTTTTATACCTAGAATGAACTTTTTGTATCACAGCGTTGCATTAATAATCCGGTAGTTTTGGAGCAAACCAATTATAGGATGGCAAAGAATTATTGCATTCCTGTTAGTAACAGTTTATTATAAAATATTAGAATAAAAATCCGTAATATCAGGATCGAAAAATGAGATTGAAAATTACTGCCCTGAATTTTTTTAAACTACTTTCTTTATCGGCCGCTTTTGTGTGTTTTAATGCAATTGCTGCGTTCGCAACCGTTAAATCGTACCAGGTTAAATCAAACGAAGTCGTCTTTAAACTCGATAAAGGCCTGATGAAAATTGTGATCTGCAAAGATGATGTGATCGAAGTGAAATACACCATTTTTGATGAGTTCCCGAAATTCAATTCCCTGATTATCGATCATAAATGGCAACCAACGACTTTTAAATTCGATCAGGATAAAACCAACTATACCATCACTACTCAGCGATTGAAGATCCTCATTAGCAAAGCTACCAACGCTATTACTTATAAAAACCTGAAAGGTGAAACAATCACCTCAGAAGATTCGGAAAATAAAACAATGAAGGCTGCTACTGTAGCAGGTATAGAAACCTATAATGTCAGCACACAGTTTAACTCGCCCTCAAACGAAGCACTTTACGGCCTGGGTTGTCATCCTGAAGATAGTTTATCCATTAATTATAAAGGGCGAAACCAGGATCTGGCCATCCGGTACATGACCGGCGCTATTCCTGTGCTTCTATCTACAAACGGTTACGGCTTGATGTGGGACAACTATTCAGCCTCGAATTTTTATGGCACGGTTGATAATAACACCAAATTCAAATACGTATCGGAGAGCGGTAAGCAGGTAGATTACTATTTCTTCTACGGCCCCGATTTTGACCAGATCATTAACCTGTACCGCATAGCTACCGGCAAAGCACCTATGTATGCGAAATGGGCGTTCGGGTTGTTCCAGTCGCAGGACAGGTATATGAGTCAGAAGGAAATCTTATCTGTTAAAGATAAATATCGCGATAATCATATCCCGGTAGATGTGATCGTACAGGATTGGTATTACTGGGACCCGCTACCTATCGGTTCACACGTAATGAAACCTGAGCGCTATCCTGATCCGAAAGCGATGATGGACGAATTGCATAAGGCGCACATTCATGGCATGATTTCCATCTGGCCGGTATTTGGAAAAGGCACCAAAAACTACGATGCGCTTGAGAAAATGGGCGGATTGACCAGCATCACCTGGGATAATATCGTTACCCATACTTTTGATACTTATTATGATGCGCACAACCCCAAAGCCCGCGAGCTTTACTGGCAGCAGGCTCGCGACAGCCTGGTAAAACGCTATGGCTGGGATGCCTGGTGGATTGATCAATGCGAACCGGATAATGGCACTCTACTCGATGCCCGTCGTCAGGCAACATTTTATACCGGCAGAGGGATAGATTACTTCAACACCTACTCGCTGGAACACACCAAGGGAATTTACCAGGGCTGGCGCAGAGATATCCCTAATAAGCGGGCATACTTCCTTGCAAGGCAATCATTTGCGGGAGTTCAGCGTAATGCATCCACTTTATGGTCGTCGGATATCTTTTGCTCGTTTAAGGCTTTCAAAGAGCAGGTGCCGCAAGGTATTAATGCCTGTGCATCAGGTATACCGTATTGGACGTCGGATATAGGCGGCTACCAATACCATTGGAAAGCCCCGGATTGGTCAAAGCCTGAATTCAGGGAATTGTTTACACGCTGGTTCCAGTTTGGCGCATTCTGCCCAATATTCCGTATTCATGGCAAGGGCGAACGCGCCTTGTTCTCCGACAATTGGGATGCGGATACCAAAGCTATACTGCTGAAATATGACAATCTGCGGTACAGATTGCTGCCTTATATCTATTCTCTGGCTGGACGTGTAACTATTGATAATTATACTATCATGCGTTCGCTGTCTTTTGATTTTAGAAAAGACCCTAACACTTATAGTATTCCTGATCAGTACATGTTTGGTCCGGCATTTTTGGTAAACCCGGTAACCGCAGAAGGCGAAAAGGAAAGAAAAGTTTATCTACCCAAGACAAAATGGTACGACTTCTGGACAGGAGAAGAACTCAATGGCGGGAAAACAATTGACGCACCTGCGCCAATAGCCACTATGCCGCTTTATGTTAAAGCGGGTTCAATTATCCCCATGGGCCCAGAAATGGAATACGCTACCCAAAAGCCTGCCGATAAGATCGAATTACGCATTTATCCCGGCGCCGATGGCTCTTTCAAAATGTATGAAGATGAGAACGACAATTACAATTACGAAAAAAGTGCCTACGCCACTTTCACTATCACCTGGAAGGATAAAGCCCACGAGTTGGTGATATCCAACACCAAAGGAAATTTTCCCGGAATGCTAAAACATCATACATTTAATGTGGTACTTGTTAGGAAAGACAAGGGTACAGGCGTTACCATTGCACAAAAATTTGATACGGTGGTACAGTATTCCGGCAAAGCTATAGTAGTGAAACTGTAAGAAGATATATAAAAACTAAAAACATGTCATTTCGAATCCATAGAATGGGTTAAGCGATGGGGCGGGTGAGAACTTATACGCCTTGTATAGCGGACTTTGCATAGCGCAGAAGATTTCTCCTCACTCTACTGCGCAAATTCTCCGCTGGTTCGTCCGAATGATAAATTTATTTTAAAAAATGACAAAAGCTATATTTTTTTGCCTCGCGTTTGTTTGGTGCGGCAGTATATTCGCCCAAACTACAATGCCAAAAATCATCGAAAAAGATGGTCGCCATGCACTATTGGTAGATGGCAAACCTTTTCTGATGCTGGGTGGTCAAGCTCACAATTCAAGCGGTTGGCCAGGCATGATGCCAAAAGTATGGCAGGCTGTGAAATTGATGCACGCGAATACGCTGGAAATTCCGATTTATTGGGAGCAGATTGAGCCACAGCGCGGAAAGTTTAATTTTTCTATTGTCGATACTTTGCTTACACAAGCGCGTCAACATAAAGTGCGTTTGGTACTGCTTTGGTTTGGCACCTGGAAAAACGGCAGCAGTCATTATATGCCCGGATGGATGAAGGAGGAGCCGGCCAAATATCCAAATATCACCGGGAAAAATGGTCAGCCTATTGATTCGCCTTCGCCACACATCAAAGCGACTTTGGAAGCTGACATCAATGCATTTTCAGCAGTAATGCGCTACTTAAAAAAAGCAGACCCGCAGCATACGGTGATCATGATGCAGGTAGAAAATGAATCAGGCTCATGGGGAAGCGTGCGTGATTATTCCACCATCGCTCAAAAATTATTTGAGGAACCTGTGCCCGCTGAACTTTTAAAACCCGAAGTACTAAAAGCATTAAATGTACCTGAAGGCTCACAAGGCACATGGGCAAAAGTATTTGGCGACCGCGCCGATGAATATTTCCAGGCCTGGTCAATCGCGCGTTTTGTTGGACAGGTGGCCGCTGCCGGTAAAAAGGAATACCCATTGCCGATGTATACCAACGCGGCCCTTCGTGACCCGCTGACTAACCCGCCTGCGACCAATTACGAAAGCGGTGGCCCTACAGATAATGTGATCCCGATATGGAAAGCTGCAGCTCCGGCAATCGATCTGGTTGCGCCTGACATCTATTTATCAGGTAGCGAAAGAATACTAAAAGTGATCGAATTATATGACCGGCCGAATAATGCACTTTTTGTTCCAGAAGCAGGTTTAAGTCCAGAGAAGGCAAGATACCTGTATGATGTTCTTGCTCATGGCGGCATTGGTTTTTCGCCATTCGGAATAGATGATAACGGGAGAGACTTAACGGAAACAGAAGTTAAAACCGAACTTGCGCCTTTCGCGCAGGACTATGAGGCATTATCGTCCATGATGCCGGAACTGGCAAAATGGTCATTTGAAGGAAAAGTAAAAGCTGTTGTTGAGCATGAAGATCACGCGGATCAAACAGTCGACCTGGGCGCATGGCAGGCAATAGTAACTTTCGGTACCCGTCGGGGAGGAGAAAAGTTCCAGAATAAAGAGCCTCACGGAAAAATGATGATCGTTCAGTTAGGCGAAAATAAATTTGTATTGATCGGTTCACTTTGCCATATCACCTTTCATCCAACGGGTAAAAATACCGGCAAGGCATGGCAATATCTTAAAGCTGAAGAGGGAAGTTACCATAACGGAACATTCAAACCATTGCGCATACTTAACGGCGATGAAACCGATTGGGGCGGCCCAGCTTTTGGTGTGAAACCGACTGTTGTGCAAACTGCATTGATTACACGTTAAAAAAATATCCCCTCCATTTTGCTTGCAAAAGGGAGGGTGGTCGAGCGTAACAATGACCGGGTGGGTAAAATATGCGAGCTGCATAGGGTTGTAACTTATTTTTCGCCAATTAATTGTTTAATATACAATTATGGATCCGGGCATAATCATGCTCGGTTAGTATCAAAATAACAATTGGTTAATCCTTCCTTAATATTCCTCGGTGTACTTTTGACACCGAAACTTATGAAGACCTTTTTGATACTTGGGCTTATTTTAGCCCCATCTCTCTTTTTATCGGATGTACATATGTCCATAAAAAAGCAAACAACAGTTGACTCATTGGGTGCCTGCCAGGGCATATCGTATCAAAATGGCAAGGCCTTTCTGTATGGAGACCGGGAGGTGGGTATGATCAGGCAATTCCATTTTTATAACGACAGTTTAATTTATGATGGAAAAGAATGCAGGCTGACTGTTGATGGAAATGATGTAATTAACCATCCAACCGGGATAGCTTACCATGGCAATTTACCTGTTTTTATGGGTAACTCCATCCGCCTTAATAAAGAAGGCACGTCCTGGAAAGCTGTGATCTATAGCATAAACTGGAATGGTTTATGGAAAACAGGCACATTGGACGGGAACCTGCTTAATACGATTGAAGATGATGCCTGCATACAAGGTACCCGGCCTGAGTATGTGAAGTATCAAAACAAGTGGTATGTTGCCACGGCCGATTATGGTAATCATGGTAATGAAGTACGTCTTTATGATCCGGAGCGTTTAAGCAAATGTTCAAAAACCAGCGAAGCGGGAGTATTATACAAAAAGTTCACCTGTACACCCTGGGTGCAAAACTTATATTACCTGGCGGATAAGGGGATCCTGGTACTGATCCAAAATCAGATCGAAGGCCGCAAATGGCGCTTCACTTATGTCGATCTTGAAAAATCTATCCAAACAGGCCGGCAACAGGTTATAAAAGAAGTAAATGTTGATGAACGGGCTGATGAGCTGGAAGGATTTGCTTTTACCGGCAGTAATAGTAAGGGTGTCGCTGTAACATCATCCCGTAAAAACAATGTTAATTATATGGATATTGGCTGGTAGTAATAAATACAGGCGAATATCTTTTTGATAATATGCCCTTAATTGACTATTGATAATGGGGAGATAGATTTGTGGCTTTAAATTCAGGCAATATGGTATATCAAAATTTATCAGAAGAATTGCTGTTGATCAAATGCGGTAATGATGATGCAGGGGCGTTCCGGGAAATTTACCATCGGTATAAAGAGTTTGTATATGCTGTCGTCGCCGCCCGGGTTGAAGATGAGGACGAAGCAAAAGATGTGGTTCAGGATATTTTTACAAATTTATGGGCATCCCGCGCCGGGCTTCATAGTTTAAAAGATTTTAAACCCTGGTTATATGTTTTAAGCAGGAACCAGGTTATATCTACCTACCGGAGAAAGAATATACGCATCAGGGGAGAAGCCTATCTGCTGCAACAACTTTCTGAAATCGAACTTTCAGCCGAAGATCGCCGCCTGGCAAAAGAACTTAATAGTACGATAGATCATGTTGTGGGGCAATTGCCTGAAACGATGCGGCATTGCTATAATTTAAGTAAAAATGAAGGCAAACGGAATGGTGAAATTGCCGGCATTCTGAATATTTCTGAAAAGACAGTCCGGAATAACGTTTCAGAGGCTTTGAAACGCCTTAAATTAAAATTACAAAATAGCCATCCCGAATTGCTGATACTTTTATTGATCCCGGTTTTCTGCGCCTGATCCCTCTTATCGTAATTATTAGTAACATATTCTTAATGTTTTCTTAAAGGACAACCGGGCTTCTGGCGCGTGCTATATTAAAAGCACATTTAGTGGATATCAGAATAAAGGAGTTATTTGAACGCTACCAGGCAGGTAAGGCAACTGCCGAAGAAAAGAAGCTGGTAGAAGAATGGTTTGCCCGCTTTGACAACCAGCAACATGAGATTCTAAATGAGAATAAAAAAGCGGAATTCTTTGATCAAATAGATCAGCATATCCACAGCTCGTTCCCGGTTTATGAAAAGAAATATTGGTTAGCTTCACCATGGCTCCAGGTAGCAGCGGTGTTATTGATCGGCTTGGGTATTTTTTTATTTAAAACTTTCAGAAGCCAGGATAGCGCAATCAAACCGGTTACTTACACACTCATTTCTGCTCCTGCAGGGATGAAAAAGCAATTCACGTTACCCGATGGAAGCTCCGTGTATCTCAATTCGGATTCCCGTGTTAGTGTCCCTTCAGATTTTGGAGTTAAAAACCGGCGAATCTTACTTTCGGGTGAAGCATTCTTTGTCGTAACGCATAATGCCTCGAAGCCGTTCAGTATCGAATCCGGAAAATTGGTTATAGCCGATATAGGCACCTCATTTAATGTTAAAGCATATCCCGATGAAAGCCAAATAAAAGTAGCTGTTGAAAGCGGCGAAGTATGTATTGAAAAAACTGATGCCGGCAACAAACTCAAAACGATTGCCCGCTCACTGGTGCATAATCAACAGCTTACCTACAACAATCAAAGTCAGGAACACATGCTGAATTATGTACAGGCCAGTGACATAAGCTCATGGAAACAGAACAAGTTGCGTTTTGACAATGCTTCATTTAGTGACATAGCCCGGACATTAGAACGATGGTATAATGTAAAATTAGTCCTGAAAAATGACAACCCGCATTTGAGACATTACACGGTCAGCTTCAATAACGAACCGGTTGATAAAGTACTCTATGTGCTGGAAAGGCTTTCCGGCATGAATTACCGGATCAATAATAAAAACATAGTAGTCAACCTCAATAACTGTAAAAAGCAATGAAGTAAAACAGATTTAGCAAAACAGGGAATGTTGTGACCATTCCCTGTATAAGCGGGCGCTACAGTAGCACCAGCATTTTTAAACGACTATACAATCATTAAAAATTAATCGAAAATGCAAATTTTTTATCGAATCAAGTCTCTATTTATTTTATTAAAAAATATTATTTCAGCATCCATACCGCTCCTCATTATCGTCATTTTCCTGTTTAATCCGGCAATCTCCGTTTACGCTGCCGAAGGTCAGACGATCAATAATACCCGTATCTCCATTTCTGCTGAAAATGAGACGCTTAAGGATGTATTTAATATCATTGAAAGAAAAACGGAATTTATTATCGCGTATGACAATTCGGTGGATGTTAAAAAAAGGGTCACTTTAAACATGACCAATAAAACCATCAGCCAGATTTTGCAACAATTATTACAGGATTATAAAGGAACTATTAGCCAGGTGGACGACCACCACATCGTAATCCGGGTAGAAAAAAATCCTGTTTCCCAAAAGACGCCATTAAAAGTTCAGCAGATACAAGTTACCATTAGCGGTACTGTTACGGATGAGCAAAATCTGCCGGTACCGGGGGTAAGCGTTTATGAAAAGGTTACTCATAAGGGTACTGCAACCGATATGAATGGAAAATACACCATTACGTTAGATCAGGGTGCGACATTGGTATTTTCGTTTGTAGGTTATGAAAGCAGGGAGATTGTCGTTAACAATCAGACAGAGCTTAATGTTAAATTAAAACCGTCCAGCAATATATTGAATGAAGTAGTTGCCATCGGTTATCAATCGGTGCGCAAGAGCGATTTCACCGGTGCAATAGCAAGTGTTAAAGCAAATGAGCTTAACAGTACTGCTCCAACGCTTGGACAGGCCCTGGTTGGCAAAGTAGCTGGTGTACAAGTATCGCAGGTAAGCGGTGCACCCTATCAAAGTACCAGGATACGCGTGAGAGGGGTAGGTACCATCAATGCCAGCTCAGATCCTTTATATGTGATTGATGGCTATCCTGCCGGAAATGACCTGTTTATTAATACAGAAGACATTGAATCGATCGATATCCTGAAGGACGCGGCTTCTGCTGCCATCTATGGTTCGAGGGCCGCAGGGGGCGTTGTATTGATCACAACAAAGCATGGCTCCAAAGATGAGAAAGGCACGTTTGAGTATGATTATCAGATCGGCATAAATCAATTGGCCAAAAAAGTAGACCTATTGAATGCCGACCAGTTTGCCCAATTAGTTATCGACGGGCGTAATGATACCTATCATGATCTATGGGTAAATACAGGACATACCTGGAACGATGCTATGTATTCTGACAATAATGCCACCCGTGTAGCAAACGTAGGTAATGCCAGTTCCGTACAGATTCCTACAGGTTTGTATGATTTTGCCACGCAGAGCCTTATTCATCAAACTGTTAATACCGACTGGCAGGATGAATTATACCGGAATGCCTTGACCCAAAACCATAACCTGTCATTTACAGGGAGCTCAACCAATACAAAGTATTACCTGAGTGCAGGTTACCAGGATCAGCCCGGCATTATGCTCGGCACAGGCCAGCAAAAAATAAACCTCCGCGCCAATATCAATGGTAATATTGGTAAAAGATTAAAGATCGCGGCCAACGTAGCTTACACACACAATACCAACCAGGAAACACAGGATGGCCGCTGGGATCACAGCCCGGCAATGGGCGCACTGATCTATATGCCTATTTTCCCTGCGTATAACCCGGATGGCAGCATTGCAACAAACCTGGCCGCTGCACAATCAACAGCTTATGGTTACCAGTCTATCGAAAATCCAATTGCGACTGCCGAATTGATCAAAATCAACCGTACCGGTAACAGGGCAACTTATAATACCCAGGCGACCTATGAGATTCTACCAGGCTTCTCTTTTAAAGCGAACCTGGGCATGCAGACCTACGGAGAAGATTATAACTATTACCTGCCAACCGATATCAGTAACGGAGCAAACCCTCCGGGCTCTCCGCAATCAATCGCAGCGGCTAAAGCAATTCAGCAAACGGTAGCTTTCCAGGATCAGCTGGGAGAATTTACGCTTAATTACACCAAGCAGTTTGGAAAAAACCATATAGACGGGTTAATCGGATACACTGCCCAAAAAACTTCAAACGATGTTTTGACACTACAGGGAATAGGTTTTCAGAATGACAACGTGCCAAACATTACAGGCGCTGCACCCAATAATATAACGCTGATAACCACCGGCGCTCCGGAAGGCGTTCAAAATACTGGGACATCGGTTTATACATTATTGTCTTACCTCGGCAGGGTAAATTATAATTACGACAGCAAATACTTTTTATCGGCATCATTTCGCCGGGACGGGTCTTCAAGGTTTGGACCGAACAACCGCTATGGTACGTTCCCTTCCGTATCCGCCGGCTGGAATTTATCCGATGAGTCGTTTTATCACAATTGGCTCGGAGAACAATCAACTGTAAAACTGAGGGCAAGCTGGGGCCTGAGTGGAAATAATAATATTGGTAATTACAATACGCAGCAAACACTTAATGCACCGGGCAGCGTTGTTTTTGGAACCGGTACGGTTACTTCGGCTAATACACCGGCAGGAATAAAAGATCAGAATCTGGGTTGGGAGTCTACATCGCAATATAATTTTGGTGCGGATATGGGCTTATTTAAGGGCCGGCTTTTCATTATTGCCAACTATTACCTGAGTTATTCCTACAATTTATTGTTTAACCAGCCCGTGTCTGCGGTTTCCGGTAGTTCGACCATTCTGACCAATTTGAGGAATTCAAAGGTAAGCAACAAAGGGTTTGATATCCAGGTAGACGGTAAACCAATTGTCACCAAAGATTTCACTCTCGGCTTATCTGGTAATATATCCATTAACCGGAACAAAGTATTGAACCTTGGCGGTGGCAATACCATTATTACCAATGGCGCCGAACGTTCTTATTTAACCAGTATAACAGAAGCCGGTTACCCGATTGGCATGTTCTACGGCTACCAGGTAGCAGGCATAGTTACCCAAGCAGACCTGGCAAACATCGCCATCGACAAATCACATTATAACGCTGCAACGCAATCCTATCCCGCGGGTTACAAACCCGTAGGGCCACCAATTTCCACCTTTTCAACCAATCCGCTTGCAGAGGGAGATCTTTATTTCAAGGACACCAACGGCGATGGGGTTATCAATAGCAAAGATGCCGGGATCATAGGTAATCCGTATCCTAAATTCACTTATGGTTTTGCAATCAATGCAACTTATAAAAACTTCTATTTCTCATCGGCATTTAACGGATCGTATGGTAACCAGGTGCTTGATGGCCAGGACTATTACCTGTATAATATGGAAGGCTCAGGTAATCAATATGAGGATGTAGCAAACCGTTACCGCAACCCTTCCGATCCGGGGAATGGTACGGTATACCGGGCATCGCGCGGTGGAACGCAGAGCAACAGCACAAGGCTATCTACGTTTTATCTTCAAAACGGTTCGTTCCTGAGAGCCACCAATATCAGCTTAGGGTATAATATCAAATCGGGCTCACTTTTGCGTCAATTGGGTTTCACCGCCCTGAAAGTGTACGGCTCAATAAATAATGCTTTTACGATAACAAAATATAAAGGCTATAATCCGGAAGTAGATTATGATTATTCATACGGTGGTTCACAAGGCGCAAACCTTGCCCCGGGTATTGACTATGGGGTATATCCTCTTGTACGGTCCTATAACCTGGGTATTAAGGCAACCTTTTAATCTATCAATCAACATAGCATAACATGAAAAATAAATATATTAAATTATTGAGCCTGACCATATGCCTTGCATTAGGTTCATGCAAAAAAGACTTCCTGCAGCAAAACAATCCTGATGCTATTGCTGTAAGCAATTCCTTCAGAAATGAAAACGATGTGTTATTAGCGGTCAACGGATGCTATGCTGCTTTAAGAAGCGGCAATACCATTGGTGAAGGTAGTGACTTATGGACCGACCAGCGATCAGACGATACCGGAACGAACGATAATCAGTCGAACGCAGGCGAACCCTTTCAGTTCAACAATTTTTCATTGATACCAACAAACAGCTATCTGTATACCCATTGGCTGGCCATGTATAATGTAATTGCAGATTGCAATATTGTACTATCCAACATCAATAAAGTATCTTTTGCAAACGCTGATACCAAACAGGTGTATAAAGCCGAAGCTGAATCGATCCGTGCCTTGATCTATTTTCACCTGGTGCGCGAATGGGGCGATGTGCCCCTGGTGACTAAACAACTCACCACCACAGCTGACATTACGGCTAATACTTTTCGCTCGCCGCAGGCAGACGTTTATGCTCAAATCGTGAGCGATTTAAAAGATGCCGTTAAGAGCCCGCTTCCATCCACTCAATCTGCCGGTATTATTGGCCGGTTGTCCTTGGCTGCCGTAAATACGCTACTGGGACAGGTATATTTAACAATGGCTACTACAGAAGATCAGAGTAACCGTACGACAAACCTTAACAATGCGTTAACTTATCTTACAGCGGCTTATAACCTTAAGACCTTCAGCAGTCTTTCGGATATTCCATACACTTCTGTATTTGATGTAACCCAAAAATCAACCTGTCCTGAATTAATATGGCAGATTGTAAATAAGCAGGGCGATCCTGTTTATAGTTCAAGTATCGCGGCCAACAGCCAGGCAAAAGGCGAAACGATCAACTCCCAAAAATCTTCGTCAAGCGTGGGCGACAATGTAACCCATGACCTGGTTAACGAATACGAAGCCAATGACCCCCGCGGTACATTTTCTATCAAATATGCCAACGACCCGAATGTTAAGGATTGGTTTGTGACCAAGTTCAGAGACACAAGTCCGGGCGCCGGTATAAACGGCTATGGCGGCAATGACTGGATTTTAATGCGCTATGCTGATGTGATTCTGATGCTTGCCGAGGTGAATATGTATCTGGGCAATAATACCGCCGCAATTCAATACCTCGACATGGTTCGCGCGAGAGCGGGAATGCCATCTTACGAGGTTTCTTCCCAGGACCCGGCGTACAGTGCCAAATTCCCTACGCTTAAACTGGCTATATTGCACGAGCGCCGTGTGGAGCTGGCTTTTGAACACCATCGTTGGTTTGACCTGTTGCGCTTTTTTACAACGGATGAATTGGTTAGCTATTTTCATGCAAAAAACCAGGCCGATTTCGGATCAGCCATCCTGGCTAATTTCGGAACTAAGGACAGGTATTACCCAATCCCATTCAATGAAACCAAGTTAGACCCGGTTAAAATGTTTCAAAATCCAGGTTATTAAATTTCAATACCGGGGAGCCCTAAAAAGCTCCCTTTTTTTATAATAGAAAGAATATGAAAAACACCGGAATCAGCAACATATGGCATTGTATCTGTTTTATACTATGCCTCTCCGTTTTCTTTACCAATTTTTCGGCAGCACAGTCTCAACAAGGTGCCGGCTTCGATAAAAATTATCATTTTTTGCATTCGGGCAATTTGGTTGCCGACAAAAATTTTTACCTTCTCACCGTTATTGACCATTCGCCGGATATTAAAAAAATAATTGCCGGTGATACCTACCTGAAGCAATTGTTTGAGGCAAGGTTAGATCTGATAAAAAAGCACGTTACTGATACGACTTCCATGCCTGCCTCTATGGTAGGCGGTTTTAAATACAGCAAAGAGGATTCTACGCAACTGGCTCAAACCATGCTGGCATTGTATGAAAACCACCGTGCCGAATTTGACAGGCTGATCAATAAACATTTGCGTCCTTCAGGATATTATCAGCGTTTTGTGAGCCTGAGCAACAAGGATCTGTTTTTAAAGGCATTGGGACAATATGTTTATGGCATCAATTATATGATCGATCAGTTTGGGCTGGGAAAGAAAATGCGATTTCCCCGCATTGACACGCCTAACTATCCGGTTAATAGTCGCTACTACCGGATGGTGATGAAGGATATGTTCGCCCTTCTTGATGAACAGAGTGATACGATGAGCATGTTCTACCAGCCATCTCTGGCTGTGGCCATGCATCTTATGGATGCCAACGACCGCGATGAACCGGCCCGTTTCGAGCCAATGGAACAGGGCGAAAATAAAGCGGCGGTCAGCAGCATAAAAACAACACAATGGAGTAAATATGCCTACGCTGCTATCGTTATCCCGGGCAACGGACCTGAGCTGACTACTACCCCGATCAGTCCTGACAATAAAATACATTGCGATGTGGCCGCCATACGCTATCTTAATGGAATGGCTCCTTTTATTATTACCAGCGGGGGGTATTGTTACCCTTTCAGGGGGCCGTATTGTGAAGCCATGGAAATGAAAAAATACCTGGTAAAAAAATATGGTATACCTGCCGCTGCTATTATTATTGATCCGCACGCACGGCATACCACCACTAACTTCAGGAATGCCAACCGGCTGATGATACGCTACGGTATACCCACCGATAAGCCCTCGCTATTTGTAACCAGCAAGAGCCAGCATGATTATGTCATGATGGATGCTTTTGATAAAAGAAATATACATGACCTGGGTTATTTACCTTATCGCGGTAAAAAAAGCATATCCTATCATGACATTGTTTTTTATCCAACCTGGGAGAGCCTGCACATGGATCCGCTGGATCCATTGGACCCATAGCATAAGGTTTGCCTTTTCACCAGATTCCGGATCAAAAAATAGGAGTTAATCTTAAATTCATAATCGGATACGTTCTTTGGATATAAAGCCGACGAAAAACTTACGCCAATGCTAAACACGCCAGGGCGTATCCGAACATATCTTTTATCATATGTCATTAAACAAAACTCTTTTTGTGGCTGCCAGCCTGTTGCTGGCCGGCTGTATTTATGCACAGGCGCAGGAACTCGCTTCCATCGAAAAAAACAGGATAAAATTGCCTAACGGATGGTCGGTTACACCGGTTGGCAAAAGCCTTCCGCTTGGCGACCTGCCTTTGAACATTGCCGTAAGCAGGAGTCATCAGTATGCCGCTGTTACCAATAATGGGCAAAGTACTCAAACTATTCAACTTCTGGACGCCCGGAATGACGTGGAACTGGACAAAGTGGTTATCAGTAAAGCCTGGGGCGGCCTTGTTTTCAGTGCCGACGAACGTTCGCTTTATGTTTCGGGCGGCGATAACAACTGGATCATCCGGTATGCTATTGACAACAAAAAATTAGTGGCGCGGGATACCATAAAGCTGGGTGATGCATGGAGCAGAAAAAAGAATCCAAGCACAATCTCGCCCACAGGCCTGGCGCTTGACGACAAGAAAGGCATATTGTATGTAGTCACCAAGCAGGATAACAGCCTTTATCTCATCGATCTGAAAACAAAAAATATCAGGCAAAAGATTGGTTTGGGCACTGAAGCTTATACCTGTCTTCTTTCACCTGACCGGTCAAAATTGTATATCAGCCTTTGGGGAGGCGACAAAGTAGCCATATTTGACACGAAGCAAAATAAGCTGCTTGATCCAGTTGCAGTCGGAGACAACCCGAATGATCTGTGTATCTCCAGGAATGGAAAATATTTGTATGTGGCTAATGCCAACGACAATACCGTTTCTGTGATCGACGTAAACAAGGCGGTAGTTATAGAAACGCTGAATACTGCGGTGCACCCTACGCGGTTAAGCGGAACAACCAGTAATTCTGTAGCCTTAAGCAAGGATGATAAAACATTATATATTGCCAACGCAGATAATAATTGCCTGGCCGTATTTGACGTCAGCAAGCCTGGTGCCAGCCGATCACTGGGATTTGTGCCTACGGGCTGGTACCCCAGCGTAGTGCGCGTGATCGGCAATAAATTGTACGTGGCCAATGGCAAAGGCTTTTCATCATTTCCAAATCCATACGGCCCCAACCCCACGGCAAAAGGCCAAACAGTGGTATTGCACGGCGGTGACCCTGAAAAGCCACATCCGGTCCAATACATAGGCGGAGGCTTGTTAATGGGTACGCTGAGCATAATCCCAACCCCAACCGAAAAACAATTGTCAGTGTATTCGCAGGCAGTTTATCATAACACGCCTTATCAGAGAACGCAGGAAACTAGTGCGAGTAGCGAACCGGCTAATCCTGTTCCGGGCAAAGTAGGCGATCGGTCGCCCATCAAATATGTTTTTTATATCATCCAGGAAAACCGCACTTATGACCAGGTGCTGTCTGACATCCCTGGCGGCAACGGTGATACCAGCCTGCTTTTATTTGGCAAACACATTACACCAAATCATCATGCCCTGGCGCAGAACTTTGTGCTGCTGGATAATTTTTACGTGGACGGTGAAGTAAGCGCCGACGGGCATAACTGGAGCCTTGGGGCCTACGCCACCGATTATATGGAAAAGAACTGGCCTACCAGTTACGGCGGCCGTGGCCCGGGGGCTGTCGGCGCAACGGCCCACAACAAACTGTACATTTGGGATCAGGCAGATCGTTTTAAAGTGAGTTTCCGCACTTACGGCGAGTTTATATCCGCTGACAATACGCCACAAATTCCTGTTTTGAAGGACCATTTTCCAAAGGCATATCCAACCCACGACCTGCGCGATCCCGACACCATGCGCTATCATGTATGGGAAAGAGATTTTGATTCATTGATGCATAACAACGTTCTGCCTCAGCTAATGACCATTCGTATGCTTTCTGACCATACCGAAGGCACTACTGCCGGCAGACCTACCCCGTTCGCGCATGTGGCGGATAATGATCTCGCCGTAGGTATGCTGGTTGAACACATAAGTAAAAGCCCCATATGGGAAAACAGCGTCATCTTCATTCTAGAGGACGATGCTCAGAATGGCTCCGATCACGTGGATGCACATCGCTCTCCTGCATATATAGCCGGGGGCTTTGTAAAACGCAATTTCGTTGACCATACTATGTATTCCACCTCATCTGTGCTGCGTACCATAGAGCTGATACTTGGACTGCCGCCGATGACCCAGTATGACGCGTCGGCAACACCCATGTGGCGCTGTTTTAATAGCAAGCCTGATGATCGGTCATTCCAAAGTCTTCCCTCTAATATCAACCTGAATGAACTTAACCCTAAGGGTACAAAGTTGGCGGCGATGGCTAAAGGGCTTGATTTTTCCCGGGTTGACCGCGTGCCCGACAACGTAATGAATAATATGATATGGAAAGCGGTTAAAGGCGAAAAAGCAACAGCGCCTGCCCCTGTTCACGCAGCCTTTGTAAAGGCAGCCCAGGCGGATGACGACGATAAGAAATAATAAAGGGGTTTAACACATCTGATCACAAATGGCATCAGAACAAATTGTGAGGGAGGAAAATACACAATTTGTACAAAATCTTGTATGTGAAAATAAAAAATCCGCGGAACTTCACCGAAGTTTCGCGGATTTCGCGATTTTATGGTAGCCCATAGGGAAACATTTAGAACCCTTTCTCTTCGATTTGACACTATTGGCCTACCGATGAATTTGATTATACTTTTGCCGAACGAATTATATCGTGCATCAAAGCCGGACATTTACCGTATCAATTCCGGACGGGTCACATTTGGATTTGAAGCAACAAGTTGATAATCAATTTTATACAATTATGGCATTTTCTTTGAACCCGTAAAATCACCGTCACTAACACAAGCCGGTTTCAATACTCAAATAAATAAATGGTAAAAGTAATAGCGGTTTTTCTGGCAGTTGTATTTATATCTTCCGTTCTGACCGGTTGTCATTCGCATTACCGTTCCACAGCATATTCGTATGCAGAACCTATACAGCTTTCCGATGGGCTGCCTGTCGATGCAATGTATAATAACGGTATGGACACCGGCAGAATTGTAGCGCTTACCAAACTTATACTGGCTGATAAATATCCCAATATCCACAGCATGCTCATCCTCAGGCATGGCAAACTCATCTATGAAAATTATTTTGCCGGTGAAGATGAGGTTCATGGCGGGGCACCTGTAGGCTATGTAAACCACACGATCAATGACCTGCACGATTGCAGGAGTGTTTCAAAAAGTTTTACCTCGGCGTGCATCGGCATTGCCGTAAAACAAGGATTTATCAAGAGCATTGATGAACCCATCTTTTCCTACTTCAAAGAATATGCAAAATATTTCGACGCGGCTAAGAGAAAAATAACGATCCGGAGCCTGTTAACCATGACAAGCGGTTTAGAATGGGATGAAAAGATTTCCTACCTCGATTCAGACAACAGTGAAACCCAAATGGACAGGAGCCACGACCCGATTTTATTTATTTTGAGCCGAAAGCTTATATCAACGCCGGGTAAGGTTTGGAACTACAGCGGAGCCAGTGCCATGCTTTTAGGAGAGATCATCAGGAAAGCTACCGGCGAAAGACTGGATAAATACGCGGAGAAGAATTTGTTTGCTCCGCTCGGCATCCGGAAGTTTACGTGGGAATCCATGCCTTATAATAAGAATTTAACTGCTGCTGCGTGGGGCCTCAGGTTAAGGTCGAGGGACCTGGCCAAATTCGGGCTTTTGTATATGAACTATGGCAAATGGGGCAATATGCAGGTATTAGATACGGATTGGGTAAAACAATCATTAAATACCCAGGTTTCCAGGCCATCGGAAAATCCACATATACCCCAAGGTTATGGTTTTCAATTTTGGGTAGGCTTTATGAGCGAATACAACCATTACAAAACTGATTTGCCGTATGCAGATGGTAATGGCGGCCAGAATATATTTTTTTGGAGGGACATGGATATATTACTTGTATTTACCGGGGGCAATTATAATCGAAGGGATATACCAAATAGCGGGTGGGAAGCATTTGGCTATTTAGTACCTTCGGTCAAAGAGATGCAGCCTTACTTAAAGAAATAGGTGAAGCCTTGCTATTAGATAAAATGCCCCGTCGGGGCATTTTTATTTATCCGCAAAATAATAAAGGATATTCAACAAATAACCATTCTCATGCAGCGTCTCTATAACCCGGTTTGCCTGATTGAATCTGTTCGCATAGCTTCCGCATTATTTTGCAGGTATGCCAACAGCCGCAAATGGGTTATTGCGCCAAAGTGCATTGCATCTCCTGCAAGAACTTCCTTAAGAAATTGTTCTGCCATGTCATATTTTTTTAGCCCAAGATAGCCGAGGCCGGAAATGTACCTGCAGTGCAAGTAGTTTCTTTTTTGCAGGTCATCGTCAAAAATCAGCAGATCAGGTAACGATACAGCAAAATAGTCTATCCGCACTTCTTTATCTTGATTTCTTTCGCCGTATTTCACCAGATTGTGAAAGATATTTTCTGCTTGTACCAGGTCGCCTAATTTCTCCCAGGCCAGGCCCTGGTAAAATATCTTGTCAGGCTGCTGATCATTGTAAAAGACTGCCGCACTTGGCTCGGTCAATCCTTTGGATGCCTTCTTCCAATTAATCTCTGCATTAATTGAATCCCCTGATCCTGTATATGCGCAGCCCAGCCAAAAGAATATATCGTTTTCCTGAGCGCCATAAAGCTTACCTTCACCGAGATTATGAGGAAAGTGCTGCGCCTCATTCAATCGTTTAATGGCCATTTCATATAAACCATTAGCAATGTCCTGTTTGGCAAGCTCTGTCAGGCTATAAACGTATTGGCCCGATACCTTGCCTTCACCGCCTTCCCACGGATGAAATTTTCGGGTCATTAAAAGGTTATATGCCAATCCGAAATTGCCGGAAAAATTTTCCAGGGAAATTTGCTCCAGGTACAGATCGTCCCTTTGCTGCACCAGGGATAAAAGACTTTTTAATTTCTCAAGGCGCCACGAAACAGGTTTGTTCATTCTTTTATAAAGCTGATCCAGCTCCATCAATACTCTCGAATCGGATATGTCGCATTGGAACGCTTTTTCAAATAAATTAAGCGCTGTCTCCGGCTGTTTTCGCTTATTGTAAATGGCTATTGCGAGATTGCGGTAAGGTGTCGGAAAAGTGGGTGAAACCACAATCGCTTTCTCCCAGCAAATCATTGCCTCCTCATACTGTTTTTTATCATACCAAAGATTTCCGAGGAAGTAAAGTGCCTTTGCATCTGAAGGAATATTTTTAATAGCATATTGCAAGACTAAAATGTCCTCAAGGCGATTCGGAAAGCAAATGCCTGGTTCGGACTCTGCTGCCTTCATCAGGTAAACGTAGCTTTGGTCCACATTCCCTGCCTTTTTCCAGTAATAGGCCATATAATAGTTAATCAGAGGCGAATTCAACTCTGCCGACGCGGTATTATTGAGCAGCAATTCAATTGCCTGGGTGAACAGCCCCAAATCAGCAAATTCAATAGAAAATTCGATCAGTGTATGCGCATTGCCTCTGCTTAGTTTTTGCAAGTTGTCGATGACTTCTTCAGCCCCACTTTGGTCGCCTTGATCCAGGTAACAAAAATACAGCTCAAATAATGCGCCCAGGTTAAAATGATCGCGCTTTAGTGTCTCTTTGGCAACAGCTACCGCTTCCTGTATTCTGTTGAGTTTCCGTAGTACATGAACTTTTACCAGGTACGCTCTGCCGTTCCTGGCGTTTCTGTCGAGCGACCAGTTGATATGCTCTAATGCAAGCTCGTAGTCACCGCGCTGAACATCGATCTTCGCTATAGCAAAATAGGAACTATCCTGCCAGGCGCTGCTCCATGCCGCCTTAAAAAATGCATCATAAGCTTCATCGGGTCTTTGCTGATAATGAAGTGAGAGCCCAAGATTGTAATAGGACTCACCATCATATGGATTAGGGTTTCGCTGTGTAGCCGTTTCAATCGCCTTCCTGAAATAAGATTCACTGACCTCAAATTTACCCCTGCGAAGGTACCACGCCCCTAAAGCGTTATTGCTTCTTACGTCGCCGGGTTCCCTGGAAAGCGCCTCTTCATAATAAGGTACCGGGCTATAAGTTGCATGCCGGTATTGCTCCAGGTGCTGGCCGGTAAGGAAAAGCTGCTCAATGCTATTGATGTCTTTCGGCATAAGTGCAGGCGACGCCGGATCAGGAATCGCCGGCACCTCATCGCCTCGATCAGGTTGATAGGTCAAAAGTTCTTTATTTTCGTGATCTAACGCAGAGAGCCGCAAGTCGCAGGCATTTAAATGGGCTATCTTTAACGACTTTTCAAACAGTTTTTCAGGCGAAATATCCACTGTCTCGTCGATAAATAATTTGTCGCCAATTTTCAGCCTAACAGTCAACCCCCGTTGGATTGATGTAGCAAACACCCTGACAGTAATGGTATCGTCTTCTGTATCTAATCCAAGCAAGATATCCTTCGTAGCATTTTTAACCATCCCAACTTCGCGATAAGGAAGAAAATATTGCGTAAAAGACTTCTCTTCATTAGGCATGATCCAGGCAAAATCCGGTTGATTATCGGTGTAAACGCCCGTCATTAATTCAATATATGGGCCGTCTTCATCAGTCAGGTTCCTGTCCCAGGCGATTCCAAAATCACCATTACCCCATGTCCATTGTTTTTTACCGGGTGATATATGATGATCTGCTATGTGCAGCATCCCGGCCTTTTTATCGTGCTCATAGCCACCCACGAAATTATATGCAGATCCTACTGCCATATATGATGTAGGAACAGGGATATTCTTATAGCGCGAAATATCGGTGCCGGGCGAATAATCAACTTTATAATAAGTGCCTGTTGCGATTGGAAACGAAGAAACATCCCGTTTGCCGTGGTCAAACACGGCGTGCACGTCAGGCGGAAAAATGGATTGGTATTGGTCGTTCACATGCACCGCCGGGTTTGCCCACCAGAGAAAAGTCTGAGGAAGATTGGTCCGGTTATATAACTGCGCTTTAATTTCCAGGTAAGCCTTATCGGGATATAAGGTAAACCCAGCCATGCCCTTGGTATGAAACATTTTTTCGACTTCGCTTACCCATACTGTTTTGCTCCCATCATTGTTGTTTTCTGTCAGGTAGTCAATTGGTTCGAAAGTGCTGGGACGATGGTGTTGCGGCCAGTTGAATTCAATACCACCTGAAATCCATGGGCCGCACAAGCCGACAAGCGCTGGCTTAATCACCTGGTTATAATATATGAAATGACGGTTCGCTATTTTATCAAAGGCCATATGTACCCGCCCGCCTATTTCGGGCAATATCATGATCTTCAAATATTTATTCTCAAGAAAAAGCGCCTGGTAGAATTGGTCAATTTTTTCGTCTTCAATTGATTCGATCACAGGGTTCGGGTAGACAACGCCGCTGCTTCCCTGGTATACCCTATTCTCAAAAAACATTGGGTTTTTATCGGGCAACCCGGTACGATAAGTAGGTAATACCACCTCTTCCTGCCATATTGAAACTTCCATATAAATTTAACTGTGGTTAATGTCCTATAAAATTCTGTTCTAACTCTTCGAGCGTTCGCCCTTTTGTTTCTTTTACTTTTAATCTGACGAAGAAAAAACCGCAGAGACAAACACCTGCGTACAGGTAAAATGGGCCGTAGGTACCCAGGTGTTCTGCGAGAATTGGAAAGGTGAAAACGAGGATAAAATATGCGATCCACAAACTGACTATCGCCACCGAAGAAGCAACGCCCCGTATTTGGTTCGGAAATATTTCCGCAATAATGACCCAGGTGACCGGTGCCAGGGAGGTTGCGTATAATCCGATGGCGATCAAAACAAATATGGATACCAGTCCGGCACTTGCCTGATGCCCTAATAAGAAGGCGAGCACTACGTATACAACCGACAAACCCAGAGAACCGATAAGCATCAATGGTCGCCGCCCTAGCTTATCTACCTGCCACATCGCCAATAAAGTAAATAGGGTGTTAACTAACCCTATAGCCACCGTTTCAAATAGTTGTCTGTCAAGGTTAGCACCAACTGACTTGAAAATGGTAGATGTATAATTGAATACAACGTTAATACCGCACAGTTGCTGAAACACAGCCAATGTGATACCTACAATAACCGCAGGCCGCACATTTTTTGCAAAAACATCCCGGTAAGAACTGCCTGATAAATGGTTCGACGTTTTATTGACATCTCTAATAGATGCGTCGACATAGGCAGCTGAACCAATTTTAGCCAAAATTGTAGCGGCTTTTTCTCTGTAACCGGCATTTAGTAACCATCTTGGGCTTTCGGGCAGAAACAATACGCCCGTTAAAAACAATGTCGCTGGTATTGTTCCGAGGCCAAACATCCACCGCCAGCTATCAGTGCCTTTCCCGGCCAGCAGATAATTGACCAGGTTGGTGATCAATATTCCCAGCACGATTGTCAACTGGTTAATTGCCACATTGCGGCCTCGTGTATGGGCCGGTGAAATTTCTGCAATATAAAGCGGGCTCAGCATAGACGCCATGCCGACGCCAATACCGGCTGTAAACCGCATGGCAATAAATTGCCAGAGCTCGGCAGAAGATGCCATTCCAATGGAAGAAACAGCAAAAATGGCTGCGGAACAAACGAGTCCCGGCCTTCGGCCATACCTGTCTGCTATTTTCCCCGCAATCAGGCAGCCGACAATGCAACCAAGTGCAAGCGAACCCGTCAGGAAGCCTTCCCACCATGATGACAGATGAAAGGCTGTTCTCAAAAACGGCAAAGCTCCGCTGATCACCGCAAAATCGAACCCGAAAAGATAGCCTCCAAGGGCTGATATAAACGATATCCCTAAAATGTAACCGTTGTTGAATTTAATAACTTCTGTTTTTTGCAACACTTCCATTTTTTCTAATGTTAAAATTGAACAACCATCTTATATTCAGGGATGAAATACTTATAAATCAATTTTTTGAATTATACAAAGCTGTAATTCTGCTTAGCTCTACTTCTGTTTTTGGATTAAATTCATCACTTTTCATATAGTTTTCGATGCTGTAAGCGAGTTGTTTTGCTTCCGGCCTATCCGCCATATCTGTGAGAAGGTCGATGCCCGAAACCATTAGTTTGCCTTTGCCAACTTTGCACTCAAACAATAGGGAAAGCGACCTGGCCTTTACCCAATCATCAATTACACGAACAACGGGATTGAGGCCCTTTGCAACACTGTCGAGCATGATCGGGCTGCTGTGTGTCATGGCGTCCCACCATTGATAATCTGTATGATTCCCGGTTGGGAAATATTTAAACGCCGCGTGATGAGGGTCGCACAAAATACCGAGTGTCTCCGGTGCTTGTCCATGCGTCCAGGCAGTATTCCAGAAAATGCTGGAAAATCCGATGGCCACCTTTCCTCCATATTCATCCTTCAGAGTTCCTTTCTTTAAGGTTAATAAAACTCTGGCACCGTTCTTCAGTGATGAGATCACTTCATCTGTTAGCTTGTCGGTTACAATGACATGGGTATCGGCCTGCTTAACCTGTTGCGGGTAAACAAAGAACCGCCAGTTGTTGGCATAATTACCTACTCTAACAGTGAGCGTTAATTCTGATGGCTGAGTGATGGTTTTCAAATCGGCTTTTATTGAACCAAGAGGAATGCCATTCCCTTCAGGAATATCCTGTTTTTCGAATGTCCCTGAAAAAATGGTTTTTGCGGTTGCATCGGTGATGGTCCAGTTCGGAGAGGCGTTTTTAAGAATATGTTCAGAAAATTGCGAGATCTCGACAGGAACGTTCAGATTTTCATCGTTTAGATAGATCATTTTCGGAAAACGCGCCAAAGGGACTACATCGTTGCAAAACCTATTATAGATTGCTGCCGTGATGTACGACTTAGGCTGGTAAAACGCATTAAGTACCCCCACCAGGGCAGTTCCCTGGCCGGGAAAATCTTCTAATCCCAGCAATTGAAAACCGCCAAAGCCCTTTGTTCTCAATGCTGCTTCAATGTCAGCCTTATAACAAAGTGTCTGCAATTTACCGGAAGCATCGAGAAATTCATCTTCATAGGCGCTTAGCCCGTTCGCCGCTAGCTGATCGCGGAATATTTCGAAATTATGAGCTTTGAAAATGCCTTTATATTTACTTATTTCTTTAAAATCCGGATAAACGCACCATTGACCTATCTCATGACTAACTGTAGGGTGCTGCCATTTTGAAATAATTTCAGACCAATCATAATCTGTCGAAGGTTTCTTACTATTAATAATGCTTTTTAAACCTTCACCCCAATGTTGGATGCGTGGGTCGGGAGTGCTGTTATAATCAGCTTCAGCAATAATAGGCCAGCCGGAACCGGTTGTGTATAAACGCCTGGAGTCTTTCGCCTGCCAATATTTTACAAATCCGGTCAGGTACTCCGTCAGATGTTTACCTGCCGGCTCGTTTCCATAATCCATCAGGCAGAACGACGGGTGGTTTCCATATGCCTCTACGATTTTTCTACTTTCCTCGTAAATATATTTATCCAACGGCTTCCCATCGCCGATTACAGCACCCTGGTTGGCCCATGAGGAGCATTCGATCTGGAAATAAAAGCCCAGTTGGTCACCTGCGATAAATGCTGCTTCCGGCGGGCACCACGAATGGAAACGAATATGATTTAAGCCAAAAGACTTGCACGTACGCAAAATCTGCAGCCAGGATGCTACATCAGTTGGCGGATAACCAGTTAATGGGAATGCTGCGCAGTCAAGTGTACCGCGCAGTATGGTAGGATGTCCATTGATCCGGAACTGAGTACCCACAGAACTGAATTTGCGCATACCAAACTGGATTGTACGAATGTCCTGTCCTGCACCTGAAGCCAGGCTGACCTTCATTGCATATAAATTAGGATGATGTTCGCTCCAAAGCTCTGGGTGAGCGCCCATTGGGTAGGTTATATTGATGGTATCTGATAAAGTACCGGATATATTTGTTTTGGTCACAGCCGGTAAAATCGCTTTGCCGTGTGACGAAACTGCCTGGAGAGTTATTTTCGCATGCTCTTTAGTCAGTTGATTTTGTTCAATAACTATTCTGGCCAAAACTTGCTTCCGGTCGATATCCGGGTATAGCTGGACATCTTTGATAAAAAAAGCTGGTTTCGCCGTCATATAAATCCGGCCAACCATGCCATTCCAGTTACCCTGGGTGTGGTCGCTTACGCTGTGTGAGTTTATCCCTACATTAATTTCGTTGATCCGGTTATCAACCCGTATGGTCAGGGTGTGTTTACCTGCGGTTAGCCCTTTTAATAGGAGATAGTCATGCGGCGTACCGAGGCTATTCTCCCGACCGATTAACTTGTCATCAACATACACAGTGGTTGCCCAATGCGCACGTTCGATAAATAGTTCAGCCACTTTGTGGTTCCATGAGGCTGGGATATTCAAGTTGGTTTGATACCATGCTACGCCTTTATAATACTTTTCTGGTTGCAGCCAGAATGGCACCTTAATGTGCCCGGCTTCGCGGTATTTCGCGTACTCCGGCTTGCGAAACCATGATGAATCCTCAATTCCACCGGTCCACTGCGTATTGACTGTAATTTCATCGCCCAGATGATTGCTGGTCATCGAGCCGGGCAATTTGATTGCCCCTTCAAGCTGTTTTTTATACCAGCTTTGTTTAATGCCAATATCATTCGGGTCTGTCTGAAACCTCCATTTACCCGAAAGACTGACCGTATCGCTCTGCGTCGTTATTAAGCTTTGCGCAGCGTTAAGATGAATAGAATAAAGAATGAATGGGCCTGCAATCAGAACGGGAATGAACCGTTTTTTGATACTCATAGTGATTCGTTTTATCATAATTTATCGAAGTGCTAATAAATTTAATATAAAGTTTTTATAGGTCTGTGTGAAATCTCTGTTTCGCTATCTTTTGCCTTCATTACTCCCAAAATCCTGCATAGGCAAATTCAGGTATAATAAAATTCATTTGTTTTCAGGAATAATCGGCGGATGCAAATTACCATGCCGGGTAAAAACTACAAATGGACTTTTATTGGAAAAAGATGGATTTAATTGCTACTAAAATGTGTTGAATTATTTAAGAAAAATATCAATTAACCACTGGGGAATTATGGAGCTTCGATAGGCTTATAGATTAATTTAATTAACTTATTATGAGTATATTAAGTGTTTAAATTGGCGCGAATACATCATTCATAGGCTGTCTGATTTAGGATTTTAATGGACATTGTCATCGTATTAATGGATTTTTATACCATTATAGTTTTATTACTTTTATAGCTTTTAAATTTACTTAAGGAGTACTTTTTCCATGGCTGTTGTAATCAAAAAAATAAAGGAAGGTTTTGTTGGTCAGCGGATGATTGTGCTGCCGCCGAATGTGAAAAAACAGGTGGTTAAAAATGAGCTGATCAAAAGGTGCTATTTAACTGCCATAGGCTTTTATCCCCGTGCGGTAAACCACGACCGTGAACGAAAGGGAGGCAGTCCGCAATATATATTGTTGTATTGTGTTGAAGGCATAGGGTATATACACATACAGGGGGTTGAAATTATATTGACACCAAATTCATATTTCATTATACCGAAAAATGTCACACACCATTACCGGAGCAGTATTGAGAACCCCTGGAGTATTTACTGGGTGCATTTTATGGGAGAAAGTGCAGATCTGCTTTATCAAAGATATGCAGAGCGTAATCAGCCGGGCAAAATGATGATCCCTTATGAAGAAAAGCGGATACTGGCTTTTAATGAGATTTATGACCTGGTTGAAAATAGCTTTGATATAAGAGAAATGGAAATCTCTAATATCAAACTACTGGACTTTGTTTCCTCATTTATTTTCCATAAAGAGATCAATCCATCGCTCCAGGAAAGTGATGTGATAACCGACTCTATCAGTTTCATGAAAAGCAACCTCCACCAAAATATCTCGCTTGAAGAATTAGCTGACCGGCAGCATTTATCTGTTTCTCATTATTGCAGGTTGTTTGCTGCTAAGACCGGGCGTTCGCCCCACCAATATTTTAACCAGTTGAAAATATGGCAATCATGCCAATACCTGTACTTTAGCGACCGCAACATCAAGGAAATTTGTGCTGAGCTTGGCTTCGACGATCCTTACTATTTTTCCAGGCTTTTTAAGAAATTAATGGGGATTTCGCCTGCTAAGTATAAAAATCAACATAAGAAGATATAAAAAAAGCGCGCCTTTCAGCGCACTTTTTAATCAACCAATCATTATTAATCTTACCATTTCGGGTTTTGTACCATTTTGCTGTTTGAATTGATCTCAGACTGCGGTATCGGGTAATAGTCATGTTTCCCGGGAACGAAATATTGCCTGCCAACCTTGTCGCTATTAGTGATCTCCTGCTGAAGAAGCCCCCAACGCTTCAGGTCATAAAACCGCTGATTTTCCCTCGCAAACTCAATCATTCGCTGATGACGGATCTCAGCCATCATAGCGTCCTGGCTGGCCGGCACGGCAATAGCCGGCAAGTTTGCGCGGTCACGGATCTGTTTTACGTAAGTAAACCCTTCGGCAAGTTTGCCTTGCATAGTGAGCGACTCACCGATCATTAACAACACATCCGCATAACGTAATGCCCTTTCGTTGTTGCTCGATGTGTAGTCGGAAGCACCGCTGGCACCGGTAATTTCCCCGTTTTGATTAAAATTCTGATATTTCTTGAACATGGAGCTATAACCAAATAACAATTGGAAGGAGCTGAATGGTTTGTTATAGAATGTAGCCCCCGGGTAGTTCCAGATAAGCGTAGCATACATTCTTGGGTCAAAATCATTGTTTGTGGTCTTTTCCTTTTGAAATTCATTGAACAGCTTATCGGTCGGGCTCACTTCAAACCATCCGGCCACTTCAGCCGGGGCAAATTCCTGTGCAGTAGTTACACCAATGGCTTCATTGGCATTTTCGCCCGCCCAGGGATTAGTACCGCCAACATCAGCAAGCTGAATTTCAAAAACCGATTCAGCATTATTTTTTGTTGTTGCCAAAAAATTATCCTGATAGTTTGGCATTAAAGAATAGCTAAATGGCGCAGTTGTTAATTGTTTGAGCGTCGTTTCAGCGCCTGTATAATCTTTTGTGTATAATTGAGCTTTCCCCAGGTAAGCAATGGCCGCGCCTTTTGTAGCACGACCCACAAAATTGGAAGGGTAACTTACCGGAAGGTTTGTTGCTGCATCTGTAAAGTCCTGGATCACTTGCTTCCACACGTCTGCCTCAGGAGATTTGGCTACGAAGTAATCATCTTTGCTTACCGGAACTTTTAGATGCATAGGGACGTCTCCGAAATTGATGACCAGGTTAAAATAATTTACTCCGCGCAGAAACTTGGCCTCAGATACATACGCCGCTTTAGAGGCATCACTTAGCCCCGGGACCTTACCTACATTCTCGATGATTTGATTCGCGCGAAATATGGCACGGTAACTGCCGTTCCAGAAGTCGTTTACAGGGCCATCGTCGGGCGTATTTGTAAATGTTGACAAACGGTATAAGTCAGCGACGTCATTACGGATGAAAAAATCGTCACCTCTTCCGTTAGATAATTCAATCCCGCGGACTCCCCAATAACCGCCGTTAACATCTCTGAACAAGCTGTAAGTTGCCGCAAGGGCCGCCTGCACGTCAGACTCGGTTTTCCAATACGTATCCGAGGTGATCTGGTTAGGGTTGACTTTCTCCAGTACGTCTTTTTTACAGCTAAACAAGCTGAAAAACGCCAGGGTAAATAGTAATATCTTTTTCATATATCTTCCTTTTATCATTTTATAAACCTAATTGTAAACCGACGCTGAATGTCCGGGCCAATGGGTATGCCACATGACCAAAGTCGACACCACGATCAAATATGCTTCCTGTCCTGCCCAGGTCCGGATTGAAGCCTGTATATTTAGTTATAGTAAACACGTTATCTCCACTAACATAGATACGCAGGGAGTTAACCTTCAGGCGGCGCTTCATATTGTCCGTCAGTGTATAGCCTATTTGCAGGGTTTTTAACCGCATATAGCTGCCGCTTTCCAGGAAGCGGGATGAAGTCTGATCGTTGAAATTCGGATCATCAATTACTGCACGCGGTACGGTAGTGTTGGTGTTCTGAGGTGTCCACGCTTTAAGTGTTGACGTTGAATAGTTAAATTCAAGGCTCATACTTTCCAGGTCCTGGCGTAAACCGTTGTATATTTTGTTGCCCTGTGTTCCCTGGAAAAAGGCATTAATATCGAAATTCTTGTAGGATAGATTGAAGCCAAAGCCATATTCAAAATTAGGGAAGGGGCTGCCCATATAAACTTTATCCTGGTCATTGATCTGTCCGTCGCCATTGGCATCCAGAAATTTGATATCTCCCGGATGTGCATTCGGCTGGATAAGATTCCCATTTTTATCCTTATAAGCATCGACTTCAGCCTGCGATTGGAAAATACCGACGTCTTTGATCAAATAAAAGCCGGTAACAGGTCCCCCGGCTTCAGTCATTGTACTTGAAGCACCGTGATGCGTTGGCTGGCCGCCAAAGATTTGCTGCGTACCGGTACCCAATTGGAGTACTTTGTTTTTTACGGCGCTCAAGGTACCGAAGACACTATATTTCAGCTTTCCGATCTGATCGCTGTAATTGACCCCAAACTCAACACCCTTATTACGAAGACTGCCGGCATTAACTACGGGGTTGCTGGTTGACCCGGCTGAGCCAGGGATAGGTACATTCAGCAATACATCGTCTGTGGTTTTAATAAAGTAATCAGCGGTCACAAACAATTTGTCGCGGAAAAACCCTGCATCAAAACCGGCGTTCACTGTCTTGGTACTTTCCCATTTGATGTTGGGGTCGGCAAATGATGTCTGGATGGCCCCAAACCATTTTTGTTGCGTAGTTCCCGTTACGTAATTAATATTTGATGCAACTGCAGCGCTATACTGGTAGTCGCCAATTTCCTGATTGCCAAGCACCCCATAACTCGCCCGAAGCTTAAAAGTGGAAAGTATATCCTTCAAAGAAGAACCGTAAAATTTTTCGTTAGATGCATTCCAGCCCAGGGCAACAGATGGGAAATTGCCATATTTATTATTGGCACCAAAACGTGAAGAACCGTCCCTGCGAATACTGGCCGTCATCAGGTAACGGTCATCATAGGAGTAGATAATACGACCTAATGCTGAAAGCAAAGTACTCTCAATGCTGTTTCCCCCTGTTGTGGAGGTACCGGCACCTGCGTCGATGTTTTCGAGTCCATCGGGCAAATCCGTCCTGGCTGTCAGCAAATAGGTGTAATCATTTTTTTGGTAAGTATAGCCCGCCAGCGCCTGGATACTATGTTTCCCGAAAATCTTTGTGTAATTCAACGTATTTTCCACCAGTAACAGATCTGTTTGATCTTTACTGATACTTAAATCATTCGTTGGGTGCGAAAATAACGTACCGACCACGTAACGTTTATCGTAATCGGTGCCTGTTCCAAAGTCTGCGGTGTAGCCGAAATTAAGTTTGTAAGTCAGGCCCGGTAAAATAGTAAGCTGGCCATATGCATTCGTTAAAATATCGGAAGACACTCTATTGATGTCTTCAAGATTTAATTGTGCCACCGGGTTAGCGACGTTAACAACAGGACCCGTTGCACCTGCGAAACCACCCACAGCGGTTGGATCATAAATAGGGAAAGCCGGTATCATCTTGGCAGCAGAACCAATAGGGTTGCCGCCTTGCCCGCCCCAACCCCCCGGCATCGTGATCGTTTTTTCCCGGGTAAGAACAATGGTTTCGCCAAACTTGAACGGACCTTTGCTGGTTTCTGACTTTGCCCGCAGGTTATAGCGATCATAGCCTGTAACTTTTACGATCCCATCCTGATCCAGAAAGCTTCCCGAAACGCTGTAATTGGTAGACTGATTTCCACCACTTAAGAGTAGATCATATTGTTGAATGGGAGCGCTGCGATAAATTGCATCCTGCCAGTTGGTGCCGGCGCCAAGTGATTCCGGATTCTTAGCTATATCCAGTCGGGCCATGCCTGCTGCGTCATGCGCCTCATTGCTCACCGTCGCCCATTGTTCCGCATTCAATACATCCACACGATGAGCGATATTTTGTACACCATAATTGGCATTTGCCTGTATCACGGTTTGACCATTTTTTCCCGATTTTGTCGTTACCAGCACGACCCCATTTGCAGCACGCGATCCATAGATTGCGGCAGCCGATGCATCCTTCAATATATCAATAGATTGGATATCATTTTGACTCAGGTTATTGATATTGGCCACCGGCACACCGTCTACCAGGTAAAGCGGGGTTGCGTTATTTAACGAACCTACGCCCCGGATCAATATTCTTGTTCCTGAGCCTGGATCGCCGCCCGCCGCCTCGATAGTCACACCGGGTAATTTACCCTGGAGGGCTTTAGTCACATCACTTACGCCTTGCGATTTGATGTCGGAGCCTTTTATATTGGCAACTGCGCCGGTGAGGTCCTTCTTCTTTACAGTGCCATAGCCGATCACCACGACCTCATTAAGATTGTTCTGCCGGGCAGAAAGACTAACGTTTACCACCGGCCCGTTGACGGCAGCCTCCGCGGGTTCGTATCCAACAAGTTTAAAAACAAGAATAGCCCCTGGCGGTACATTCAATGAAAATTTTCCGTTTGCATCAGTAGCAACGCCCTGTTGGGTGTTTTTAATAGTTACGGTTACACCAGGAATCGGCGTATTGTCCTCCCTGGCGGTCACAACACCGCTAACCGTCGTTGTTTGCGCTGCGGCTGAAAAACAAATGGCACAAATTGTGACCAAAATGAAAATCGTTCGCCGCAAAAATAGTTTAGTAAATCTTTGCATAGTAAATTGGTTTTTGTTTGGTTTTTAGTTAAAAGTTCCGCAACAAAACTGCCTTATGAAAAAATAATTGTCTTTTAGACAGTATTTCATCAGGGTATAGTGCGGGGATAATTGGTGTGGTAAACGTAACGGAAATGTGACTCTTTTTAAATGGACATTATTTTTAAAAAGATGGATTTTTTAACCATAAAAAAGAGTCCGGATAGACCTAAAGCGAAGCTAGGGTTAGTATTGGTTATGAAACTAGATACCTATAATCCCTTTCAGTAATAATCCTCCCTTAGAAGCCATCTCCAATGAATTTCGTGGTGTTAACAATGAGACGTTATGATAATTAGCAATTCATTTGGCTTACTCGTAAATAAATTATTATATTGCGTAAAAATTAAAAAAAATACCTGAACACATTCCTGGATTGAGAAGAGAGAAAGGAACCAGATCACAAGGACAATGAAAAGTTCAATTCGCACGGCGTCAGCTTCTGCTGCCCGA
>NZ_DATCRU010000089.1:0-17371 GCF_036568825.1 Mucilaginibacter sp. | reverse complement strand
GCCGTGCTGCGCCGATCTCAAAGCTTTGTTTCCAGGTCAATTCTGACTGATTTCCGATAATAAACTCTACACTACCGCCGCCAATATCCATGATTAGAGAATTATGGTCTGATAATAATCCACTTGCCTTTACACCTGAGTAAATAAAAGAAGCTTCACGGTTGCCATCTACTATTTCAATATCAATTCCGGCTTCTGTTTTTACTCGTTCAATAAACTCTTTTCCATTTGAAGCATTTCGTAATGCAGATGTAGCTATTGCTTTGATATTCTGTGTATTATTGTCTGAAATTTGTTTGGCGAATTGCTTCATAGTAGCTATGCCACGCTCGAATGGAGCGGGAAGGATCATTCCCTTATTGATTCCACCTTCGCCTAGTTTAACCGCGACATCCTCATGCACTATTTCGCGAAAATTATTGATATCGCCCTCGGCAATCAGCAGGTGAAACATATTGGTGCCGAGATCCATTACGGCGAAACGTTTATCCATGCCTCTAAAATAAATAATCCCCTAAATTGTTTGTCAACGCAGGGGATCACTTATTCATTTATGTTGATAAAACTACTCTTTATAGAAGAACCATTTGGCCAATTCTTTGAAGCTGGTTTTCTTGCCATACATCAAAATTCCGACCCTATAAATACGTGCTGCCACATATGTAGTGAAAATAAAACCAACTATCATTAGTACCATGGATGTAGCCACCTGCCATGGCGCTGGGGTAAAAGGAAGACGCATCATCATAGCTACGGGAGCGGTGAATGGAATTATAGACAACCAGACTGCTAACGGACTATCCGGTACTGTGAACAGGTAGCTAACGCACAATATGTAGGTAAACAACAGAGGCAAAGTGATGGGGAACATAAATTGCTGTGTTTCCGTTTCGCTGTCAACAGCGGAACCAACTGCTGCAAAAAGTGCGCTATAGAGCAGGAATCCTGTGATCCAATAAAAGACAAAACAGCTTAATTCATAAGCAGCATTTGCACCAAGGCTATGAATAAATACGGTCATTTGTCCGCCCATACCACCTTTGATTCCCAGGTAGTAGCTTATGGCAGTGGATAATCCAATCCAGATAACAAATTGAGTCAGTCCCACTAAACCCACGCCAATGATCTTTCCGGCCATTAACTGGAACGGTTTAACTGAAGATACGATCACCTCGATAATGCGGCTCGTTTTCTCCTCGATCACACCACGCATCACCTGCGCGCCGTAAATAAACAGCGACATATAGATCAGTATTGCTCCGGTAAAACTCAATGCATAAGCCGGACCAAGATTAGCGCTTTGTTCACCAGTTGCTGTGATCTCGCTTGTTTTTATAGTGATGTTACTTTTTACCTGGTGCAGCTTTGCCGTATCAATTCCGGCTTTTACCAAACTGCTTCCGGCGGCAATATCATTCATCTGCCGTTGAATATCATCAGATAAGGTCAAAGTCGTTTTCTTTTTCGCAAATAGCTCAACATTGTCCTTTTGATTGTTCGATATATTTAATATCAGGTCATTGTCATTTTTTAAATCCTTTTTCTCAACGTCTAATGGTCGGTTTGAATACGTGAATTTTATGTATTTTCCATCCTGGAATTTGTTTATGAAGTCGCCTGTATTGTCGATCACGTTCACCACATGCATGGTTTGATCCTTATCTTTGGCGATATAGGCTATTACTGCAAATAAAGACGCAATAAGTGTAGGAACCAGTAATGTCACAATAATAAACGACCTTTTCCTCACCCTGGTCACGTACTCTCGTTGTATGATTAATAGAATTTTATTCATGGTCAGGCAGATTTTTTGTTTACTTGTTCAATAAATATTTCGTTCATGCTTGGTATCACTTCCTTCAGCATGTGAATGTTCGCTTTTGGTATCAGGTACTGCAATATTTCATTGGCAGTGTTGCCTGTTTTAGGACTGATCTTGATAAGATACCTGTCATCATCAGTATCTTCACTAAGTATCTCGAATGGTTGCGAGCCGTTGAAGATCAGCTTTTCACCGCTGTATTCTACTAAGTAAGTATCATTACGATACGAATTGCGTATCGCTTTCATTTTACCATCTAATATCTTGTGCGAAAGGTGGATCAAAGCAATGCCATCGCAAAGCTCTTCTACGGATTCCATACGGTGGGTGGAGAAGAGAATTGTCGCGCCTTTTTTGTTGAGTTCAAGAATTTCATCTTTGATCAATTCGGCATTTACCGGGTCGAAGCCGCTAAAAGGTTCATCCAGTATGATCAGATCAGGTTCATGCAGTACAGTGGCAACGAATTGTGCTTTCTGCTGCATACCTTTTGATAACTCTTCAATTTTCTTTTTCCACCAGGTTTCCATTCCCAGTTTCTCGAACCAGAATTTCAGCCGTTTTTGAGCCTCAGCACGGCTTAGGCCTTTTAGACGAGCCAGATAGATCATCTGTTCGCCAATCTCCATTTTTTTGTAGAGGCCGCGTTCTTCGGGTAAATAACCGATACGCTCAATGTGCGATGGGTTGAGTTTTTCTCCTTTGAAATAGATCTCGCCTGAGTCTGGTGCTGTGATTTGATTAATGATACGTATAAGTGAAGTTTTACCGGCTCCGTTTGGCCCCAGCAGACCGAATATCTGGCCGCTTTCAACTTCTAAACTTACATCGGTAAGGGCTTTGTGCCCGGCATATTGCTTTTCGATGTGTCGAATGCTTAGCATATAAGGATCAGTTTTTATAGTTAGATATAACGCTTTAGGTTTTGTTACGGCTATTAATTTATCACGAAGATAAAACAGGGGAATTTTGATAAAAGTAATAAATTAGCTGATAACCAATACCTGATTATGAGATATAAACTTTTACTGCTATTTCTTCTTGCCACTTCCGTTTGTTTCGGTCAGCAAAAACCTGTAAACATCATTTTTGATAGTGATATGGGGCCCGATTATGACGATGTGGGCGCTATTACTATTTTGCATAACCTGGCCGATAAAGGCGAAGCGCATATCCTGGCAACTGTAGCCAGTACCCGGTATGATGGTGTTGCAGGAGTGATGAATGTGTTCAACACTTATTTTGGACGACCTAATATTCCTATCGGTATTCCGAAAGCTGGATTAGATTTGCGTGACTGGCAGCACTGGAGTGATACCTTATTGGCTAAATATCCGCACAAAATAAAAAGCAATGATGAGGTGCCTGATGCAGTTCAGGTTTATCGTAAGGTTTTAGCTTCACAACCTGATCATAGCGTGACAATCGTAACAGTCGGTTTTCTGACTAACCTTTCAAATTTACTGAGTACCAACGCTGATGAATATTCGAAGCTGAATGGCAAGGAGCTTGTCGCCCATAAAGTAAAGCTATTAGTTTGCATGGCAGGCAGATTTCCATCTGGCTATGAGTTTAACGTGATGAAAGATGCCAAAGCTTCGCAGAATGTTTATACTAACTGGCCCACTCAAGTTATTCTGAGCGGATTTGAAATAGGAGAGAAGATATTGGCGGGTATCCCTTTGATACATAATGATGCAATAAAGAACAGCCCGGTAAAGGATGTATTCCGTATTTCGATACCAATGGCGAAAGAAGATTCATTGGGCCGCAAAAGCTGGGATGAAACAGCTGTGCTGGTGGCAATTAAAGGGTATTCTCAATTCTACACTTTACACAATGGTAGAATGATCGTAGCTGATGACGGTAAAAACACCTGGGATGATAATGGTAATGGTCAGGCTTACCTGGTAGAGAAGGTTGATTATAAAGAGGTGCAAAAACTCATTAATGAGTTGATACAATATCAGCCTGTCAAACCACGCAGGTAAACCCGTGGGGCGTTTATCTGAATGTGTAGCCCGCGCTTAAACCAATTTCAGGTACGAAAGTTCCCTGAAGCAACGAAGGATTAAAGCTTGCCCGTAAATTCAATCCCCCATTAAATGGTTGATATCGATAACCGATAGTCGAGGTTGCAACGACGGTAGAGTTAACCACCATTGGATTATTACCAATTATAGGATTACCAAAATAAGGGTTGGTCAGGTGCATGTAAGCTGCACCGGCACCAACTTCAAAAAAGTGACTTCTGCCTCCAACCAAATAATTTAACTGGAGTGGAACAGTAACAAATGTGGTATTCACCGAATGCCACCAACCCAGGCCAAGCCTTCCACCCAGGCCATCTCTTTGCTGAGAAAAGCGGGTATCGTAATTTGCTGAGAAAAATAATCCTGCACCTCCCATTTCAATAAATACGTTCTGAGCACGATGAACCTGAACAGAATCAGTTTTGCCGGTCTTGACAGTTTGCCCTTGAGCGTTAATTGAGAAAATTGAAAATAAGGAAACGAATAAAAAAGTTGTAAATGATCTTTGGGTAGACATAAAAGGTTTAAGTAAGTGTTATTAAATAAATCAATCCTAAAACTGACTAAATAACGTGTTTATTGTAGCGGGAAGCAATTTTTTGTAATAGTCCAACAGCATTATTACAAAAAAGCCCCGAATCGATTTGATCCAGGGCTTTAATACCTTTTAGCTTTCGCCTTTCAGCTTTAACCTTATTCAAAGTATTCCTTCATCCGCTCAAAGAAGCTCTTCTCATTCTTGCCCGGACTTGGTTTAAAGTTCGGCGAATCCTGTAGCTTTTCAAGTAACTCGCGTTCTTCACGGCTTAATGCTTTTGGTGTCCAGATATTTACGTGAACCAGCTGGTCGCCGCGGTGATAAGAATTTACCTCCGGAACACCTTTTGATTTCAGGCGTAATATCTTACCGCCCTGTGTTCCCGGGTCTATCTTGATCTTCGCTTTACCGTCAATGGTTGGCACTTCAACACTGGTACCTAAGGCTGCATCAACAAAGCTTACATGCAGATCATAGATCACGTTGTTGCCGTCGCGTTTTAATGTTTCGTGCGGAATTTCTTCTATCAGGATGATCAGATCGCCCGGTACACCACCGCGAGGAGCGGCGTTACCTTTACCGCCCATGCTCAGCTGCATGCCTTCACTTACACCGGCTGGTATGTTAATGCTGATGGTTTCTTCGCCGCGCACAACGCCATCACCATGACAAACTGTACATTTTGAAGTGATGGTAGTGCCCTCGCCGTTACAGGTAGGGCAGGTGCTGGTAGTTTGCATCTGGCCCAGGATGGTGTTGGTTACCCGTCGCACAGCGCCCTGGCCACCGCAGGTTTTACAGGTTTGTATAGACGACTGGTCCTTTGCACCGGTACCGTCGCAGGTTTTACAAACGATCTGCTTGTTTACTTTTATTTTCTTCTCGGTTCCGTTGGCAATTTCTTCAAGCGTCAGTCTTACTTTAATGCGCAGGTTACTGCCACGCTGTACACGGCGACCGCCGCCTTGTCTGCCACCACCGCCAAAAAATCCTTCAAACGGACTTCCGCCACCAAATATATCGCCGAACTGGCTGAATATGTCTTCCATATTCATGCCACCGCCACCAAAACCTCCTCCGCCATTGGCTGATTGTGCATTCGCTGCATGGCCAAACTGGTCGTACCGGCGACGTTTTTCAGCATTGCTCAATACTTCGTAAGCTTCGGCGGCCTCTTTAAAGTTATCTTCGGCTTGCTTATCGCCCGGATTTTTGTCAGGGTGATACTTGATCGCCATTTTGCGATACGCCTTTTTGATCTCTTCAGCATCGGCACCTCTCGCAACGCCCAGAACGTCGTAATAATCTCTTTTTGACATCTCTTGTATAATGAGTGAATGAATGAGTTAGTGAATGAGTGATTAAAAAATCATTCGCTAATTCACTCATTCAGTAATTCACTAATTAATTCCCAACTATAACTTTTGCGAATCGGGCTACTTTATCATTTAAGTAATAGCCTTTTTCCATTTCATCAACTACTTTGCCCTTCAAATCATCTGATGGGGCAGGTATGTTGGTGATGGCTTCGTGAATCTCAGGATCGAACGGAGTACCTATAGACTCCATTTCTTTTAATCCTTTCTGCGAAAGCACATTTTTTAATTTATTCTGTATCAATACAACGCCCTCTTTTACGGCGGCAACATCTGTCAAGTTTTCCATTGAACGGATGGCGCGATCAAAATCATCCAAAACAGGCAGCAGGGCAACTATAACATCCTTGCCTTCTGATTTTCTGGCTTCCTCACGTTCTTTGGCAGTACGGCGGCGAAAATTATCAAATTCGGCATATAGGCGCAGGTACCTGTCGTTGGCTACTGAAAGTTCCTGTTTAACCAATTCTTCAGGAGTAGGTTCAGTTTCGGCAGTCGCATTCCCTTCATCGATTACTTCGTTCAAATGCTCGTCGCCTTCTATGTGGTCGTTCTTTTTTTTCTTTAGCATATCATTAAAATTCATGATTCAGTTTCTGCAAATCAACTTTCCTGCCATTTGCGTTTTCAGGACAGAGTGTCAGAACTGTTTGTTTTTTGAGGTAAATGTTGTCATTAAAAGTTGCAGTGGCAGCAGCAGTGGCAGTTTTTGAATGACAAAAACAAATAGCTGTAGTAGCTTGATTTAAATATCAGCCTGCTACTGCCACTGCAACTGCTACTCAAAAATCAGGCAATCTGCACGTCTTCCAAAACCTTTCCATTCTCACATTTAATGATGCGTGAAGGGAAAGTGCGGATGATGTGATAATCGTGGGTGGCTATCAGGATGGCGGTACCTGATTGGCTGATCTGCTTTAACAGCAACACAATTTCTTCGGAAGTATCCGGGTCGAGGTTGCCGGTTGGTTCGTCTGCCAGGATGATCTCGGGATCGTTGATCAATGCGCGGGCAATTACCACACGTTGCTGCTCACCTCCAGATAGTTCATGAGGCATCTTTTTGAGTTTAGAACGTAGACCAACTTTTTCTAATACATCCAGTGTACGTTCGGCGATCAGTTTCTTATCAACCCATCCGGTTGCCCGCATTACAAATTGAAGGTTGGCTTCAATAGAGCGATCGGTTAGCAATTGAAAGTCCTGGAAGACAATGCCCAGCTTTCTGCGCAGGAATGGAACATCTCTTGATGGTAATTTTCTCAAATCGTAACCGCAGGCGTGACCTTCGCCGCCGGGGATATTCAAATCACCATAAATTACTTTCAGCAAGCTGCTTTTTCCGGAGCCTGTCTGGCCTATAAGCCACACAAAGTCACCTTTATCAACATGCAGATTGACATTTGATAAGATTAAATTCTTTTGCTGAAAAATATCAACGTTGCTGAGCTTTATAATTGAGTTTCCGATCATTTTATAGTTCCAGTTTTAAGATCTGCCCAAACGGCAGGTCTTTAATAATATTCATGATTTGTTCTGTCTTGTTACCCAATCCCACCTTATCCAGCGATTTATCAGGCCTGTCGACCCTGAAATAAGCCAGCAGCGTAAACTGATCGTCGCGCAGCTGCACATAATCGGGTATTTTGGCAACGCCTTTAACTTTTATAATATACATTTTTTGAGGTTAAAGGTTAAGGGAGTAAAGGTTAAAGGGTCAAGACTGGTTTAATCACCTTTGGCCTTTTACCTTTCAGCTTTCACCTCCATTCACCTCATTCACCAAAGGTATCGTTTATTTAAAGCTTTGTCAAGAAATCCATTGTATCCACGCCATCGGCATAATCCCACAATGCAGGCTGCTGACTTTCGCCGAAACCGACCGCCTGGTTCGCTGCTTTGAGACTGGCTGTGCTAACGATACATTGGATATTTTCGCTCTCACGTTCCAATAAAGCTTCAACTGATGACATGTCTTTATATTGCTCATAAAACACCACAGCCAGTGGGGAAACCATGCGCTCGTCTTCTTTTACTAACAAAAAACCGTTGTCCAGGTGTTTGTCCTTGTTTACCAGGTAGATGGATTTGTTATAGTCGTAATTATTGTTGTATTTATGGTGATTGATGATGGTATAATGCGGTTGTATCGCTTCAAAAAATGGCGTAAAATCATAGTTTTCCGGCACAATTAATTTAGATACGTTTCGGCAGCCTAAACCGAAATAATCAAATATGTCGTGGCCTAATTGGTAAAGCTGTTCGGTTGTCTCATTGCCTGTCAAAACTGCCACACTATTCCGGTTTTTGCGGATGATGTTAGGAACTTTGCTGAAATAAAATTCAAAATAACGTGAGGTGTTATTACTACCTGTGGCAATCACTGCATCAAAGCCCTGCAGCTTCTCTACAAAACTGAATCGGGATTGAAATTCAGACTCGATCTTTACCAGCATATTCAATACATATTTGATCAGTCTTGCATCCTGAGTTGAGGCCTTGATAAGGGCATGATTCCCGGTAATGAGTACACACAATACATCGTGAAAACCGACCAGGGGGATATTGCCAGCTAGGATAAGTCCAACACGTTTACCTGGTTTTTCATAGTCAATTTCGTATCTGTCAAGCCAGGTTGTCAGGTCTTCCTGGTTAAGCATTTCGCCAATGGCTTTCACCGCATGTTCTACATTCTGCGGGGTGAACCAGGCATTGTAATGATATTCGTCTTTTATTATCGCATTTAATTGTTCGTCGGGGTAACTTAATTGCGCGCCTAACGTAGAAAATACACCTATTAAGTAGTTTTTATTTAATTTTGACATATTAATGTAGCTGGGGCGAACCCCTGAACTGTTTTTTTGTTATATTTGCGTGCTTGTTTAGCAAGGCAAAGGTAAGTTTAGAATATAAGATATAAGAAACTATGGCGATTAAAATCACCGATGAGTGTATAAACTGTGGGGCTTGTGAGCCTGAATGCCCAAACAATGCAATTTATGATGCCGGCGCTGCCTGGAGATTCTCAGACGGTACCGGTTTAAAAGGATTGATCGATTTTGGCGACGGTAATACATTAAATGCTGAGGAAACTCAGGCTGCATTGTCTGACGATATATATTACATTGTTCCTGATAAGTGTACTGAGTGCGTTGGTTTCCACGATGAACCTCAGTGCGCTGCAGTATGTCCTGTTGACTGCTGTGTAGACGACGAAGACGTTCGCGAATCAAAAGAAGAGCTTTTGGCCAAAAAAGAATGGCTGCATATGAACGAATAAATTTGTTTAATGTTAATACTGTAGGGGAATGTGTGATTTTATACATTCCCCTATTTTTTTACTGAAAATTTTAACTATTGTTGCGTAAGATTTCCGTGACCCTAAATCTTAATTTTTAACAATGGAATATGGCATTTGTAATTTAGCTGTAATACCCCTGAGAGCCGAAGCGAGTGATAGAAGCGAGATGGTTTCCCAAATCCTTTTTGGTGAAACTTTCGAGATTTTAGAGTGGACAGAACGGTGGGTTAAAGTGATCACTACCAGTGACAATTACGAAGGCTGGATCGGTCGCCTGCAATTTGCCATGCTGGGCCATGTTGCCTACAAAACCCTTAAGGAAAATCCACCTCCAATTACTTACAGAGCCGTAACACAAGCCTGGAAAAAGCCCGATAATAGCGTATTATACTTGCCTGTCGCCAGTTCACTGGTGTTCCTAAAAGGTACCACTTGCCAAATTAATAACGAACAGTTTGAAATAATAGGAGAGATAGGCGAGACCGCAACTTTGGATATTGTTGCAAAATCGTTTCTAAACACGCCTTATCTATGGGGTGGACGCACCCATTATGGTATCGACTGCTCCGGATTTACACAGGCCGTGTTCAGATTGCGTGGCTACGAGCTGAAAAGGGACGCCTGGATGCAGGCCGAGCAAGGTAAAGTAGTCGATTTTTTGGCTGAAGCAAGGTTAGGTGACCTTGCCTTTTTTGATAACGCTGAAGGCAAGATCACACACGTAGGTATTATGCTGAATAATGAACAGATCATCCACGCATCCGGCCGTGTAAAGATCGACCGGATCGATAACCAGGGTATTTATTCAGAAGAGCAAAAACGCTATACACACAAGCTGCGCATTGTAAAGCGCCTGTACTGATCACTAGTTTTTCAGAACCGAAATGATATTTCCTGCCGGATCGGTAAACCAGGCGATGTCTGGTCCGCGACCATTTCCCCGAACGATACCTTTTGCATCAGTTTTCATATCGCCCATATCATAGTGTTCAAACTTTACACCTTTGGCGGTGAGTTCATCTACAGTTTTTTCCAAATCATCCACAGGAAAATTTAAGACAGTAAATGTAGCGGGTGTATGATTTGGCTTTGGATAGATCATTACCTTGGTTCCGCCTGTAACGTCCAATTCGAGCATACGGTATTCTCCGCCCATTTCTATTTGACTGGCGTTAAGGCCCAAAGTGCCTTGATAGAACTCTTTTGCCTTATCAATGTCATTCACTGAAAAGCTGCTGAATGCATTTTTATCTAAAATCATAAAAGGATCGATTAAATGGTTTGTAATGTAAAATTAGAAACACTTCATCAATCCTTTGGGTTTTGATCGCGGCAAATTAAAGGGTAGGATGCGACAAAATAAAACATTCTTCTCATAAAGAATGCACGACCGTCTAAAAACCATGTCATTTCGACGAACTGTAGGGAAAAGCGTGATGGGGTGAGGAGAAATCTTATACAAGCGGCTCGAAGACTTTGCAAGGTGTATAAGATTTCTCTTCGCCCCCAATTCACAGCCCTTCCTGGCTCATCGAAATGACATGGTTTTTTTAATTGATATTACTGCTGCACTATCGATATCAGATTTCCGCAGGTATCATCAAAAACAGCCATTGTAACTTGTCCCATCGGTGTAGGCGGTGTAGTAAACCGCACGCCTAAACCTTTTAGCTTTTCATATTCTTTCGTTATATCGTCTACACCAAAAACTGTTGCAGGAATGTTGGCGTTGAACAATATCTTCTGGTATTCAGCCGCAGCAGGCCTACCATCAATTTGTATTGATGGGTTCCAGTTTGGCTCCAGTAATACTTCAACATCCATATTTCCTTCAGGAGAGATGACAGTCAGCCATTTTGCGTCGCCTACCGGTAACTCCGTTTTTTTAACAAACCCCAACTTCTCGGTATAGAATTTCAGCGCTTTATCCTGATTATCTACCAGGATACTTGTTACGATCACTTTCATAATGTTTCTGCTTGCTTATCGAAATAGTTAACAATCGAAGTGCCGATAATGTAAGTCCAGCCTGCTTCGAAACTGCTTCTTGCAAAATCTTTATTGTCAGTTGGGAAGGTTTCCAGACCTTCATGTGTTAACTTCAATCTGGTTTTATCGCCTTCAGGAAATAACTCCCACGTCACGAACGAATTGCCCGGATAATCGCGGTAACGCCAGCTGTATTGCAATAATTTACCTGGTTCTACTTTAGTTACCTTACATAAATGAACATATGTTTTTTCTTCGCTGCCCCCGTTAAAAGTGAATTCAAAACCTACTTCAGGTTCAAATTCCGCCAGGTTAAAATACCATTCTTTCATTTGGTCTTTGTCAGTAATGGCTTTCCAAACTCTTTCGGGTGAGGCATTCAAAGTGCGTTCAATTACAAATGGTTCGTTTTTCATGTATTTGTCCGTTTTATGAGTATGAAACCTCTTTATTCAGGCTTCTGTTTTTCTAAATAACCTTTTAATGATGATTCTACTAAATGCACCCAGCCTTCAGCAAATTCTTCTTTTGTACCCAATTTATCGGATGGGAAGGTTTCAATACCTTCGTGGGTAAGTCTGAGTTTTGTGCTGCTCCCTTCCGGAAATAATTCAAATGTAACCAACGAGTCTCCCTCGTAACCTCCAAATCTCCAGGTGTATTGTAATACTTTTTCGTATTCCATCCTTGTTATTTTACATAGGTGCAAAAGTTGTTCGGGCCCTCCTTTAAAACTAAACTCAAATCCTACCTCGGGTTTAAACTCTGTTAAGTTCAAATACCATTGTTTCATTTGGTCTTTGTCGGAAATGGCCTTCCAAACCCTTTCGACAGGTGCGTTTAATGTGCGTTCAATTACGACTGGTTCGTTTTTCATGAAATTGTCCGTTTTATGAATATTAAATGTGTTTATTCAGGCTTCTGTTTTTTCAACATAATCTTTTAATGCTGTGCCCATAAAATGTGTCCAGCCTTCAACAAAATTTTGTCTTCCCAATTCAGGATTGATACTACCTTCAAAGGTTTCAAGTTCGCTATGGGTACAAACAATCCTTGTATTCCCGTTTTCTTCAAACAGTTCAAAACTGACCAGGGAATTACCCGGATAGCCACCAAACTTCCATTCATAGCTTATCTTTTTGTTTGGTATCACCTCTGTTATCTTCCATATATGCGGAAATACCTTTTCGTTATGATGCACATCAAAACTTGTTTCAAATCCGACTTGGAGCTTGAATTCAGTCAGCATCGGGAAATACCATTCACGCATTTTTTCAACTTCAGTCAGAGCGCTCCATACCCGGCTTACCGGTGCTTTATAAACACGCTCAACTACAACTGGTTCGTTTTTCATTGCTTCTTATGTTTAATTGGTTTGCTTTCTGTTTCATTGGCTATGTCCTTTGCCAGGAAGTCTTCCAAAGCGTCTAGTTTATTATTCCAAAATGTGCGGTATTGCTCCACCCATTCAGAAACTTCATTTAGCTTTTGAAGCTTTGCTTCGCAATAACGTTCGCGCCCCTGTTGCTTTATAGTAACAAGGCCGCACTGGGTTAGGATTTTTATTTGTTTTGAAATAGCAGGCCGACTGATATCAAAGCGCTCAGCAACAGCATTCAGGTTCATGGGCTGCTTGGCTATCATATTGATGATGGCCCTTCTTGTTGGGTCTGCTATCGCCTGGAATACATCTCGTCTCATAATTATTTTTCTACTCGTAACCAATCGGTTACAAATATATAGGAAACCGATTGGTTACGCAAAATATTTTTGTCATTATTTTTGTAAACACTTACCTTGAAAAACCAATTATCTAACTAACACTGAAAAATGGCTAATATTAATTCAAAGGGAGTCGAAAAAAACACCTTCGACGCTATTGTAATAGGCTCGGGCATCAGCGGAGGATGGGCTGCTAAGGAACTATGTGAGCACGGTTTAAAAACACTGGTACTTGAAAGAGGGCGAAATGTTGTCCATCTGAAAGATTACCCTACAGCTACTAAAAATCCATGGGATTTTCCGCACCGTACTCATGAGCCTTTATCTGTTACGAAAGGAAATCCTATAGTAGAACGTTGCTATGCCTTTAGTGAAGCCAGCCAGCATTTTTTTGTAAAGGATAAAGAACATCCTTATGTGCAGGAAAAGCCGTTTGATTGGATACGCGGATACCAGGTTGGAGGAAAATCCCTGTTGTGGGCGAGACAAACTCAACGCTGGAGCAAATTTGATTTTGAAGGGCCGGGGCGGGATGGTTTTGCAGTGGATTGGCCGATACATTACGATGATATTGCGCCGTGGTATAGTCACGTAGAACGCTTTGCCGGGATAGCCGGTAACCATGATGGCCTCGAAACATTACCTGATGGTGAATTTTTGCCCGCATGGGAAATGAATGCGGTTGAAAAGGATATGAGCAAGCGCATTAATGAGCATTATAAGGACAGACATGTGGTTATTGGCCGCTGTGCACATTTGACCAAACCTAACGAAATACATAAACAACAAGGTCGTGGCCAATGCCAGGCACGCAGCTTATGCGAAAGAGGGTGTCCTTTTGGCGGATATTTCAGTTCAAATTCTTCAACCATTCCATGGGCGGAAAGAACTGGTAACCTGACATTACGACCTGATTCTGTGGTGCATTCCATTATTTATGATGAAAAGAAAGGCAAAGCTACCGGTGTACGTGTGATTGATGCGCATACTAAGGAAGCGACAGAGTATTATGCGAAGATCATCTTCGTAAATGCAGCTACGATGAATACGAATCTGGTGCTATTAAACTCAACGTCATCGCGCTTTCCAAATGGTTTAGGTAATGATAATGGCTTGTTGGGCAAGTTTGTTGCATTCCATAACTATCGGGGAACATTAAGCGCCTCAATGGACGGATACCTTGATTCCTATTATTATGGTCGTCGGCCGTGCGCTATCATGATGCCAAACTTCAGGAACGTTTATAAGCAGGAGATGGACTTTTTACGCGGTTATATGACCTTCTATTCGGTAATGCGTGCGGGATGGGGACATTCTACAGATGGACCGCAGATTGGTGGCGGTTATAAAGAAGCGATATCAGAACCAGGCCCATGGGTAGTTTATGTGCAAATGCAGGGAGAAACGATCCCGAAGGAAACCAATCATGTAAGCTTGAGCAAAGATGAAAAAGATGCATGGGGTATACCATTGCTCAAAATGTCGGTAGCTTATGATGACAATGATATAAAAAGCATGAAGGACTTTACTGCACAGGCGGAAGAAATGCTTACCGTAGCAGGCTGTAAGGATATCAGAACGTATGATACAAACCAGGCTCCTGGATTAGATATTCACGAAATGGGTGGTGTTCGCATGGGCAGAGATCCGAAAACTTCCTTACTGAACGCATGGAATCAAATGCACGAATGTAAAAATGTATTCGTAACGGATGGTTCCTGCATGGTATCTACCAGTACGCAGAATCCTTCGCTCACCTTCATGGCCATAACCGCCCGTGCAGCTAATCATGCAGTGGAAGAGTTGAAGAAGGGGAATATATAGTTGTCAGTTAATCAGTAATCAGTTAACCAGTGACCAGTCAATCTTAATCAGGTTTTCCTGATAACTGGTTAACTGATTAACTGGTCACTTTCTAGGTGGTAACTCAAACGCCTGCGCATCGTGCTCAAAATGGCCTTTGTGTGAACCATCGCAGAAGGGTTTGTTGGCTGATAATCCGCAGCGGCAGATGGAAACGATAGTGCGGCCCTGCAAGCCATATTGATTGCCTTGCGCGTCGACAATTTCAAAGTCGCCGTCAATTTTTACTGATCCGTTGCTGTTTATGGTAAGTTTGGTTGATGCCATGTAGATTTTATTTGCCGCAAAAGTAATAATCCGCTTCAAATTAAATTATCAATTATTAATTTGAGCTGAAATGAATAATCGCCTGCCTCAAATCATGAAGAAATTGCTACTTGCCTTAACGATTTTCTCTGCCTGTTTTTGTCATGCGCAAACACAAATCAGTGAGTTACCCATGCTTGGACAGATTAGTCAATTATCACACAAAAACGATTGGTTAGTGCATAAGCCCGTGGAACATGCAAGGGTTTACAGAAGCGGGGACGGAAAGGAGATCATCCTATATAATGGATTGCTCAAACGCACTTTCAGAATTCAATCCAATGTAGCCTGCATCGATTATGTAAACCTAAGCAACGGCGAACAGATGCTGCGAGCGGTAGAGCCCGAAGCACGGTTGGTCATCAACGGAAAAACGGTCAATGTAGGTGGATTGTACGGTCAAAAAGAAAAGGCTTATTTGCTAAAAGAATGGGTTGACGAATTGAAAGCACACCAGCAGGATTTTCAATACAAAGGCTTTACTGTTTCACCCTCCATTCAGCCTTATGTAAAATGGCATGCGCGACTATGGGCGTCGAACAAGCAACTCCCGACAGGTAAAACTTTAACTTTCATTTATTCAGGGTCAGATCAGTTAAAGGACTTGATCGTTAAAGTGAATTATGGGATTTACGATGGTGTTCCATTGATATGTAAATGGTTAAGCGTTGAAAATAGGTCAAAAGAAAGTATCAGAATCGATAATGCGGTTAATGAAATACTGGCAACGCCCGAAGAAGAATCAGCGGTGGTCGGTAAAGTTGACCAGATGAAAACTCCGCATAGTATCTATATTGAGAGTAACTATGCATTCAACAATGCGATGAAGGCCGATCTATCCGATCAAACTACTCATTGGGAGGCGGATTCAACCTACACTTCGCAGGTAAATTATGAATATCAAACGCCTTGCCTTCTGGAAGTTTATCCGGGTTTTGGCATTGGTATTAAGCTACAGCCGGGAGATACCTTTAATTCGATAAGAACGAATGAATTGTTGTTGGATAGCTACGATCGCGAACGAAATGGTTTAGCGCAACGGAAAATGTACAGAACCATAGCACCCTGGACGACAGAGAATCCCATCTTTATGCATCTTGTCAGCTCTGACCCTGAAAAGGTAAAAAGCTGTATCGACCAATGCGTTGTGACTGGTTATGAAGGATTGATATTGAGTTTTGGCAGCGGTTTGAATATGGAGGATACTTCTTCAACGAATGTGGAAAAGTTTAAGGCACTGGCAGATTATGCGCATAGCAAAGGCATTTTGATTGGTGGGTATTCTCTTTTTAGCAGTAGAAGGATAAGTGATGAAGATGATGTGATCGACCCTAAGACCGGCAAACCTGATGTGAATGCAATGTTTGGCCATGCTCCTTGCTTAGGGAGCAAATGGGGATTGGCATATCTTGCTCATATTAAATATTTTATTGCCAACACCGGGTTCGACATTTTTGAGAATGATGGTCCGTATCCTGGCGATGTTTGCGCTTCTACAACCCACCCCGGTCACGAAGGGTTGATGGATTCACAATGGCGGCAGATGGAGTTGCAAAAAGGCTTATACCGATGGTTGAATGAACGTGGAATATATGTTAATGCGCCTGATTGGTATTTTCTGGATGGTACTAATAAGATTGCATTAGGATATCGCGAAGTAAATTTCTCATTGCCTAGAGAAGAACAGATTATTTTAAATCGCCAAAATATTTTTGATGGCACCTGGGAAAAGACACCTTCTATGGGATGGGGCTTTGTACCACTAACAGAATACCAGGGCGGTGGAGCAGCAGCAACACTTGAGCCTTTGAGCGAACACCTTGACGCTTATGAAAAACTAATGATGCAATATTATGGTTCGGGTGTGCAGGCATGTTATCGTGGTCCGAGGTTGTATGATACGGAGAAAACTAAACAGCTGGTGATCAATACCATTGGTTGGTATAAAAAACACCGCGATATTTTGAATGCAGATGTTATCCACCTGCGTAGGGCGGATGGTAGGGATTGGGATGGTATCTTACATGTCAATCCGCAATTGAAAGAAAAGGGGCTAGCTATGCTTTACAATCCCCTAAAACATGAAATAGAGCGAACAATCGAATTACCGCTCTATTATACTGGAATAACGAATATTGCTAAGGTCAGCGTTAAGAATGGTATACCTAAGCTTTATACATTAGATCAAAGTTCCAAAATCAAACTAACGGTTAAAATTCCTGCTGAAGGGTATACCTGGTTAGTGATAGAATAAATCTTAGGTGGTTGTTAAACAATGCATGACCCATAGGGTCTACCGCTTTGTAGCAAAAACAATAATAAAATGATTTTGCCTCGTAGAGCAATGTCATTAAGTTAAGAAAATAGCAAAGGTTACAGAATTTATAGTTTTGAGGTATCGAATCTTAAAACCAAAATCTG
>NZ_DATCRU010000088.1:0-100044 GCF_036568825.1 Mucilaginibacter sp. | reverse complement strand
ATGCAGGCTCGCGTCTCCATGCAGATAATAATAACTGAAGAATTTGGCATCCTGCTTATCGCCAATACCCGTATCGATCAGGATGAGTCGATTTCCATCTTCAACAAGCAGACAACGGAGCGCCCATGTACACAAATTGTTCTCGTCGGCGGGGTTGGTTTTGTTCCAGATCGATTTAGGAACTACACCAAACATAGCACCGCCGTCTAATTTAAAAAAACCGGTATCGATGGTGTGGAGTTTCATAGGAGGGAAGATTAGTCTGAGTCTTGAGTCGAAAGTCTTAAGTCAAATGTCTCCAAAAGAAGACTTCTGACTTAAGACTTCGGACTCAGTACTCTTATAAATGGATACACTCGCCATAAGCTTCTGCAGCAGCTTCCATCACTGCCTCGCTCATGGTTGGGTGCGGGTGAACCGATTTAATGATCTCATGACCGGTAGTTTCCAGCTTGCGTGCGGTAACCACTTCGGCAATCATTTCAGTTACGTTGTGGCCCAGCATATGCGCACCAAGGAACTCGCCATATTTTGCATCAAAGATCACTTTTACAAAGCCGTCTTTAGCACCTGCTGCAGACGCTTTACCCGATGCCGAGAATGGAAATTTACCCACTTTGATCTCGTAACCTGCTTCTTTAGCTGCCTTTTCAGTATAACCAACCGAAGCGATCTCAGGGCTGCAATAAGTACAACCAGGTATATTGTTATAGTTTAATGGTTCAGGATTGTGGCCAGCTATTTTCTCAACGCAGATAATACCTTCAGCAGAAGCAACGTGTGCCAATGCCTGTCCTTTAACAATATCGCCGATAGCATAAACCCCTTCCACATTTGTTTTGTAGAAATCGTCAACTAAAACTTTGCCTCTGTCGGTTTTAACACCTAATTCTTCCAGGCCAATGCCTTCAATATTCGTGCTGATACCAACCGCTGATAGTACGATCTCAGCCTCCAGGGAAACATTTCCGGTAGGGGTTTTAACATTCACTTTGCAAATATCGCCGCTGCTGTCAACCGATTCAACATTTGAGCCGGTCATGATCTCGATACCTTGTTTTTTTAGGATACGGTTCAAGCCTTTTGAAACTTCTTCATCCTCTAAAGGAACGATGTTATCGAGGAACTCAACTACAGTTACTTTTGTGCCAAGGGTGTTATAGAAATAGGCAAACTCGATACCGATAGCACCTGAACCAACTACGATCATTGATTTTGGTTGCCTTGGCAGGTTCATTGCCTGGCGGTAGCCGATCACTTTTACACCATCCTGTTTGATATTGGGTAACTCGCGTGAACGGCCGCCTGTAGCTAAAATGATACTTTTTGCAGTATATGATTTGGTGGCACCGTCAGCAGCTTTTACCTCAACGGTGTTTTTGGCTTTCAGCTTGCCGGTACCCATTATTACTTCGATCTTGTTCTTCTTCATCAGGAACTGAACACCTTTGCTCATTCCGTCAGCAACACCACGACTTCTTTTTATTACGGATTCAAAATCAACCTCACCACCTGCAACCTTCACACCGTAATCAGCAGCATGATTTAAGTACTCAAATACCTGTGCACTTTTTAATAAAGCCTTTGTAGGAATACAACCCCAGTTAAGGCAAATGCCACCTAATGATTCCTTCTCAACTATAGCGGTTTTAAGGCCAAGCTGTGAAGCACGTATAGCAGCTACATAACCTCCCGGGCCAGACCCTATTACAATTAAATCGTAGTCCATGTTTTTTAACCTTTTTTTGAATTCGATGCCAAAGCTAAATAAAAAGGCGGGAATAGAAAAAAGACCAGCCTGCGCGGCTTGTTTTTTTACAGAAAGACTATGAAATAGCTTAAGTACAAGAAATGGGCTGTCTATAAACCGCTATAGCTCAATGATTGATATTAAAATAATATGTAATTAACAAAGCATAAATATCTAGTATAATCTTAATATTTGCTAATAATAGTACGTGTTAATTGTTGTTTTAAAATATTAATAATAATTTAACATATGTAACGGGTCCGTTACATATCTTTGCCGCCACATCAGTTCATTCACATTTATTTAAACTTTAGAAAACAAGTATGAGGAAGTTTTTACTTTTAATCTTATTGTTAACCGGCATCAGTTTCCTTGGGATAAGGAACGCAAATGCACAAGGTGTGACGACTGCATCAGTTAACGGTATCGTGTCCGATAGTAAAGGAGCAATACCAGGCGCAACTGTAACAGTTACACACATCCCTACCGGAACGGTATATGCTACCGTCACCCGTGCCGACGGCCGTTATAACTTACCAAACTTAAGGGTAGGTGGTCCGTACACAGTTAAAATCACATTTATTGGCTACAAAGATTTTGTACAGGAAGGCATAACCCTTTCCATTGGCCAGGATCAACGTATTGATGCCAAAATTGAAGAAAACAACACCAACCTGAAAGAAGTTGTCGTTACAGGCACCCAGGGCAAAGTGATCAACTCTTCACGTACCGGCGCCCGTGAAACCGTAAACCGTGCACAAATTGAAAATCTGCCAACCATAAACAGGTCGTTGTCGGATTTCACTAAACTAACGCCTTCGGCAAACGGTTTGAACTTTGGTGGCCGCAGCAGTGGTTATAATAACATCACAGTAGATGGTGCTTTATTTAATAATTCATTCGGTTTGTCAGGTACATTAGGTGGTCAAACCAATTCACAGCCAATCTCGCTGGATGCGATAGACCAGATCCAGGTGGATATTGCCCCTTATGACGTTCGCCAGGGTAACTTTACCGGCGCTGGTGTAAACACTGTTGTAAAATCAGGTACTAACACATTTAAAGGTACTGTTTATGACTACATCCGCAGCACTGGCCTTACCGGTTACAAAGCAGGTGATAACGTTATTGCAAAAACGCCGTTCAGCTATCGTCAGACAGGTGTAAGCTTCGGTGGCCCGATCATCAAAAATAAATTATTCTTCTTCCTGTCGGGTGAGGAAGAACGTATCAGCCAACCTTATTCTTCATACGTTGCAACCGGTTCTGGTGCCAGCGGAAAAGTATCACAGGCTGATGCTGCTACATTGAACCAGATTAGGGACACCTTAATCACTAAATATCATTACAATCCAGGAGCATACCAGGGATATGATTTCAAGACTTTCAGTAATAAAGTAACTGCAAAGCTTGACTGGAATATTGATAAAAACAACGTATTGAGCGCTAAATATTTCTATTTGAAGTCTTATGCAGATCAACCGCCAAGCAACTCGGGTACGGTGAATATCAATACACCTACACGTGCCGCCAGTGTGACTACTTTGCCATTTTATGGCGCAGGTTACCGCATTAACAATAACTTTAATATCGGCATTATCGAGTTGGACTCGCGTATAAGCAACGCAGTTTCAAATAAATTAACTGTTGGTTATTCAGCATTGCGCGATTTCCGTGCCTCATTGGGCAGCTCAACTATCCCGATGGTGGATATAGGTAATGGTCAGTTCGACGCGACTACAGGTAAAATATCGGCTTTGACCACTAGTTTTGGTTATGAACTTTATACCGCAGGTAACTTATTGAATACTAATATCGGACAGTTTTCTGACGATGTTACCTGGTATTTAGGAAAGCACGAGTTTACATTTGGTACAAACGACCAGATTCAGAGCTACAAAAATGGTTTTGCACCGGATTACAATGGTTTGTACACTTATAACTCAGCTGCTGACTTCCTAAGCGGCGCCCCTGCAGCTTCTTATACTTATCGTAACTCTGCATTGACAGGCGGCGAATTCCCTTATGCATCTATCAAAGCATCTATTTTCAGCTTGTATGCACAGGACAAATTTCATGTTACCGATAATTTCCGCTTAACTTATGGTATTCGTGCAGATTATGACGCATTCCCTACCTCATTAGCCAAAAATGCTAACGCTGCTGCACTTACATTCCAGGGAGGTTATGCAAACGGTATACATGTAGATCCATCTAAATTACCATCTAATAAAGTACTGATCTCTCCTCGTGTAGGTTTCAATTGGGATGTTAATGGAGATCAAAGCACACAGGTACGCGGTGGTTCCGGTATATTCGCAGGTACTGTTCCTTTTGTATGGATATCAAACCAGGCATCAAACAACGGATTACTATTTAGTTCAGGGACAATTACAAACGGTGTGGCTACAAATACCGCAGCGCAAAACGCTCAATTGATCTTCAATCCGAATGTAAACGCCAATCGTCCAGCATCGGCAGCGGCTAATACCTCTTATGAACTAGACGTAGCTAATCCAAAACTGAAATATCCTGAGATATGGAGAACAAATTTGGCGGTTGACCAAAAACTACCAGGCGGTATTATCGGTACAATCGAAGGGTCATACACCAAAGATATCAATGCTATTTATCATCAAAACCTGGTTATCTCAAACGGATATACGGTTGATGCCGGTCCGGAAGGCCAGATTCACTACAATTCCAAAAATACAACACCGGCTGCAGCCGCTGCTACAGCAGCCAATCCGTCAATTACCGGCTTGTATTATATGACTAACACCAGCAAAGGTTACTCCTATTTTGTTACCGCTCAGTTGCAAAAAAGCTTTTCAAATGGTTTATATGCTAACGTAGCTTACACTCACAGCGGATCAAAAGATGTGAATGACGGTGGTTCTACCGCTGCAACTATCTGGAGCACACGTTATGTTGCTGGTAATCCTAATGCCGATAACTTATCAAACAGCTCATACGTGATGCCAAACCGTATCATCGCTTCGGTATTTTACAAAAAGAGCTATCTTGACCACGCTGCAACTTCAGTGGGCCTGGTATTTGAAATGGCTAACAATGGAGCAGTATCTTACATCACAGGCGGCGACCCTAATAATGACGGCGCGACAAATGACTTGATGTATATTCCAAAAAACCAAAGTGATATCGTGCTAGTACCAAATAACACAGATCCTACAAAAGGACCTGTTGATACCCGTACTGCAGATCAGCAATGGCAACAGTTAAATTCATTTATTAATCAGGATAAATATTTGAGCAGTCACAGAGGCCAGTATGCTCAGAGAAATGGTGTGATATTACCATACTTCAAGAGAGTAGACATGAAAGTTATCCAGGACTTTTATGTAAACGTTGGTAAAACTAAAAACACCATAGAAATAAGCCTGGATATCATCAACCTGGGTAACCTGTTGAACAAGGACTGGGGTAACTATCAAACGTCATTCAATGGATTTAATAGCGGCAGTACTACCATCCTTAACTACAAAGGTTTAGTGAACGGTAGACCGACTTACTCATTCCCTTACTTGAATGCTGCTACAGCAACTCCTGTAACCACCTCATTTATTGATGGTATCAGCCAGTTGTCACGTTGGCAGGCACAGTTAGGTTTACGTTATATATTTAACTAATATTGATTAAACCCTGATACTTAATTAACCCCCGGTCAATTGGCCGGGGGGTTTTGTTTTCTCTGAAATGTTGTTTATCAGGTTGTTGAGTATTATTCAACAAAGTGTTTCAAATGGATTGCAAAATTTTTATTACAATGTAAAATCTCTTGGTATTGTTAACACTAGCTTAATATAGTCGGAGTTAATTTTGCTCCCCGGAAATAACTCAGTAATTAACAAAACAGACAACGTATGAGGAAGCATTTACTTCTATTAGTAATGGCGCTATTCATTTCTTTGGGCGTTTCCTACGCACAAGAAGGTAGCGGAAGATTAGTTTCGGGCAAGTTGCTCGATGCACAAACAAAGGAGCCGTTAATTGGCGCCACTGTATCGATAAAAGGAACAACAACGGCAACATCAGCGGCCCTTGACGGTTCTTTTAAAATAAAGGTTCCATCCTTAAATGGCACAACACTGGTAATTTCTTTTATAGGCTATGTATCACAGGAAGTTGAGGTTACAGATGCCAAACTTGGGACAATCCTGGTAAGCCCAACTTCGGCCGCAATGAAAGAGGTTGTTGTAACAGCCAACCCGTCATTGAAAATTAACAGGCAAACACCAATTGCAGCTTCGTCAGTAGGCCAGGTTTATATTGATGAACACGGCTCAGGCGCTGAATTCCCTGAATTAATGAAAATGACACCCGGCGTTACAGTAACACGTGGCGGTGGCGGCTATGGAGATTCAAGGATCAATATCCGTGGTTTCTCTAGCAATAACGTCGCTCTTTTGATAAACGGTATACCTGTAAATGATGTTGAAGCAGGTAAAATTTACTGGAATGACTGGGCTGGTTTAGAGGACGTTACTACTTCAATGCAGGTTCAGCGCGGTTTAGGTGCCTCAACTATTGCGGTACCTTCTATGGGTGGTACTATTGATATCAGCACCCGCAGTACAGATCTGAAAGAAGGCGGTGTCGTATCTCAATCTATCGGCAGCTATGGTGCTCAAAAAACATTGGTATCTTATTCAACCGGTTTGGGTGCTAATGGCTGGGCTTCTTCATTCCTGCTTTCAAGAGCTACAGGTAATTCGCCAACTGCTGAGGGTTTATATTATACAGGTTATAATTATTTCGCAAACATATCAAAGGTTATCGGAACAAATCAAACCTTGTCTTTTAACTATATGGGTGCTTCACAAAGGCATGGCCAGTTGTACTCATATAACTATGTTTCTACCTTCCAGAATGCCCCGCAAGGCACCAGGTACAACTCGGACTGGGGATATCTTAACGGTCAGCAATTTAGTGCTGAGCAAAACTATTATAACAAGCCGTTAGCTTCTATCAATTACAACTGGAAGATCAATGAAACTACTTCATGGTCAACCGTAGCGTATGGTACTTGGGGAACAGGTGCAGCTGATTATCTGGCAGGATCATTTGGAACCCTTCTTCCGGGCCAATCAGGAGAAGTGCCAAGAACAGGCGGAACTTATTCGCCGATAGATTTCAATGCTATTACAGCTAAAAACATTGCAGCTAACACTGCAAGTGGTAACGGTGCAGCAACAGCTTTTATGCAGGATGTGGTTAATAACCACCAGCAATATGGTGTTATAAGTACCGTTAAGAAAAAAGTTAAAGATATAACTTTCCTGGCGGGTGTTGACCTGAGGGATTACACAGGTGAACACTTTGATAAAGCCGATAATCTGTTGGGTTCAAGTTATATACAAGATACTTATACCATTAATGGTTCTACAGGCGTTGCTACCGGTAATATCAACAATAAGAATAACCAGGCCGCTTATGGACAAAAGTTTAATAACGATTACACGTATGATGTAGTTTCTGAAGGTGCTTATGCCCAGGCTGAATATAATAAGAATGATCTTACAGCATTCTTGACTTTATCCGGCAGCAATACCAGCAACCGCAGGATCGACTATTTTAACTATACCCCCGGCAACCAGGACAGCAAATGGATTAGCTTTTTAGGCTACCAGGCAAAAGGCGGAGTTAACTATAACTTAGATGCGCACAATAACATTTATGCCAACATAGGTTATATACAAAGAGCACCGCTGGTAGGAAACCTTTTCCTTAATAAGAATAATACAATCAATACAGGTGCAATTCCCGAAAAATTATTTGATTATGAATTAGGTTATAGCTTTACCAGCTCTCAGTTTACTGCCAATGTTAATGCTTACAGAACAAGCTATAGAGACAGGTCACAAATATTTACTAATTATACTCAGGGAGATAATCCGACCCCTATTTATACCAACGTAACCGGCTTGAACGAAATGCACGAAGGTATAGAAGCTGATGCTAAATATCGTCCTGTGCAAGGTGTGGTGTTAAGTGGTATGGTTTCAATTGGCGATTATTACTATACAAGTAACACAGGGGCCGCACAAGTTACTTCAGAAACCGGAGGAACTGCGACAACTATACCTTCATTATTATTGAAAGGATTGAAAGTAGGTGATCCATCAACAAGTGGTACCAGTGCGCAAACCACAGCTGCAGGTAGTATAGATGTTAAAGTATTATCACATGTAACTTTGGGCGCGCAGTATTTATACTACAGCCATTACTATGCCTCATTTAATCCATCAAGAATAACTGCAGCAAATGGCTTTAGCCAGGGATTCCAGCCATACGATATTCCTGATTTTGGCACATTAGATTTGAATGTTCTTTTCAGATTTAAAATGGCTGGTTTTGATGCTGAATTTATTGGTAATGTGTACAATGTACTTAACACTAAATACATTAGCGATGCATATGAAACCAATCCAACAGCAGGATTATCGCCGGAACAGCGTATCGGTGGAAGATCATTCAGCCAACCGCCGACCATTGGTGTTAACTATGGCGCTCCAAGGTTTTATATGACCACCCTGAAAATTAAATTTTAAAGATTATTATTAAAATTATAATATGAAAAAGGCATTTTATTTATTGGCGATGGTTGCTGTAACCTTTGCGGCCTGCCAAAAACAACCTATCGTCCCTACGTTTACCGCGCCGGTGACGCCCTCGACCCTGACTGTTACGTTAGCTCCTGCAGATTATGCGCTGCTTCCGTCAACAAATTATGCGTCGAAATCATTGTCGTTTGACAATGTAAACGACGCAAGCACCAGCATACCTACCATCCTGGCAGCGAAATATCCACTGGCGGGTGATGCATCAACAGCGGCTGTAACCTATACTCAGTCGGCGCTTTACTTTAAACCTGCTGCTGATAGCTTATATGCTGATGTTGCGTATACACTAACACCTGCTGATTACCTCCTGTTACCGGGCAATACTTATACTGACTTTTCTATAGCACAGGTATTAAAATGGTTGCCTTATAAATATCCTACTCCGGTTGCCAACCAGTTAGCGTTACTGACTTTTACACCTTATCCGGCTACTTTAACACCTCCGTATTCATTTTTGTATCTGAATAATGCATGGAAACAGATCTATACTATAACTCCTGCAGAATATGCAGCAGTTGGATTAGGTAAATATAATCAGTTCACTTCGTCTAATGATGCGCAATTGCCTTCAATGTTAAGCGCGTTGTTAAAGACAGACCTTACTGTTCAGGATACTGTTAAAGCCGGTGACATTGAATATATCAGCTTCGATTATTACGGTTCTGATGGTAAAGCTTATCAAAGGGTTATGCCATTGCAATATGATGGTAATAATTATGTAGCACCAAAAACTTCACTTGCTGCTCCAATAAGCTTTGTTAAAAAGTCAGGTACATGGACTTACGTTCCGCCACTGCCGGTAATTAATTATACCCTTACTGCTGCTGATATTACGTTGATTGCCAATTCAAACATTGGTACCGCAGCGTTAAGGAGTAACCTAGGCTCATATGGCGACTTTGAAACGAGTTGGGCAAAGTCTGATCTGCAGGCGGCTTTTATTCTGTGCTTAAATAAGGATATCACCACTCCGCAAACCAATACGAATTATGATGTTCATTATAAATTGTACTCTGGCGGCGCAGATGTCGATACTATCCTTGTATTCCAATGGGATGGAACTAAATGGGTTGCACAATAAATAATTAAACTACCTATAAACAAAGAGGCCTCATTTAGAGGCCTCTTTGTTTTTTAAGAAATTAGAAAATCAATAAACAAACTCGCCGAATTCCGATCTCACGGTTACCTGCTTCTTATCTGACGCTTCAACGTGGCCAATGATCTCCGCATCTACGCCAAAACTTTTAGATATCTGAATAAGATAGGGAGCAATTTCCTGAGGAACATATAATTCCATCCTGTGCCCCATATTGAATACTTTATACATTTCCTGCCAGCTGGTCCCTGATTCTTCGTGTATCAGTTTAAACAGTGGTGGAACTGGGAACAGGTTATCTTTTATCACATGCAGGTTATCTATAAAATGCAGCACCTTGGTTTGCGCGCCGCCGCTGCAATGCACCATGCCATGAATCTGAGTGCGATAAGTATCCAATATTTTTTTGATGATAGGCGCATAGGTACGGGTAGGTGAAAGTACCAGTTTGCCGGCTGTTACACTTTCGCCGTTTCCTATATCGATTTGATCAGTCAGGTTTTTACTGCCTGAAAATACAAGGTCGTACGGTACAGCGTGGTCATAACTCTCAGGGAATTTTTCTGCAATGCTTTTATTAAACACATCGTGGCGTGCAGAGGTTAGACCATTGGAGCCCATACCACCGTTGTATTCTTTTTCGTAAGTAGCTTTACCGTATGAAGCCAGGCCAACAATCACATCGCCGGGTTTGATACGGTCATTAGAAATCACATCTTCGCGTTTCATGCGACAGGTGACGGTCGAATCGACGATAATGGTCCGAACCAGGTCACCTACATCGGCAGTTTCGCCGCCGGTGGAATAGATGCCTATGCCTGCATTGCGCAATTCAGCTAAAATTTCTTCGGTGCCGTTGATGATAGCGGCGATTACTTCGCCGGGTATCAGGTTTTTATTACGGCCTATGGTTGATGAAAGCAGGATATTATCGATAGCGCCAACACACAGCAGATCATCCAGGTTCATGATAATGGCATCCTGTGCTATGCCGCGCCAAACGGACAGGTCGCCGGTTTCTTTCCAGTAACTATAAGCCAGTGATGATTTTGTTCCGGCACCATCGGCATGCATAATATTGCAGTAATCCGGGTCGCCATTTAATATATCAGGAATGATCTTGCAGAAAGCTTTCGGGAAAATCCCTTTGTCTATATTCTTTATAGCATTATGAACATCGTCTTTTGAGGCAGAGACGCCCCTTTGATCATACCGTTGCGAAGAAATCATGGGCAAATATAGTGAATAGTTGGTGAGTGGTGAATGGGTGAATAGTGAGTGGTCGATAGTCCATAGTCGATCATCGCCATCTCAACCTCTCCAACCAATACAACTAATACAACTAATACAACCTCTCCAACCAATACAACCAACTATAAATCCGAATACTCTTTTAACAACTGGCGGTATTTGTTCAGAGCCGCTGACTTGGAGATAAATCCTAAAAATTGGTTCTGGTCATCTACAACAGGCAATACCCAGGTGGATGTTTCATCAAACTTATTAATTACAGAAACCATGTCCTCGTGATTGCTGATTACCTGCACTGGTATTTTCATAAATGTGTGTATATCCGTTTCCTGGAAATCAGGGTTGAACAGAATAGGCCGCAGATCATCCAAATAAACCACACCCGCCAGTTCGCCTTCATTAAGCACTGCAATAATATTTCGTTTGCCATGTTTTACTACTTCAAGTAGATCCTGGAAAGTTGATTGTACATTCAGCGTAAGAGCATTTTTTTCGATCAAATCTTCAATATTTATCTGTAAAAGCAGATTTTTATCATGTTCGCGTGTGAATATTTTACCTTCAGCTGCCAGTTTTTTCAGGTCAGGAGAGATCGGAGAGAACCATTTGCCAATAAGGAATGATATGACGCAGACGATCATCAATGGAAGAAAAAGATCATATCCCGAACTCGATTCGGCAATCAGGAAAATTGCTGTTAACGGCGCGTATAAAACCCCGCTCATTACCCCGGCCATTCCCACGATGATCAGGTTAAGAGTCGGTACATTCTGGATGCCCATCCATGAACAGATAAAGGCAAAAAGACACCCCAGCGTTCCTCCGGCAAATAGTGAGGGTGCAAAATTACCTCCGTTGCCTCCGCTGTATAATGTTACCGGTGTGGCTACAGCTTTAAGCAGGCAAACTAGTCCGAGGAAACTTACTACTACCCATTCTTTATAGCCGATATATCCAAAAAAGCTGTGTTCAACGATGTGATTAATATCGCCATTGGTAAATGACTTAATACTTTCATAGCCCTCGCCAAAAAGAGGTGGTAGAAGCAGGCATAATATGGAAAGGATAACACCGCCAATAATGGCCTTTTGAATTTTAGATAGTTTGAGGTTGTGAAAAAAGTGCTCCACTTTCTGAGCGATCACAATAAAATATCGGGCATACAAGCCACACACAATACCCAGTATGATATAATAAGGTGTATTGTGATAATTAAAATCGTGCCTTGCTCTGAAATTGAAAAGAACTTCTTCCTTAAGGATGATGCGTGATAGCAAACTTCCGCATACCGCAGCAACTACAAGCGGAATGAAATCGGTGAAAACTACGCCAGTAAGCAGAAGTTCGAAAGCAAACATGATCCCGGCTATCGGTGCATTAAAGGCAGCTGCGATACCTGCAGCTGCACCCGAAGCCAGCAGGAGGGTGCGGTCTTTATAACTTAACTGATAAGTTTGTGCGAAGTTTGAACCAATGGCTGAGCCTGTTACTGCAATAGGGCTTTCCAAGCCAACTGATCCGCCTAAACCGACGGTAACCGCGCTCTGAATAACCTGGGAATACATCTTTACAGAAGACACAAAACTTGAATTCCGGGCAATCTCAAAAAGAATAGCAGGTATACCTTTGCGATCCTGGCCTTTGAAAAAGTAGATGACAATAAGGGTCGTCAGCACAATGCCCAGGAAAGGGAAAAGCCCATAAAAAATGATCTGTTCGCTGAAATGGACCTTGCTGGTAATAATATAATGTATATAATGGACAAGAGACTTTAATACAACGCCCGCCAATCCGGCAGAACATCCAACCAGTATACCCGAAAAAATGAGGAATTGATTATGAGATAATTTGGTGTTAAGCCAATGAATGATTATTTCGTAGCTTCTGACTTTTCTTAAGCTGTATTTGCGGGACTTTTGTACCAGCTCGACAAATTCGAGGTATTTCTTTAAACTTTTATACTTTTTTAACGACATTTTAATCGCACAAAAGTCGCTAATTTAAAAAGGAATGACACGAATTATTTTTTATTAATTCGTGTCATTCGATATAATCAGCTCAATTCGTGATCATTATTTAACGAACAGCAGCTCTCTGAATTTAGGCAAAGGCCAAAGTTCATCATCGATCAGTTGCTCCAGCTTATCTACATGATAGCGGATTGGATCGAAGAAAGCTTTTACGTTTTCATCATAAGCTATTGCTTTTTCACGAACATCTTCGATCACATTTGCTTTTTTACGCTCGGTCACCATAGCCTCGACGTTTGATTTGATGAAGTTTACGTGCTCGGATATCCTGTTAATAATATCCAACTGAGCTGAGTAGCTTGTTTCTTTTAAACCGATATCCTTCAATCCTCTTACGTTTTGAACCAGCTTACTTTGGTAGGATATTGCAGCAGGAATTATTACGTTAGTTACGATCTCACCTATAACACGGGCTTCGATCTGCAATTTTTTGTAATAGCTATCCAATAATATCTCATGGCGGGCATGGGCCTCTCTCTTGCTGAATACAGCGGTATCCTCAAATAAGATGGTCGATTTTTCGGAAAGGATGGCATCCAAAGCCTTTGGAGTGGTCTTAAAATTGGATAATCCTCTCGTTGCCGCTTCTTTTTCCCATTCATCGCTGTAGCCGTTGCCTTCAAAACGTATAACTTTTGATTCTTTGATATATTTTTTGATAACCATTAACAAAGCAACGTCCTTCTTTTCACCTTTTTTGATCAGCTTATCTACATCATACTTGAATTTTCTCAGCTGATCTGCCATGATCATATTCAGAATGGTCATTGGTCCCGAGCAATTTGCTGATGAACCCACAGCACGCAGCTCAAACTTGTTGCCGGTAAAGGCGAAAGGAGAGGTGCGGTTTCGATCGGTATTGTCCTTTAATATTACCGGTATCTTCGGAATGCCCTGCCATAGTAAGGCATCATCTTTAATTTTCTTGCTGATCCTTGATGTTTCAATCTCATCAAGTACATCACTTAGTTGGCTGCCAAGGAATATAGATATAATAGCAGGCGGAGCTTCATTTGCACCCAGGCGGTGATCATTATCTACTGATGCAATAGATGCCCTCAATAAATCAGCATGTTCATAAACCGCCCTGATGGTATTTACGAAAAAGGTAAGGAACATCAGGTTGTTTTTCGGAGTTTTGCCTGGCGATAGCAGGTTTCGACCTGTGTTGGTGATCATTGACCAGTTATTGTGCTTGCCTGATCCGTTGATACCAGCATAAGGTTTCTCGTGCAGCAATACCTTAAAGTTATGACGTTTTGCTACACGGTCCATAATATCCATCAGCAATTGATTATGATCTATGGCGAGGTTAATCTCTTCATATATAGGTGCGCACTCAAACTGAGATGGAGCTACCTCATTATGGCGGGTTTTTAGTGGAATACCTAATTGCAGGGCCTCAGTTTCCATATCCTGCATGAAGGCATATACCCGTTCAGGTATCGAACCAAAATAATGATCTTCCAACTGCTGGTTTTTTGCCGACATGTGGCCGAATAATGTGCGACCTGTTAGATAAAGGTCAGGTCTTGCATTAAATAAGGCAATGTCAACCAGGAAATATTCCTGCTCTATACCTAATGAAGCATTTACCTTTTCGATACTCTTATCAAAGTAGTGACATACATCAACAGCTGCTTTGTCCAATGCGCTCAATGCCTTTAATAATGGTACCTTATAATCTAAGGCCTCACCGGTATAGGAAACGAACACGGTAGGTATACATAAAGTACGACCCATAATAAATGCCGGAGATGATGGATCCCATGCCGTATAACCTCTTGCCTCAAAAGTATTGCGTATACCACCGCTTGGGAAACTGGATGCATCAGGTTCCTGTTGGGCTAATGCATCGCCCGAGAAAACTTCGATAGCTCCGCCGTCGCCGGTCGGTTCAAAAAAGGCATCGTGTTTTTCTGCTGTTGAACCGGTAAGGGGTTGAAACCAGTGTGTATAGTGCGTAGCGCCTTTGCTCATCGCCCATGATTTCATTACCGATGCAACCTGCTCAGCCATATCGCGGGGGATAGGTTCTCCTTTTTCAATTGAATTGATAATAACCTGGTAAGCTTCTTTTGAAAGGTATTCTTTCATTTTCAGCTTATCAAATACGCTGGAACTGAAATAGTCTGAGATTTTGTTTGACGGTAGCTTCACGTCAGGCGTTGTTCTGTTTAGTACTGCCTGCAAAGCCTGAAATCGAATGTTTGACATCTTTATTGATTTAAAGGTTATCTCAAAAGTAAAATTATCTGTGAGAATACGCAGAATATTTGGTCAAAATATCTGATTATTTAAAAAATCGAGACCTAAATCAATACTTTTTTAGCTTGTAGACGTCGTGTTAGCTAAAAATTAGTCTATTTTTCCAAAAACTGCGCATTTGATGGGCGTTTTTTGGCAATTTTTTGAAAAATACCCAAAAGTTGGCTGGTAAAATTTGAAAAGGTGTAATTTTTACATCTTAATTCTGGCAAGTGATTTTATTTTGATCTTTTTTGATTGAAAAAAATGTAAAATGATGGTATTTTTATCTATATTTTTTATGATTTTCATAATTCTTCATGTTTTTATTAAAAAATGGCAATCAAAAATTTGTTTTTTTTGAAAAACATACATAATTTCATGAAAAATTAATAAAATCATATTAAAAATTTAAGAAATATATGATTCTATTAAATGTTTAGGTAAATAATTTAAGACAAAGGCGTAAAGATTCAGAATATTATAAAATTCGTTCATATCAATCAAACTAAATTAAACAAACAATGAAAGTAAAATCTCCAAAAGTGAACTTGTTCAGTCTTCTCCGACAACTGACGCGTGAAAGGTGGGCGCTCGGAGCGACCATTTTTTCCGGAAAAATGATCGGACTGGGTTTAGTGCTGGTAGCCATGATGACTATCCCGGGACTATTACCTACCGCTGCGCATGCTGCTACCGCACCAGCTAAACCAACAGACCTGGAAACATCGATGATGAATACGATGAATACAGTGTGGACATTGGTTGCTGCGTTTTTGGTTTTCGGGATGCAGGCTGGTTTCGTGATGCTTGAGGCAGGCTTTGCCCGCAAGCGCGAAACAGTGAATGTATTGATGGAGTGCGTATTTGATACCTGTCTTTGCGGTATCTTGTTTTATGCTGTGGGTTATGCCTTTATGTTTGGATGGGGCAACGGCTTCATCGGTTGGCATGGAGACCCTGCAGGAAAGATCAGCGGTTCATGGTTTTTCCTTCAAAATACACCTGATACTTACGGTAGCACCGGTATCCCGGTAATTGCACACTGGATATTCCAGTACGCTTTTGCTGATACCTGCTCAACTATTGTTTCTGGTGCGATGATCGGTCGTACCAGCTTCCGTGGCGATATCCTTTACAGTATCGGTATCACCGGGTTCATTTACCCAATCATTGGCCACTGGGCCTGGGGACCTGACGGCTGGTTAGCTGTAATGGGTACTAAAGGTAACTTCTTTGAGTCATTAGGTCAGGGTTTCCGCGATTTCGCAGGTTCAACAGTAGTACATACTATAGGTGGTATTGCATCATTAGCCGGAGCCATCGTTTTAGGACCTCGCATCGGACGTATATTTAAACGAGATGATAAAGAAAAAGGCGGCATGCCACCGGGACATAATATGTTAGTTGCCGCTGTAGGTACATTTATCCTGTGGTTCGGCTGGTACGGATTTAACCCTGGCAGTACGCTTTCAGCTATGGACGTGCAAGGTATTGGCCGCGTTGCTACCAACACCACGCTTGCAGCCTGTGCAGGCGGTATGATCGCTATGTTGGCTGGTTTATGGTGGGGTAACACAAAAGGCAAATTCGATCTGGGCTTTACGCTGAACGGCTGTCTTGGGGGGCTGGTAGCTATTACCTGTCCTTGTTACTGGGTTAGCCCGCTGGGTGCTACCTTGTTAGGCGCTGTTGCCGGTTTGGTGGTATTTGGTGCAATGTACTTTATCGAATGGCTGCGTATCGACGATCCGGTTGGTGCAGTTGCCGTACACGGTTTCTGTGGTATCTGGGGGACTTTATCGTTAGGTCTCTTCGCTTCGGGACAGTTTGGTGCAACCGGTCCAACCGGTCCGGATAACTCAGCTCCTGTAACCGGTTTATTCTATGGTGGCGGCTGGAGTGTATTCACAGCTCAGGCCATTGGTACATTTACCATTGCAGCAGCAGTGTTCGCAGTAACATTTGTGATGATGTTTGTCCTTAATAAATTACCTAATCCATGGAAACTCCGTGTTGAAGAACATGGCGAAACAGGCTTGGGCGGTCTGGATGTATTCGATCATGGTACCGAGGTATATCCTGCCCAGGATGACGAAGTAAGTCTGAGCGGCTTATTTGACCAGGGCGTTAAATTAACAGCAGAGGCTTAATAAATAATAAGCGTCGTAATTCTTCATATATCCCGTGCGGTTGGTAAAAGGTCGCAGCTTTTATAACCCTCACATACCAACCGCACGGTATTTCTAAATCTTAAAATCTTTCCGGCTCTTAATGACTGCAAAACATTGAGTTTATGCTTACGGGAGATTTTATGCCTAAAAGTCAATCAAATCAAACTAATACTCAATCAAATCAATCAAACAACATTATCATGAAAAGAATACTTTTACTCCTATCACTATTTGTTATTGCCGTCACGTCCGTTAAAGCCACAACCACAGCCGCTGTAGATACTGGAAAAGTGGGCACTACTGCCGATCCCAAAGACCCACCGTTGATTTTCTCAGGTTCAGTGGATACCTATTATAAATACGATTTCTCAGGCCATTCAAATATCCCAACAAGTTTTGCATCGGATCAAAACTCAGTATCTATCGGTATGATCGACCTAGGATTAAAGAAAAAAGTGGGTAAAGCTGCTTTCGTAGGTGAGTTGTCATTTGGTCCACGTGGACAGTATCAGTCTATCCCAAATGGTGACGGTACTTCTGCCAATTCTACGAACTCTTTCCATATCCAAAACCTGTATGTGTCTTACGATGTAACTGACAAATTGAATTTCACTGCCGGTTATATGGCAACCTTTATTGGTTATGAAGTAATATCTCCAACAGGAAACTTCAACTATTCGACCTCTTACCTGTTCACCAACGGTCCTTTCCAGAATGCAGGTTTTAAAGCCACTTATGCTTTCTCTGATAAAGTGAGCCTGATGGCCGGTATCTTCAATGATAACTGGAACGTTTACACCTCTCAGCATGATGTATCAACCTTCGGCGCTCAATTGTTTGTGGCCCCGGTAAAAGGCTGGACTGCTTACCTGAACGTAGCTTCGGGCCCAACTTCTGGTACTATTTTCGATTTAACCACTGCATACCAGATTACTGATGCATTTAAATTAGGCTTGAATGGTGCAACGTTTACTCCTGCTCATGGAGGCGGTGGTTATGATGGTGTTGCACTGTATCCACAGGTGGCAGTATCTAAAATAGTTACTTTGGGCTTAAGAGGTGAGTATTTTGAAAATAAATCAACAAGTACCACTCCAAGCGCCAATGTTACTGCAATTACAGCAACGGCTAATATTAAAGCCGGTGCAATAACTTTGATTCCTGAAGTAAGGTTCGATAATGCTAAAAACCAGGTGTTTACAGATGGTAACGGTGCTCCGACCAAGTCAGCCAGTCAGTTCCTGATTGCCGCGGTGTATGCTTTCTAATTAACTGATCTATATTAAATTTCATTAAAGCCGCTTACCTTAATAGGAGCGGCTTTATCTTTATGTTATGAAAAGAACACTCGTGTTAATTGCAGCTTTGTTGCTGTCATGTGTGGCAAACGCTCAGAAAAGTTTATTGTCGATGGATGAGAACAATAAATACATCTATTACCAGGTGATTGATATGCCAAACATCAAAGCGGACAGCCTGCAGAAGAATATGGTTTTGTTTATGAAGGAATTTTATCCGAAAGAGAAATCCTTGCAAATAACTAATGCAGGTGCTTCGGTAAAAGATAAATTTCTCACTTATACATCACTTGTCAAGCATGAAAATGGCGAAATGGCTTATGCCTTAAATGTTGAATGTAAAGATGGCAAGTATCGATATTGGGTAACAGATTTTGTATTTACTCCGTATGAAAAGAATCGGTATGGAATGTTTACACCTGTAAACGGTGTTGCTATTCCTCTTGAAAAAGCTTCGGATAAACTACAGAAAAAGGATGTGGAGGGCTATTTTGAGCAGACTGGTGGTTTTTGCAAACAGTTGGGCGATAAATTGAAAAAATATATGGCGGAAGGGAAGCCTCAGCCTAAAGTAAATAAGCCAGTAAAAAAGGTGGTGACGGATAAGTGGTAATAGCTAAATGGTATTGTCAATCTAAACAATGACCCGGCCTATAGCCGGGTTTTCTTTTTTATGAAATTATATTTTGTTGAAAATGTTTTTGCCAATTAAAACAAAATAAAATCTTATTTATACAATATTTTATTTGTTTTAAACGTTATAAAGTAAAATTAAATTCCTAAAACATGAATATCGCAAAATTAGATTTGTACAATCCCGAGTGGCTCGAGCTTGTATTCGACGACAAAAACAAGGATTATGGCGCTTATGATCTACGTAAGCATTATGCTAATAACTTAGTAAAGTCTATGTTGATCGCCTTTTTTAGTGTGGCTGTTTTGTGCACCAGTTACATAATATTAAAACCTAAACCACAGCCAGTTGCACATGAAATACGGGATATCTTTGTCATTCCACCTGTTAGAACTGACCCTCCTAAAACAGTTATACCTCCCAGGCCAGCGACAACAAGGCCGCCATCACATCAAGCGACAATACAATATGTCACAATGAGACCTGAGGTTGATGAGGCAGCTACGAATCCACCAACATTAGTCGAGCTTAATGGTAAGGCAATAGGTCCTTCAACGAAGAGCGGCAATGATGAAGGTGTAAATATTGATATTCCAGAGCAAGGCACAGGGCCTGATATGAGTGCGATAACCGAACATAATAAGGAGGAGGTGTATAAGACAGTAGAGGTCGAGCCTGAACCTTACGGTGGAGCAGAAGCCTGGGCAAAATTCCTGCAAAAAAATATGCACTATCCGCCACAGGCAGCTGAAAATAATGTTCAAGGTAAAGTGTTTTTAAGCTTTATTGTTGAGACCGATGGCCATTTATCAAACATTAAGGTAGAACGCGGTGTAGGCTCGGGACTGGATGAAGAGGCTCTACGGGTACTCAGGATTGCACCAGCATGGAAACCCGGTATTCAAAACGGGCATAAAGTTCGGGTTATGTATAATATTCCTATCAATTTCGTACTGCCTGACCAGGAATAGGATAGAGGTGAAAGCTGAAAGGTAAAAGGCGAAAGGTTTTTATGTGCATTTTCCTCTTACCTTTCTGCTTTAAGCTTTCACCTTTAAGCTTCTTTTTCGTACTTTTGCGCATCTTTTCAAAAAAACGAAATTACCTTGGAGCACCTGGAATTAACCACCGTCGAAACAGCCAAAGATTTAGGTTTACTACCCGAAGAATTTGAACGAATACAAGAAATATTGGGCCGTGTGCCAAACTTTACCGAGCTCTCTATTTTCTCGGTAATGTGGAGCGAGCACTGCTCTTATAAAAACTCAATCACCTGGTTAAAAACCCTGCCGAAAGATGGTCCGCGTATGCTGGCGAAGGCCGGCGAAGAAAATGCGGGATTGGTAGACCTGGGTGATGGCATAGGCTGCGCATTCAAAATTGAATCACATAATCACCCATCTGCCTTAGAGCCTTACCAGGGAGCGGCTACAGGTGTTGGCGGTATTAACCGCGATATATTTACTATGGGTGCAAGACCGATAGCACAACTTAACTCACTGCGCTTTGGCGACCTGAACCAGGATCGTACCAAATGGCTGATCAAGGGTGTTGTAAAAGGTATTGGTGATTATGGTAATGCTTTCGGTATCCCAACTGTAGGCGGCGAATTGTTTTTTGACGATTGCTATAACGTAAACCCATTGGTTAATGCCATGTCGGCTGGTATTGTTAAAGCTGGCGAAACGGTTTCTGCGACTTCTTATGGTGTAGGTAACCCGGTTTATATTGTGGGTTCGGCTACCGGTAAAGATGGTATTCACGGTGCTGCGTTCGCATCAAAAGATATTACTGAGGATTCGGTAAATGACTTACCAGCAGTACAGGTTGGTGATCCTTTCCAGGAAAAACTGTTACTGGAAGCTACACTTGAAGTGATCAAAACTGGTGCGGTTGTGGGTATGCAGGACATGGGTGCGGCAGGTATCATCTGCTCTAACTCTGAAATGTCGGCAAAAGGCGAGCATGGCATGCGCATCGACCTGGATAAAGTACCTACACGACAGGAAAATATGAAGTCCTGGGAAATCCTGCTTTCCGAATCACAGGAACGTATGCTGATCGTCGTTCATAAGGGAAGAGAAAAAGAAGTAGAAGCGATTTTTGATAAGTGGGATTTGAATTGCGCCATCATAGGCGAGGTGACCGATACGAAACGCCTGCTGTATTATATGCACGGCGAATTGGTTGCCGATGTGCCTGCTGAAGACTTAGTTTTAGGGGGAGGCGCACCAGTTTACAAACGCGACTACCGCGAGCCTGCTTATTATCAGGAAAATCAGAAATTTAAAATAGAGAACGTGAAGGAGCCTGTCGACCTTGTAGAGGTTGCCGAGCATCTGATCGCTCATCCGAATATCGCATCAAAACGTTGGGTAACCAAGCAATACGATTCAATGGTAGGCGCATCAACCATGACTACTAATCGACCATGCGATGCTGCTGTGGTAAGCGTGCGTGGTACAAATAAAGCGATTGCTTTAACTGTAGATTGTAACTCACGCTATGTATATGCTGATCCTCAAAAAGGTTGTGCTATTGCCGTTGCAGAAGCTGCGCGCAATATTACCTGTGCTGGTGGTGAGCCGGTGGCGATCACCAATTGTTTGAACTTTGGTAACCCATACAATCCTGAAGTGTACTGGCAGTTTGTTGGTGCAATCAAAGGCATGGGTGAAGCTTGTACGAAATTTGAAACCCCGGTTACCGGTGGCAACGTAAGCTTCTACAACCAGTCTTCAGATGAAGGTCCGGTATTCCCAACACCGACTATCGGTATGTTGGGTGTGTTGGATGACATCAACACAATAATGACTGCTGACTTCAAACAACCGGACGACCTGATCTATTTGATCGGTGAATCGGTTAATGATATTGCATCATCACAATATTTAGCATCTTATCATAAGATATCAAAGTCTCCGGCTCCGTATTTCGACCTGGAAAAAGAATATGCAACGCACCAGGTGATCAAGCAACTGATCAAACATGAGGTGGTTCAATCGGTTCACGACGTATCTGATGGCGGTTTATTTATTGCCCTGACCGAGTCGGCTATGCCAAATGGTTTAGGTTTTGAAATTGCGTCTGACAGTGATATCCGTAAGGATGCCTTCCTATTTGGCGAGGCTCAGGGTAGGATAGTGGTAAGCGTTTCTCCTGAAGATCAGGAACGTTTTATTGAGTTGATGGCAACAAGTGAAGTTGATTTTAGTCTGCTGGGTACCGTAACTAATGGATACATGACGGTTGATGAAGAATCATTTGGCCATGTTACCGATACCAAACTGGTTTACGACAACGTATTGCATAGCATCCTGGGCGAATAAATGCTGAAACTTAACCGGGTACACCATATCGCCATTATTTGTTCCGACTATCAGAGGTCGAAGCGATTTTATACTGAGGTACTTGGATTAACGATCAAACAGGAAGTTTTTCGCGAAGCAAGAAATTCATATAAACTTGATCTGGAAATTGCAGGACAATACCAGATCGAGCTTTTCTCATTTCCCGATCCACCGCTAAGGCCATCCCGGCCAGAAGCTGCTGGGTTGCGTCATCTTGCATTTGAGGTGGATAATGTGGAAGAAGCCGCTTCGCATATCAAATCACATGGCATCGCTATAGAGCCTATCCGGGTGGATGAATTTACCGGCAAACGTTTTACCTTTTTTGCCGATCCGGATGGATTGCCTATTGAGTTTTACGAGAAGTAAGCCTGTCTCTGAAATATCCTGAATTTCATTATCTTCATAGCTGAATCTTAAACCCGCCACTATGAGAAGAATAAATGCTGCCCTGTTAATTTTTGCTTTTTTAATAGTATCGCATGTTCATGCACAAGACGGATACCAGGCTACATGGGAATCCCTTTCTAAATACAAAACTGCTGAGTGGTTTCGTGATGCTAAATTTGGCATATTTATACACTGGGGAGTTTATTCTGTTCCGGCTTTCGGGTCGGAATGGTATCCACGACAGATGTATTTGGCTGGTACAAATGAGTATAAACATCATATAGCCACTTATGGCCCGCAAAGTAAGTTCGGGTACAAGGATTTTATCCCAATGTTTAAGGCCGAAAAGTTTGATCCAAAGGCATGGGTAGAGTTGTTTAAAAAAGCAGGCGCCAAATACGTGGTACCTGTTGCTGAGCATCATGATGGCTTTGCGATGTACAAGACCTCGCTCTCTAAATGGAACGCTTTTGATATGGGCCCACATCGTGATGTTGTTGGAGAGCTGGCTGCTGAAGTAAAGAAACAAGGATTGATATTCGGCTTATCGTCACACCGTATTGAACATTGGTGGTTTTTTAATGGCGGAAAGAAGTTCGACTCAGATGTGCTTGATCCCAAATATGATGCATATTATGGTCCGGCGCATGCTGAGGATGAAACCATGTCGCCTGAATATATGAACGACTGGCTGATGCGTGATATGGAACTGGTTAATAATTATCAGCCGCAATTGGTTTGGTTCGATTGGTGGATTGAGCAACCTGCGCTGGCGCCTTACCGCAAATCATTCGCTGCATTTTATTATAATAAAGCCCAGGATTGGAACAAAGAAGTGGTAATCAACTATAAAAACAGCTCATATCCGGATGGTGTTGCTGTACTTGATTTGGAACGTGGGAAACTAGGCGAAATAAGGCCGCAGGCATGGCAAACGGATGATGCTATAGGTAACCAATCGTGGGGATATACTACGACTAATACTTTTAAAGATGCAAGATATGTAGTAACCAATTTAATCGATATTGTCAGCAAAAATGGGAACTTATTATTAAATATCGGTCCAAAATCTGACGGTACCATCACCGATCAGGAAACACAGGTTTTACTGGGCACCGGCAAATGGCTGGATGTAAATGGTGAAGCAATATATGCTACACGGCCATGGAAGATATACGGAGAAGGTCCAACCAAATCAGCAAGCGGCTCATTTGCAGATCAAAAAGTGCCGTTTACCTGGAGGGATGTCAGGTTTACAACTAAAGGTGACGTTTTATATGTAACTGCTTTGGGGTTGCCTAATGGTGGTTTGGATATTAAATCTTTATCACTAAAATCAGGAAACGGTAAAATAGCCAATATAAAAATGCTGGGAAGTGACCAAAAGGTGTTTTGGAAGCAGAATGATAGCGAATTGACCATAGAGCCGTCAAAAAATTATCCTTCTGAGTATGCGGTTAGTTACGCAGTTACGTTTGTTCATTAGTTATTAGTTATTGGGGGTAGGTGGAGAGATAATGCGGCAATCTAAAGTATTTCAGTTTAAGCAGTTTAATGTTGATCAAAGTGGTTGTGCTATGAAGATCAATACAGATGGCGTTTTGTTGGGGGCTTTGGCTGAAGCAGATTATCCTCAGACTATACTCGACGTTGGTACAGGTACTGGTGTTATTGCTTTAATGCTGGCTCAACGGTTTATGACAGCGAAGATCGATGCAGTGGAGATCGATCAATCAGCTGCTGAGACTGCAGGACAGAATTTTCAAATTTCTTTATTTGCGGACCGCTTGAGTTTATACCCCTTAGGTTTTGCAGAATTTTTTGAGCAGTATCGTGATAAGAAATATGATCTGATAGTTTCTAATCCGCCATTTTATATCAATTCATTAAAATCGCCGCAAGAAAATAAGCAATTGGCCAAGCATGCTGATAAGAGCTTTTTTGAGAGTTTGGTTAGCGCGGCCTCAAGCCACATTAATAACAAAGGCTCACTTTGTTTGATATCGCCAATTGACACAGCGGTGCTGATAAAACAGTTGACTGCTAAAACCACCTTACATCTTCAACGGGCTATCAAAATAAGCTCTTTCGAAAATTCGGAGCCTCACCGTCTGATAATGTACTTTGGATTTGACCAGAGCATTGTTAAGGAAGATCAATTTGTGATCTATAAGTCAGTCGGTAATTATTCTGAAGAATATATTAACTTGCTGAAACCTTATTTTATCGCATTCTGATATGAAAATTGTATCGATTATTTTAACAACAATCCTGTTTTTTATACTCGTCAGGTTGTTGAATGAGGCAACAACTCTCTATAGAGGCTACGCTTCTTTGAAGGTATTTGGCGTCTCTATAGAAAGAGTCAATGGCTGGGAAAAACCGTATATCATTTTATCCATTATATATCTTGCTATTGTTGCCCTTTCGCTTTTTTCAATGTTAAAAGTAGATATATCGCAAATGTTATTGTTTCTTGTTTAGCGATTATTGCATATGGTTTTGTGATAACTTACTATAATTTCTAGATGACCAGAATAGGCCTCCTTTCCGACACCCACGGCTATCTTGACGACGCTGTTTTTAAACATTTTGAGAATTGTGACGAGATATGGCATGCCGGCGATTTTGGTACAATAGAGCTGGCCGATAAGTTGGCGGCCTTTAAACCCTTACGTGGTGTTTATGGAAATATTGACGGAAAAGATGTCCGTTTGACCTATCCTGAGCATCTTCGTTTCAAGTGTGAAAACGTGGATGTATGGATGACCCACATCGGTGGCTACCCCGGAAAATATAACCCGTCAATACGACAGGAAATTTACACTAAGCCCCCTCGGTTATTTATCTGCGGGCACTCTCATATACTCAAGGTTATTTACGATAAAAAAATCAACTGTTTACACTTAAACCCAGGGGCTGCAGGGAAACAAGGTTGGCATAAAGTACGTACAATGCTTAGATTTTGCATTTCTGAGGAAAAAATTCATACCTTAGAAGCCATAGAATTGCAAAAATAATATGTATTAAATACACTAAGTATATGAAAATAACCAAAACGCTGGGCCAGTTTATTATTGAGAAGCAGGCCGACTTTCCGTACGCTAAGGGTGAATTGTCAAGGCTGTTAAGAGATATCGGAATAGCGGCTAAAATTGTAAACCGGGAGGTAAATAAAGCTGGCCTGGCTGATATACTTGGTGAGAATGGTACAACCAACATCCAGGGAGAAGGGCAGAAGAAATTGGATGTATATGCCAATGAGCAATTCATTTCTGCGTTAAAGCATGGCGGCGAATGTTGTATAGTAGCGTCGGAAGAAAATGATGATATTATTTATCTTGACTCGCCGGTTTCAAGAGATGCCAAGTATATCGTCGCTATTGATCCGCTGGATGGTTCATCCAATATAGATGTCAACGTAGGAATTGGTACAATTTTCTCCATTTATCGCCGTAAGTCGACATCAGGCAAAGCAACGATGGAGGATGTTTTACAAAAAGGCACTGAGCAGGTAGCTGCGGGTTATGTAATTTATGGCTCATCTACCATGCTGGTGTACACCACAGGTAAAGGTGTGAATGGTTTTACACTTGATCCGTCAATAGGTGAGTTTTGTCTTTCGCACCCGGACATGAAAATACCAAAGGATGGTGTCATTTATTCGATAAACGAAGGGTATTATGCTCATTTCCCTGATGGAGTTAAAAAATACATCAAGTATTGCCAGGTAGAGGATGAAAAGACAAGGCGTCCATATACTTCGCGTTATATCGGCTCCATGGTGGCTGATATTCATCGTAACCTGATCAAAGGCGGCATCTTTATCTATCCTGTAACAGCTCATGCACCTAAGGGTAAGTTAAGATTGGTTTACGAATGCAATCCGATGTCATTTCTTATTGAGCAGGCAGGCGGCAAAGCAAGCAACGGATACCAGCGTATTCTAGAGCTTGAGGTAACTGAATTGCACCAACGCTCGGCAATCTTTATCGGCTCAGAAAATATGGTGCACAAGGCAGAGGAGCTAATGTCTTTCTTTTCGCCGCAGGGGACAAAGAAAACGTTTGAAGGTGTGGTGTCGATTCAGTAGTTGAAAAGTTGTAAAGTTGGAAGGTTGAAAAGTTATGTAAACACAATACTAACATTTCAACTTTACAACCTTATAACAAATCCACCTTCCCTGTTTCCGCTTCAAAAACGGTGTCTATTAGCAAATCTTTTTGTTTGCTTGCTGCTACGGCCAGTTGGTCGCAGCGTTCATTTTCTGGGTGACCGGCATGACCGCGTACCCAAATGAATTTGATGAGGTGCAGTTTGCTTAATTCGAGGTAACGCAGCCATAGATCTTTATTCTTCTTTCCCGCAAATCCTTTTTTTACCCAACCATGTACCCATTTTTTTTCAATAGAATCGATCACATATTTGGAGTCGGAATAGATGGTGATGGTTTGGTTCAGATTCTTCAGTGCTTCAAGGCCCCGGATAACTGCCAGCAATTCCATCCGGTTGTTGGTCGTTTTGCGGTATCCAGCTGAAAGTTCTTTATAATGATTGCCGGAGCGTAGAATAACCCCGTAGCCGCCCGGACCGGGATTTCCGCTTGATGCACCATCGGTAAAAATTTCGATCATGATTCTAGTTCATGGATCATGGTTAATAGATCATAGTAATTAACCGCCCAATGGTTCAAAAGTATGAAATTATTCAGGCCTATGAACTATGAGCCATTAACCATGAACTAAGAAATCTTCTTCACCTTTAATCTCATCGAATTGCCGATTACTACCACATCCGAGAAAGCCATAGTAAATGCGCCAATCATCGGATTTAAAAAACCCAATGCGGCAACAGGAATAGCGACAATGTTGTAAGCAAATGCCCAAAACAAGTTTTGTTTGATGGTAATCAAGGTGTGCCTGCTGATCTGCAGAAACTTTACCAGGGAATATAGGTCTGTGTTTAATAGGATCACTTTTGCAGATTGTATAGCTATATGGCTTGAATCATTCATCGATACGCCTACATCAGCCTTGGTGAGGGCAGGGGCATCATTAATGCCATCGCCAACCATAATCGTTTCACCCTTCTTTTTATAAATGTCGATCACTGTTAGCTTTTCGGCAGGAAGTTTTTCAGAATGAACTTCATTAATACCGATGGACTTGGCTACCTTGATGCAACGGTTTTTCTTATCGCCGCTCAACAAAACTGGAGTAATGCCCATCTTCCGAAGATCGCTGATGAGCCCTGCAGCTTCGGGTTTAATGTCATCGTCAATTTCGATCTGCGCCAATAAAGCCTGATTTTTATAAAGGGAGACATTAAAATCGTCATCCGTACTATTTTTACCCAGACCAAGGAAGTAATGATTGCCTGCCACATCTTCAGCACGCATCCCTAACCCTTTTTCCTCGCTGACAGATTTCAGGATTACTTTCTTTTGAGACAGAGTTTTTAATTCATGAACCAATGAACGCGCAATGGGGTGGTTAGAGCGCTCTTCGATAGCAGTGATGATACCGCGAATAGCTTCTATATCTGCACTTTTTTCAGCCTTTATATTATTGATATGGAATTGACCGGTGGTAAGTGTACCTGTTTTATCAAATACAATATATTTGGTTTTGGTTACAGCTTCAACTGTATCACCGCCTTTAATCAGGATACCATTCTTTGCTGCACGGCCTAGTCCTACCATTACAGCAGTAGGAGTGGCTAACCCCATAGCGCAGGGGCACGAGATCACCAGCACAGCTATAGCATTCATAATGGCATGCTGCATACCTGCGTGACCAACATAATAGGTAAGCGTAAAGGTGATCAATGCGATCAGCACCACAGCCGGAACGAATATAGCGGCGACCTGGTCACCCAGCTTTTGTACAGGAGGTTTGGCAGCCTGAGCTTTCTTCATCAGTTCGATGATCTGTGAAAGAACGGTATTGCTGCCAACTTTTGTGGCGATCATGGTTACATTGCCGTGCTCAACAATGGTACCGCCTATTAAAGTATCATATTTGACTTTCTCAATAGGAATGCTCTCGCCTGTAAGCATAGATTCATTTACCGAGGCATTTCCGGATAATACTTCGCCATCAACAGGAATTTTATCACCTGTATTAACGATCAACGTATCTCCCGGACGCACTTCACGTGCATTGATCACTTCAATTTCGCCATTCACCATGCGATTGGCATTCACCTGCTGAATTTTAACAAGGTCCTTTACAGCCGAAGTGGTTTGGGTAACTGATCGTTTTTCAAAAAGATTGCCAAGCAGAACAAGGGTGATAATGGTAGCGCAGGTTTCATAAAATTGGTAGCGCATTCCCAGGTTTTGTATCGTGCCAATGAGACTGTAAATAAATGCGGATGTCGATCCTATAAATATCAGAACATCCATATTAGGCACACCTCCTTTAACCGAACTCCAGGCACTTCTGCCAAAATGCAGGCAGCCGATAATAAATACAGGCAGACATAAGATTAATTGCACAACTGGCATATGTAAAAAATGCCAGGGAATGATCATCGCTGAAAGGAGGGGTATTGTGAAAATCGTACAGAAGATAAGTTTGTTCTCGACCTTTTCATAGAACTTTTCCTGACGCTGGTTGGCATCTTCCACAACTTTGTAACCAAGTCCCTCGATGCTTTTGATAGCATCTTTGATCTTTTCTTCACCATCTACAGAGAATTTTACTTCTTCGGATGCAAAGTCAACCAATATATTATGAAAGCCTTTTTTCTCTAACAATTTATGGACAGACATTGCACAATTATTGCAATGCATCCCTGTAACATTCAACTCAACTAACTGCTCTGCCATAAAACAAAAGTCGGCACCAGATATGTTAAAAACGGTAAAGTGATTGTAATATTAAAAAATTCCTTGACTTTAGAGAGTAATTTTTTACATTTGCACTCCCCAAAACGGTAGGCATAGCTCAGTTGGTTAGAGCACCAGATTGTGGTTCTGGGGGTCGTGGGTTCGAGCCCCATTGCTTACCCGGTAGACAAAAGCCCATTTACATTTGTAAATGGGCTTTTTATGTTATCAGGGGATTTTTTTAAAAACAGGTTGGGTTCAATTGGACATGAAAAAGCTACTCAATTTATCAAATGTTTAAGCGACGTTACCTTACTGTACCCCATAATCCCAATCATCCGTCCTGAATGATGAAACCGGTAAGCCGTCAGTGCCATAAAGATCACCAACCACAAAATCTTTAAAAGCATATCGTACGGCGACCGGATCCTTTACCACAGGACTGCTTACAACAACTGTACTTCCTTTGATTGTTGCCTTTGCAGGATAAAAATGCTTATCGGCCCCGGCAATTTCAAAGGTGGTCATCTCTTTTAGGAATGAAGTTAGTCCGTTATAAGCGTTCTTGAATTTTATTATTGCCTCGCCGTTATTGATCTTCATAGAATCATATTCAGGGCTCTGGTATCCGAATCCCTGCATGCCATAGGTCTTGGCCAATGAAAGATAAGCAAGCCTTAACCCCACGGGTTCTTTGCGTGGCGGGTGGATAGTTGATTGTTCGCCGATGTCCATTGTTACCGCCATCCCGCTGTTCGGTATTTTAGCTTCGTCCAGGCGCTGCACGTCTCTTAAAAATGCGGAATTATATTTCCCGCCATGGTGATAGGGAGGCAACTGAGCATAGTCGTAAGGAGTAATTTGAGCGTAGTAGAATGGAAAGTCGCCGATGTTCCATTTCGATCGTAATACTTTTACAAAAGTCACAAACAAAGAGTCGTACTGCACAGGCTCCGAATAGTTCGATTCGCCCTGGTACCATATCGCACCTTTGATGCCATAGCCGATGACGCCGTGCAGCATGGCCTTATATAGCGTAGTAGGAGTGCGGCTAACCTCTTTAATGGAATCGGTAGCTGCCGGGATCTTTATTTCAGGAAACGCCTTTAAGGTAGCTGTGTCCATCCATGCCTGTACGGATGATCCGCTGTAACTGCAATTGATGAGTCCAATCGGTACATGCAGCATCTTATAAAGCTCTCGACCATAAAAATAGCCTACTGCGCTAAACTTCGATACTGATTCCGGCGATGCCTCCTGCCATTGGCTTGACTTAATATCACGCTGCATTGTGGTAGTAGAACCGTGAGGAACAGTAAATAATCTTATCTGATCATTTTTTGAGTCGACTATAGCTTCGTTAGATCCGATTACAGGCTGGCTCTTGAACCCTTTCATCGGGATCTCCATATTAGACTGCCCCATGCACATCCATACTTCGCCCATCAATACGTTATGGAGCATTAATGGTTTGCCATCAGTAATGGTTAAATTGTAGGGCCCGCCAGCTACAGGCGTAGCTATTTTTAGCACAAATTTACCAGTCGGGTCACATACGCCTTCATATATTTTTTTACTCCAGGACGTCGTCAGCCTGATTTTTGTTCCCGGCTTATCCCAGCCCCATATTGGTACCGTTGTCTTTTGCTGCAATACCATGCCATCGGTAAACAGACCAGCAAGTTTTACTTGTGCATCTGCATAAAATGGACAAAGAATGATACTTAATATTACTATGGAAAATGATAGAAAGCTATGCTGTAATTTCATGTCAATTTCAAATGTATAGCATCTTTTATTGAATGATGGCAGGAGTCGGCCCAATTGGATAACATCATATAATCATTGGATAAACTATTAAAATGGGGTGTGGTAATAGCCGGTAACTTTACTTCTCAGAATGTTGCAAACTGCGACAAGCGAAAAACCAATTAGCTTAAAATAAAATGAAAAAATCCTATATCGCTCTCCCCGGCATTCTGTTGATGTCGCTTTCACTCAATTCATATGCCCAAAAAGCCGGGAAGGTTAAACCTGAAGCAAAAGCTGAGAAGGCGACAAATTCCGACACCCATGAAAAGGCTGCTCAGTTTGTAGCGTCGCTCAGTCTTACCGATACAGCAAAAGCAGCGCGCGTAACTTCAGTAATAGAAACCCATATGAACGCAGTGCACGATTGGCACAATAGCCATGCCTACACATTAACACCCGGGGGAATAAACCCGATAACAGGGAAGGCTTTCAGCAAGCTGGAAAGACAATTGATCGTCGACTCAACCATACCTCAAACGGTACATGATGATCTGATGAAAGGTCTCCGCAAGGATCTGACAGAAGACCAGGTTGCAGAAATATTGGATAAATACACTATTGGAAAAGTAGCCTTTACCATGAACGGCTATAAATCGATCATACCTGACCTGACTTCGGCAGAGGAGGCTGAGATTTTAACTAACCTTAAATTGGCACGCGAGCAAGCCGTTGATTATAAGGATGTGAAGGAAATGTCGATCATTTTTAAGATATATAAAACAAAGAACGAGGATTATCTGAACACTCACGGCCGCAACTGGAAACAGCTATATAAAAGTTACGTGGATAAGGTGCTGGCGCAGAAAGCAGCCAATAAGAAAGAGAACTAATGAGACCAATAGCCGGTGCTATGCGGCACTGGCTACATTCTCTTCACGCTTTACTTTAAGCCATCCTTTAAATAATAACTTCTGATCAAGTACAGGTTTCGGGAAAAATAAACTGGCCACGTATCCCATGCCAATCACTATAAAATGGCTGTAGACACCCAGCATCAGTTTGTTGTGACTGAAGTTGTATTCGCCAAGGTCTAATAAAATAAACTTCTCTTTGCCACTGCCCATTTTTGTCGAAGTAAGAACAGCATAAGCAGTGAATAATACACAGGCGATGATGCCAATCGTGACGCCCTGCTTGTTGGCTCTTTCGCTGAAAAGACCAAGCAAAAATATACCTGCGATACCACCTGAGAATATAGCGTAGAGGGTAAATACGATACCCAGTACACCTTCATCACCAGCTTTCAGGTATAGGCCCGCGATGAGTAAGGACGCTATTCCGGCCAAAACAACGATCCATTTTCCTGCTTTCAGGTATTGTTTGTCAGATCGATTGGGGAATATTCGTTTATAATAGTCCTCCACACCCACAGCGGCCAGGCAGTTCAGGTCAGCACCAAGACTACATACCGCTGCTGAAATAAGCGAAGCGATGATCAACCCCACAACGCCGGTAGGAATGTTGTTTATAATAAAATGCGGGAACACAGCATCAGGCTTTATGCCTGCAGGCAAAGGGTTCTGCGTGTGATATACAAAAAGCGCTGTGCCGATGAACATAAAGAGCGCCCACACAGGTACAAGCAAAAATACGCCCATAAGGGAAGCCTTGATAGCCGATTTATCAGATTTGGCCGTAAGGTATCGCTGCACGATGGTTTGATCTGTACCATATTTCTGTATACCATAAAATATCCCGTTGATGGCCATTACGATGAAGGTGAGCTTTTTGAAGTTAATATCATACGGTCCGAAACCTGTATGCCCCGTACTGCGGGCTACGTTCCACACGGTTGCCGGGCCGCCATGCACCGAGTAAAGAATGATAGCCAAACAAGCTATACCACAGGCAAACAGCATAAAACCCTGTATTACATCCAACCAGATTACCGCCTCAATACCACCGAACAATGCCAGGATAATGATCACTACGCCGATGACTGAAATAATAGCTATAGTATTCACACCGGTCATGTTCGATAAGGCCAGTGCTAACAGGAAAAATACAGTTCCCATTTTTGAAAAATGGGCAAAAACAAACCCCAAAGAACTATAGTACCGCACAAATGAGCCGAACCGCTTTTCGAAATATTCATAGGTGCTTAATCCTATTACTTTGCGATACAGCGGAACGATAAACCATATCATTGCCAGCAGAACGATAGGGACCATGAGGCCCTGCACCAGCAGTATCCAGTTGGATGAATAGCCCTCGCCCGGATAAGCCAAAAAAGTAATGCTGCTGATGAGCGTAGAAAGTATAGAAAAACCAATTGCCCAGGAAGGTATTCTGCCGTTGGCTGCGAAATAGCTTTGGGTCGAATTTTGCTTTTTGGAGTACCTAAAACCGAAATAGATTGAAAAGAATAAAAAGATCGCAATAATAATATAGTCCAGAACCTGCAGGTGATTGCTCATGTTATCAAAATTATTTTTCCGGTTCAGAAATTCCAGGTACCGGTCGGCCAATCATAGCTACCCGGTTTAAGGGTCAAAAATAAATTTTCCTTGCCATTCGCCTTTAATTTTATCACGCCCGGGGCAAGCTGATTTAGGGGAACGAGCCGGCCCAGATTCAAACGTCTTATAATAGCCGCGGCCGTGGAACCGCCTTCTATCAGTAATTCTTTAACCGCAATCTTCTCGAGTACTTTTTTTACAACCATCGCTTTTTTATTACGAAGGCTTGTAGCAGTTATTGTATCATTTGCCGAAATAGAATGATGAATAGCGATGACCGCCTTCCCGTTTTCATTCAATAAAGTTACGATTTCGTTCGCCCAGGAGTCAAAAGCTTTTTCCGATGGTTGCAGTGAAGTTAGAATTTCAGAAGACATATAGCTTACCGGTCCGCCGTCGTCTTTTATTTTGGCGATAGCTGCCTGGCTTTTGCTGAACGTGCTTCCGCAAACAAATAATGCCGGGTATGTTAATTCGGGCCCGCTAATTTGTGCTGATTGTCGGCGTAAATTAAATGATTCAAGTAATGATTTAAAAAGACTGGCACCGCCTGCAAGAAGCGTTTCGCTATCGGCTCGTTTTATCCATTTGGTTATTTCTTCTTCTGTTTCGCATTCGCCCACAACAATTCCACTTTCCGGTAATTCGTCATCATTTTTTTGGATGTGAACAACGTCTTGATCAGCCTTCAGCATGTCATGTATGTCCGGACTGGTAATAGAAAATTCGGGATCGCAGGCGAAGCTGGTCAGATGGATCGGTTGTTCGTTAATAAAATACCGGCCATTTTTTATGATCCGCCCCAAAGCCGGATTGGCCGGTATAAGCAAGGCTTTTTTAAGGTGTAGCTGTTTCAGGTGAATAGCCAGTTCCCCTAGCACATGGCCGCGAAGCACCGAATCAACTTTTTTGAACACCAGGCCCGGCTTAATTTCAGCAAGTTTTGCCGTTAATAGTTGCGTTGCCACGAGGGCCTCTTTCTCAGGCATGGAACGCGTATCAGTGGATATGATCAATAAATCGGCGTCAGATTTAAGGTCATTATCGCAAATGATCTCAATATTCAGGTCATAGCGCAATCCAAGTCCGCCAATTTCGGCAGCGCCAGTCAGATCGTCAGCTATTACCGCTATCATCACACAATTATTTGTTTCCTGTACCGGCTTAACTGCACTGCCGACTCAATTGCAAGCAGCATAGCGTCAGGACTGGCAATGCCTTTACCCGCAATTTCGAATGCCGTTCCGTGATCAACCGATGTACGTATAATAGGCAGACCGAGGGTGATATTCACGCCTTTAACACTTTCCATTTGCTTCTTTTCGGGATCCCATTTAAAACCCGCAAGCTTGAAAGGAATGTGCCCCTGGTCGTGATACATGGCCACAACGCCACCGTAAGCACTTGTGGCCGCTTTGGCGAATAAGGTGTCGGGCGGAACAGGGCCTTCTACATTATAGCCAAGCCGTTTTGCTTCTTCAACCGCAGGCAATATTTCCTGGTCATCCTCAGTGCCGAACAAACCGCTATCGCCGGCATGAGGATTCAACCCGGCAACACCTATTTTAAGGTTCGTTTCTCCCAGGCTATTCAGACCATTATGTAAGAGCTCTATCACTTCCAGTATTCGTTCTTTTTTCACCAGGTCGCAGGCTTTGCGCAACGACACGTGAGTAGAAACGTGGATCACTTTCAGGTTGTCCTCCACCAGCAGCATGGCATATTTCGGTGTGTTGGTGTAATGAGCGTAAATTTCGGTATGCCCGGCAAAATGATGCCCGGCCTCGTTGATCGATTTCTTATTAATTGGTCCGGTAACGGTGGCATCAACCTCGCCGGTCATCGCCAGGTCTATCACTTTTTTCACCGCTGCAAAAGATGCTTCGCCGGCCATAGCTGAAATCTGGCCAAACGCCAGCTTATTCAGCTTTACATTACGAAGATCGAGCACGTCAATCTTGCCGAATTCAAAATTTGCTTCAGATACGGTTTTTATAATGTTTACTGTCGCATCGAGCTTGAGCCGTTTTATGATATCGTTAAATACTCCGGCATCACCCACCAGTATGGGATTGCAAACCTCGTAAACTTCGGGGTTCAACAACGCTTTAACCGCAATTTCGGGGCCTATGCTTGCGGGGTCGCCCATGGTAATTCCTATAACCGGATTATCAGACATTTGTATTGACATTTATGGGTAAGTTGTTTTTTTCGAGCGTATGGTGATAATTTTTTAGAAGTTTTTCTTTTTCTCCATCGGCCATCGGGTACAATGGCGGAGCTACATATTCGGCGCAGAGATCAGCATCATTCATGAGCACTTTAAGGGCCCAAAGCGATTCGCCCAGGGATTTGCCCCTTTGGTAAATATCGCCAAATGCGTCCGAAGTTTTTTGAAGCTTAAGAGCACGCTCGTGGTCGGATGCTTTTACAGCGTTAAACATTTCATTATATATACCCGGACAAAAATTGCCCGTACTTGGCACCAGGCCATCACTTCCGTTGATCAACGCCTCTGCCGATTTTGGCGCCCAACCTAAAAAGTGACAAAAGTCCTCACGGGCCGACCATAAACTGAGCGATTCTTTTAGCCTTTCATCACTCCGCTCTGAATCCTTGGTGCCAATAATGTTTTCGTGCCTGCTTAATTTATCTATAATATCAAGCGGAATAGACATCCTTGTGGTTAGCGGAATGTTGTAAATGATCATCGGGCCCGTTATTGCTTCGACAAGCTGTTCGAAATACTTTAACATCTGACTTTCAGAAAGTATATAGTAGGAGGGCAGCATGGCCACAACCGCATCGGCACCATTGTCAAATGCTATTTTTGCCAGCGTTACCGACTCTTCAAAACAATTATCCGATATACCTGCATACAGCAAGTCGCCCGGTGATTTTAATTTGCCGGCTGCAACCAGGTATTCTTTTTTTAGGTCGAATGAAAGAGAAGACGATTCGCCGGTAGTACCATTGATAAATGGCATTGCGTGATGTTCATGAAAATAGTTGAACATTTTCGCGAGCGCCTTATGGTCCAGTTTTAGGTTTTGGGTAAGCGGCGTTACGGCCGGGACAATGACGCCGCTATATTTTTTTTTATTGTTCATTAGGTTTAGTATGCTTCGTTGTAGATGTATATCGCGTCCTCTTCGTTAATTTCTCTTGGATTATTTTTGAGCAGGCGTTGAATTTTCAAGGCATCTTTTGCCATCCAGGGCAAAGCTTCAATAGGGATTGAAAGATCGCCTAATCGTGCAGGTATGCCGCATGCTTCAATCAATTGCTTTATTTTTCCGATGCCTTTTTTTGCGGTGTCTATATCATTGCTTTCTCTTTTACAGCCAAGCGCAACGGCTACATCGGCGTATCTTGCCGGTGCTGCTTCCATGTTGAATTCCATCACATAAGGCAGCAACAACGCATTTGATAAACCATGAGCCAGGTGGAACATACTGCCTAGCGGATAGGATAATGCATGAACACCTGCTGTATTAACCGGCCCGAGGCAAAAGCCTCCCAACAAGCTGCCCAGGGCTACTTTACTGCGTGCCTCTGCATTATTGCCATTTTGCACAGCCTCAACCAGGTTGTCAGCAATAAGCCGCATACCCTCAAAAGCATACATATCGATAAATGGCTGGGCAAATTTATTGGTGTAGGCCTCCAGGCAATGTGTCAGGGCATCCAGGCCGGTTGCCGCTGTAATAGCAGCAGGGACGCTGATAGTGAGCAGCGGATCAACATAAACGATATCCGGTACCAGGTAAGGACTGATAAATCCTTTTTTCTGATTATCCTCATTGTCAATTAATATCGCGTTTGGCGACACTTCACTGCCGGTTCCTGATGTGGCAGATATGCAAACCAACTTTTTCGACCGGCCTTTGAGCAAACCAATTCCCACTATGGAAGTCAATGGCTGACGATTACCTGCCAGTGCAGCGACCAATTTGGCCACATCCAGCACGCTTCCTCCGCCAATGCCTATAATAATATCTGCATCCGCGGTCTCCGCTTCTGTCAATAGCTTTTCGAGATCGTTGTAGCAAGGCTCCTGCGTAATGCTGGTGTTTATTGAATAACCAATACCGGAAGCGGTTAACTGACCGAAAAATGTTTGCAAACTGGTAAGCAGTGGCTCTATAGTTATGATAAATGCTTTTTTGCAACCCGTGTTAACAATCTCTTCAGGTAAGCCCGCAAGGCAGCCATTGCCAAATACCAGCTTGCCGGGAAAATGCATGGATAGAGGGCGTGAAAAGTCATTTGTCATAATTATTCCAATTGAGGCGTACAACACAATTCTGAATATAATTGGTATTTAAGGCCCCAAAGGATTACTTGGGTATGGCCCTACATAAAAAATTCAGATATTTTTTCGATAACAAATGTATCGGGTGTTCCGACATCGATCTTGTATGATATAAGCAAGTCATTGTAGGATGTTATCATTGCTGGTGAATGATACTAAATGGTATGTTATTTTTAGAATAATAGTATGCCCGACACTATAGAAATTCAAATAATGCTAAAAGGATTATTCCTGTGCGTTATTTGGGCATATAATACAGGCTTACAAAATATTAACGACAACGATTAAGTAAATTTTAAAGCCAGAAAGCTTGGTCTTACAGCAAGCTGCCGATACTTTTGTTTCAAGTTAAGATATTATAGTATAACCGTAGCGAGCGATCAGGATTTTAACCAATGGAAGGATTAGAAGCTACATTAACAGAACAAATGTATGTCGGCTGTAAAGACTTTAGGACAATTTATAATTGAAAGACAAAGTGATTTTCCATACGCAAAAGGAGAGCTATCAAGGTTGCTGCGCGACCTGGCCATCGCCGCCAAAATTGTTAACCGCGAGATCAATAAAGCTGGCTTAGCCGACATTCTGGGAGAAGCAGGCTCGACCAACGTGCAGGGCGAATGTCAGAAGAAGCTGGACATTTATGCCAACGAACAATTTATAGCAGCCTTGAAAAACGGTGGCGAATGCTGCATCGTGGTGTCTGAAGAAAATGACGAGTATATTTATATTGATTCCGAAGTTTCAAAAGATGCGAAGTACATAGTCGCCATTGATCCATTGGATGGATCGTCTAATATCGACGTTAATGTTGCAGTAGGTACGGTGTTTTCTATTTACCGCCGTAAATCAGAAGATGGCAAAGCAACTATGGAAGATATCCTGCAAAAAGGAACAGAACAGGTTGCGGCCGGTTATATTATCTATGGCTCGTCCACCATGCTGGTTTACACTACGGGCAAAGGGGTAAACGGATTCACCTTAGACCCATCGATAGGCGAGTTCTGCCTGTCTCATCCAGATTTGACCATTCCGCAGAACGGTACCATCTATTCTATTAATGAAGGAAATTATACACACTTCCCCGACGGGGTAAAAAAATACATCAAATATTGCCAGGTGGAAGATAAAAGTACCAATCGTCCTTATACATCCCGCTATACCGGGTCGATGGTTGCCGATCTGCACCGCAACCTGATCAAAGGCGGTATATTTATTTATCCGTGCACTGCAAGTTCTATAAAAGGCAAGCTACGCCTGGTATACGAGTGCAATCCTATGGCTTTTATTATTGAACAGGCAGGTGGCTTAGCATCAAACGGATACAGCCGTATACTGGAGCTGGACGTAAAAGAGCTTCATCAACGTTCGCCCATCTTTATTGGCTCCGAGAATATGGTGAGGGTGGCCGAAGAGTTTATGGCTTCTTTCTCACCCCAGGTTTTGAAAAGAACTTTTGAAGGCGTTGTCAGCATACAATAAAAAATCTTCCATACTTTAGTTTTATTTAGTTTTAATTGAAAAGCCCCAGGGTTTCATGACCTCGGGGCTTAATTTGATAGGGTTTGGGGTTTTGTTAATTCTTATAATTCAAAGGGACAACAGTTTTCAACGGCACCAGGCTGTTCAGATAAATCTCGATATTGGTATATCCGCCACCATTTTTCGGCGCCAAGGAAGCATCAGACGCATCATGCGGATTTAAACCATGTTTTGTTTCGTATTCGTCAGGCATACCGTCATGGTCTGAATCTTTGTAAGGTGTTCCTTTATATTCAGGGTAACCGCCAACTTGTGCCACATCAGTAATAATTCCTTTTTTGTATGAGTCATCTGGCAAGCGGTGTTTAACCCATTGTTTGCCGTTGCTGTTGTCGGTACCCTCTACATAGGAAATTACTCCGGTGCGCACTTCTTTAATAACACGGGTATCCACAGCATCTCTTTTTGGAAGGAAGGCTCCTACATTATCCAAAACATAATCATAGGCCTCTTTGGTTGGAATTATAGTAACATGTGACATTGGGAACGGCTTATCTGAGCGTATGCTATCGGTATATCTACCAGCGTCAGGCATGTCGCCGATCTGGATGCCGCCATCCCAATTGTTTTTGGTGACTGCTTCATTGCCTTCCATAATGTTGCCATTGGCATAAACCCTTCCGAAAAGGCCTTTGCTTTCCGGTGATCTGCCCGATTCAGGCTTCAATATGCGGTGACCAACAGGCTTGTTAATAGAAGTGATCGGCCCCGGTTTGAAATAGTTATTGATGAAATTGAATAGCGAGTTATTGTCGCCGCCATCTGCGCTGCGATCCCACCAGTTAAATACCACGTTATTGGCAAAACCAAAATCACCGAACATACCTACCGAAGGATTGCGGCTGATATTATTTGCCCACAGGTTGCGCATAAAGGTGCTGTTTAAGCCACCGATGGTGCTGCCAAAAGCGTGGTTGTAAGTATCCAAGCCCTCCGCAAACATGCAGTTTTGCATGGTGATATTTACAGTTGGCAATTTTTCGGGCTTGGTACCACGGTTATAAACATGGCGGTACATAGACATCACTTCATCCAATCCCCAGCTTCCTGAAACGTGATCGATCATGATGTTGCCAATCGGATTGCCGCCAAAAGCATCATCTCTCCGTGTAACGTCAGTCGCACCTCTGCGGAACCGCATAAATCTTACCACAACGTCATGAGTATCCACCCAAACGGATTCTCCTGCTACGCAGATACCGTCGCCCGGCGCACTTTGCCCTTCAATGGTAATATAGGGTGCCCGGATATCAATAGGCTTTGTCAGATGAATGATGCCGGCAACGTTAAAAACCACAATACGCGCGCCGCCTTGTTCGCAGGCATCACGCAATGTTCCGGGACCGCTGTCGGCAAGGCTGGTTACCTCGATCACTCTTCCTCCGCGACCACCGAAAGAGTACATGCCTCCGCCTTCAGCACCCGGAAATGCCGGAATCTTTGCCTGTGGTAAGTCAGAAGGTTTGGATGCCCATGGGATATAGGGCTTACCATTTTTTTCATCTTTCTTTATAGCTATTTGTGCTTTTTCCCAGGCCATATCAGAACGATGTTGTTCAACAGCCATCGCCGAATCTGTTTTTGCCTGCATGGCCGGAGGTACACGCGGGTATTGCGCATGAGCAGTTTCAGATGTGCCCGCAGCAATTGCTATACTGAGAGCGAGAACGCTTAGATATTTTTTCATTTCAGGTTTATAAATTAGTATAAAAGGCGTTATATAAAAGCCAGTATGTGCGTTGGCAAATTGCTGGCATTAGAAGCAGGTTAACAATTTCCAAATATGCACTGTGCTTAAAACGGTTCTTTATATGATTTTTGCTACCTGATATACGATTTTAGCTTATATAGATCATTCGCTTGTTATATAAAGATAATTACCTATAAATTTACCATAACTGATTTACGCCAGATCAAAAAATATTGTTCATGAACACACTGGTATGTACCACGCCCGGTAGCTTTGAATATCAATTCAGCGACAAGCCTGAATTGCTAAAAGATACCGCGATTATTAAAATTAAACGCATTGGAATTTGCGGAACGGATTTGCACGCATTTAAAGGCACTCAGCCTTACTTCACTTATCCCCGCATATTGGGACATGAATTATCAGGCGAGCTGGTTTCATTCGATAATGCTCCTGGGTTTGAGGTTGGCGAGCGGGTAACTTTTATCCCGTATTTTAATTGTGGCGAGTGCATCGCTTGTCGCAGCGGCAAGCCCAACTGTTGTGCAAACATTAAAGTTTGTGGCGTACACGTTGATGGGGGTATGGTTGAATACCTGCGTGTACCATCTTATTCATTGGTACATGGGGAAGGATTGAGTTATGATGATCTGGCCCTCATCGAGCCCTTAGCTATCGGCTTGCACGGTGTTCGCAGGGCAGGAGTAAAACCGGGCGAATATGTTTTGATAATGGGTGCCGGTCCAATTGGTCTGGGGACTATGGAATTTGCACGAATAGCAGGTGGTAAAGTAATAGCACTGGATATAAGTGAAACACGCCTGCAATTTTGCCGGGAGACTTTGGATATTCCATATACTGTAAATCCGGCTAATGAAAATCCGGTTGAAGCAATCAGATCAATCACAGGTGGTGATATGGCAAGCGTCGTAATTGATGCGACCGGTAATTTGAACGCTATAAATAGCGGCATCAACTACCTGGCACACGGCGGGCGATATGTGCTGATCGGCCTGCAGAAGGAGGCTTTTAGTTTTAGTCATCCTGAATTCCACAAACGTGAATCGACCCTGATGAGCAGCCGTAATGCTACCCGTGATGATTTTGAATTTGTGATCGATTGCATGAAGACCGGCAAAGTACAGGCTGAAAACTACATCACGCATCGTACTGGATTCGATCAGCTTAAGGATGAGTTTAGCCAATGGCTCGATCCTGCAAATGGCGTTATCAAGGCAATGGTTGAGGTGGATTAATGATTTTATAAATAATGATGGGTCGCAGGAAGATTTTAATTTTAATAATCGCTTTAACAATAAGCAGCTTGTGTTACGCACAAAAAAAGCCTTTTCTTACTACAGATAAACTCAAGAGCTACGTAAATAATTTCAATTCGCTTGACACTGAAACGATTAAGAATTATGTGCCGAATGCCAGGGCCTTTACCTGGCTGTCGGCAAATGTGCCATTATTTGAATGCCCGGATTCGGCCATTGAAAAGATATACTATTACCGTTGGTGGACCTTTCGTAAACATTTGGTGCAAACACCGGACGGCTATGTGTTTACCGAATTTATCACCAATGTAAAATGGGCCGGCAAATACAATACAGTGAGCAGCGCGGTTGGGCATCAAATTTATGAAGGACGATGGTTGCACAATCCTGAATATGTTCGCGATTATATCAACTTCTGGCTGTTCGACGACCCGAAACAAGCCAAGCCGCATTTCCATGCTTTCAGCAGTTGGATAGACAACGCAGTATATAATTTCTACCTCGTTGATCCTGATAAATCGTTCATCAAACATGCCCTGCCGGCATTGGACAAAGATTACGGCGACTGGGAGCATGAGCGGCAGTTAAAAAATAAAATGTTCTGGCAGTATGATGTTCGGGATGCCATGGAAGAGTCCATCAGTGGGGGCAGGAAGGTGCAAAATATGCGGCCCACCATAAACAGCTATATGTACGGTAACGCTGATGCGCTGGCCAAAATGGCAGCAACACTTGACGATGATACACTTGAAACTAAGTACAAGCAAAAGGCGATACTGCTGAAGAAGCTTGTTCAGGACAGTCTTTGGAATGACAGTGCGAAATTTTTCGAGGTTAGGAAGCCAAATGGCAAACTGGCTGATGTGCGCGAAGAACTTGGGTTTATTCCCTGGTATTTTAATCTGCCGGATGATAAAGCCGAATACGCCGCCCAATGGGAGCAGTTAACGGATGCTAAAGGTTTTAACGCGCCCTGGGGCATTACCACTGCCGAAAGACGAAACCCGCTTTTCCGTACACATGGAACAGGGCATGGGTGTGAGTGGGATGGCGCAGTTTGGCCTTATGCTACTACTCAAACATTGAAGGGCCTTGCAAACTTGCTCACTAACTATAAAAACCGTGATGGCATGTCAAGCAAGGCTTTTTACGATGAGCTTCACAAATATGCCCTATCGCATATCAAGCGGGGCGTGCCTTATATCGGTGAATACCAGGACGAAAAGAACGGCGAATGGTTAAAAGAGGATAACCCACGGAGCAAGTACTATAATCATTCGGGTTTTTGCGATCTGGTTATAAACGATTTGGTGGGATTAAAGCCACGACCTGACGATGTATTGGAAGTTAACCCGCTTATCCCAGAAAATCAATGGAACTGGTTTTGTTTAGATAAAGTAATTTATCATGAACATACTATCACCATCATTTGGGACAAAACCGGGACAAAATATCATCGCGGAAGCGGGTTCTTTATTTACCAGGACGGCAAACAAATTTACCATGGCCGTAACCTCAAATTTGTCTCGATGCCCATGCACTCATAGCTTTTGTAACAAAGTTGAGAATGATAATATCGTATAATAGTAGGAAAAAAATGAACAGGATCGGTTAACCTGTTATAAATAGATTTGGCTAAAGTATTATCAAACAATCGTTTTGAACCTAAGTGCTGTAAAATACCAATTAGGCGATTGTTGAGGGATGATACATTGAGCACATCTTTTATAAATTTTTATCCTGGTTAACCGCATGCAAATCAGATTCATCTTTGCGTTTTGTGCCCTTTCCTTGTTTTGTTTGGTTTGTAATGCCGCAACTGCCGCGTCTGGCAAAAATATTAACCTAATTATTTCAAGTTCAGCCAATGTTCGTGTTCAGTATGGCGCTCAAAAATTATCCGGTCAATTAAAGGCCAATGGCTATACAATAAGGATCTTAAAGCAGGATAAAATAAAGGAACCTGGCAATAATATAGTTGTCGGATTAATAAAGGATCCGCTCATCAGTCGGGCTATGTCTGTGTGGCATATCAGGTTATCAAAAGTACCAGGTAAAGAGGGATTTGCTATCAATTCAACTACTAATCACAATATTTTAATCACAGGTGCAGATAATTCGGGCGCACTTTACGGGTGCCTGGAATTGGCTGATGAATTAAAGGCTGGTCATGCCTTGCCTCAAAAGATCGCCATAACTGATCAGCCGGAAATGACATTGCGTGGTGCATGCGTTGGACTACAAAAGCCAGTGCTTCTTCCAGGCAGGGGCACTTATGAATATCCCTATACCCCTGAAAACTTTCCGTGGTTTTATGACAAGGCATTGTGGCTCCGTTACCTGGATTCGCTGGCAGAAAACCGGATGAATTCGCTGTACCTGTGGAATGGTCACCCTTTTGCCTCGCTGGTCAAAGTAAAGGATTATCCCTACGCCCTCGAGGTGGATGACGCCACCTTTAAAAAGAACGAAGAAATGTACGATTTTCTCACGCGTGAAGCGGATCGTCGTGGTATTTGGGTCATCCAGGGCTTCTATAATATCATCGTATCAAAGCCCTTCGCTGAGCATAATCACCTGAAGACACAGGATCGTAACCGGCATATCGTCCCGGTCATTGCTGATTATACTCGTAAATCGATTGCTGAATTCGTAAAAAAATATCCCAATGTGGGACTGCTGATTACACTTGGTGAGGCCATGGAAGGCGTAGGACAGGATGATATTGATTGGTTTACAAAAACAATTATCCCGGGTGTTAAAGATGGTTTGAAGGAGTTGAGCCGTACAGACGAGCCACCGATTGTACTTCGGGCGCATGATACCGACGCACCGGAAGATATGAAATATGCCTTGCCATTATATAAAAACCTTTATACAATGGCCAAATACAACGGGGAAGCGCTAACTACTTATGAGCCTCATGGGCCATGGGCCGAACTGCATAAAACCCTCAGCCGGATAGGGACGGTACAAATAGAAAATGTGCACATCCTGGCCAACCTGGAGCCGTTCAGATATGGGGCGGATGATTTTATACAAAAATGTGTGCAGGCTATGCACGATATATATGGATCAAAAGGCCTGCATATTTATCCCCAGGCATCGTACTGGGATTGGCCATACACAGCAGATAATAATTCGCCTCGATTACTGGAAATGGAAAGGGATTGGATTTGGTATAAAGAATGGTCACGCTACGCTTGGAACTGTCGCCGGGATAGGACCGAAGAAGTAAAATATTGGTCGCGTTTACTGGCTGAAAGATTTGGTTGCGACGAGGTACATGGAAAGGAAATTTTAGAGGCTTATGAACAATCGGGCGAAATAGCGCCAAAGATTTTGAGGCGGTTTGGGATAACCGACGGTAACCGGCAAACGATGACTTTGGGGATGACGATGAGTGAGCTGGTTGATCCGGAGAAATACGGCTTATTTTCTTTGCTATATAATTCTGAAGGCCCTGAAGGTGAAATGCTGAGTGAATATGCTTTGAAAGAATGGAAGCATGAACCTCACAAAGGGGAGACGCCGGTAAAGGTTATAGATGATATAATGGAGGAGGGGCATAAGGCTGTAGAGGCAATTGAGCAGGCTTCAGGAAATATTAAGTCTAACAAAGCAGAATTTGATCGTCTCAAAAATGATATTTATTGCTATGATGCTCTGGCCGAATCTTATGCGCATAAGGCAAAAGCCGCTCTTTCTGTACTTCGTTATAAATATTCCAACGATATCGGCGATCTGGAAAAGGCGCTGCCCGAAATGCAAATTAGCCTCGATCATTACAAGCAATTGGTGAACCTGACCAAATCAACCTACCTGTATGCCAATAGCATGCAAACAGGCGCCCGTAAGATACCCCTCAGTGGCAAAGGCGGCAAAAACAAAACCTGGGCCGAATTACTGCCTTTTTATCAGCAGGAGTTAGATAATTTTAAGAAGAATTTAGATTCACTGAAGTCGCCACAGCCAAATGCCGGGAAGAAAAAAGCGATTCATTTGACTGATGCAGTGGTGACTTTAAGCTCATCGGATAACACTTACAAGTTATCACCAGGCAATACTGTATTTAAAGATACTACGGCGGTTATTAAAAATATAGCTCCGGAACTTGCTGGTTTACAGGGCGTCAAATTGACCAAAAGCGAACAGTTGGCCAATGGTACAACCATTAGCTTCACTAATGCAAAACCCGTGAAGGTGCTGGTTGGCTTTTTTGAAAGTAAAGAAAAACAATATCTAAAAGAGCCTCAATTAGAAACCGATGCAAGCGCGAACGATTATGGGCAGGCGGATATCAAGATTGCAAACGCTATCCAAATTGCAGGGATGCCGCCTGTAAATGTGCACACTTATACATTCGGTGCCGGCACAAATAAGCTTATTTTAGGTAGGGGTGTTTGCCTGATATTAGGTTTGGTGAATGGAGATGCCAATGTGCCTGTTTATGATGCGGGTTTGAGCAACGAAGGAAATATCAGGGATATGAGATGGTTGTTTAACTGATAAAGGATGACAAAACAGAAAAGATCACTTTGGATTAGACAGCTCCTGGTAATGTTGATAGCATCGGCAACGATGTTATCGGTTCATGCACAATCAAACGGATTGAAACTCTGGTATAAACAACCAGCGGTAAAATGGACGGATGCGCTGCCGATCGGTAACGGCACTTTGGGTGCAATGATCTATGGCGATCCTGATCGCGATCACATACAGTTTAATGAGCAAACTTTATGGACGGGTGGCCCCCGAGCATATGATCGTAAAGGAGCATATCAGTATCTTCCGGTCATACGTAAATTGCTTGCTGAAGGTAAACAGGCTGAAGCCGAATCCATATCGCAGATCCATTTTATGGGTTTGAAAAGCCACGAAGCAACCTATGCCGCTGACTCCGCTGCCTGGGTAAGAAAAATCCGAAGTAATGTAAAGCCTGCCGCCGCCGGTTTTGATGATGCGAAATGGAAAACTATCAAGCAACCGCTGGCAAACGGGTGGGAAACAATTCCTGGCTTTGAAGGGCTGGACGGTGCTGTTTGGCTACGAAATAGTTTTTACCTGTCGCCCGATATGGCCGGTAAGAAAATGGTACTGAATATCGGCCGCGTGCGCGATATGGATTTTACCTATGTAAACGGTAAGCTCATCGGCTCTGCAAATTATACCAAAAGCCGGAAATATGTGATTCCCGAAGGTGTGTTGCATGCCGGTGTGAACACCATTGCTATTCAGGTGCTCAACTTTTATGATAAAGGCGGATTAACCACCATCAAAGAAAAACAGGAAGTATATCCGGAAGCGGAGCCTTCAAAGACCATTGTATTGAATCCCGAATGGAAATATTGGATGCAGGATGGTAATCCGCCTGCGTATCCACGATATAATGCCGATTACCAGCCTTTTGGCGATTTGTATTTACAATTTCATCAACAAAAAGTATCATCCTACAAGCGCGATCTTGACATCAGCAATGCCACAGCACATGTTTACTATAATGCAGGTGGCGTAAATTATACCCGTGAATACATTGCTGATGCGCCTGATAAGGTGATTGCTATACATTTGACAGCAGATCAATCGAACAAAATCACTTGTAATGCATTGTTGAATACACTGCATAAATACTTTTCCACAAAGAAAATTGACGATCACACACTAGCACTTTATTTGAAGGTACACGATGGCGTGCTGCATGGGGTCAGCTATTTATATGTAAAAACTAATGGCGGAAAAGTTGATGTTTCATCCAAAGAAATAAAAATTACCGGTGCTAACGAGGCAACGCTTTATTTGATGGCCGCAACAAACTTTAAAAGCTATAAAGATGTTTCCGGTAATCCTGAGGCCATTTGCCAACTTGTAAAGAGCAAGCTGGCTAAAAAAAGTTATCAGCAGATAAGGGCAAGTCATATCAAAGATTACCAGCATTATTTTAACCGGTTTTCTATCAACTTAGGATCGACGGCAAACGATACTCTGCCAACTGACGGGCGTATATTAAAATTCGGCAACGCTGCAGACCCTTCGCTAATAGCACTGTATGTGCAATATGGCAGATATCTGCTTATTTCATCATCCCGCCCCGGAAGTAAGGAGCCCGCAAACTTACAGGGCTTGTGGAACAACCTCCCGGAACCGCCATGGGGCAGCAAGTTTACTACCAATATCAACCTGGAGATGAATTACTGGCCATCGGAAGAATTGAACCTGCCGGCATGCAGTGAACCGCTTTTTGATATGATCCATGAGTTATCTCAAACCGGAAGTATAACCGCCAAAACTTATTATAATGCTCCGGGTTGGGTTTTACATCATAATACTGATCTGTGGCGCGGAACGGCCGCCGTTAATTCCTCCACGCATGGTATTTGGGTTAGTGGTGGAGCCTGGCTCTGTCATCAGCTTTGGGAGCATTACTTGTTTACAAAAGATCAGAATTTTCTTCGAAAAAGTGCTTACCCGGAAATGCGGGGAGCGGCAGAGTTCTTTGTCCATTTCCTGGTAAAAGATCCTGAAACAGGCTATCTGATCAGTACACCATCAAATTCGCCCGAGCATGGCGGACTGGTTGCCGGTCCAACAATGGATCACCAGATTATTCGAGATCTCTATAAAAACTGCATAGCAGCTTCGAAGATTTTAGGTATCGACTCAAAATTCAGGGATACACTTCAGGATCAATACAGCCGGATAGCACCCGATAAAATAGGCCGTTACGGACAGTTGCAGGAGTGGATGCAGGATAAGGACGATACGGCGGATACTCATCGGCATGTTTCGCACATGTGGGGTGTTTATCCGGGTACCGATATTACCTGGAATACACCTGATCTAATGAAAGCCGCAAGACAATCGCTGATTTATAGGGGGGATGAGGGCACCGGTTGGAGCATAGCATGGAAGGTTAACCTTTGGGCGCGCCTGAAAGATGGCGATCATGCTATGAAGTTATTCGATATGCTGCTTTCACCTGCCGACGTAAGTTCCGGAAAAGAAAAAGGCGGTATCTATCACAATTTATTTGATGCCCATCCGCCGTTCCAGATCGATGGAAACTTCGGCGGCGCTGCCGGCCTTGCCGAGATGCTCCTGCAAAGCCAGGGAGATGCCATTGAGCTACTGCCAGCATTGCCATCTGCCTTGCCCCAGGGCGAGGTTAAAGGCATTTGCGCCCGCGGCGGTTTTGAACTGGATTACAGCTGGGACAAAGGAGAATTGAAACAAGTAAAAGTGCTGTCAAAAGCAGGAGGTGTTTGTAAGTTGAGGTATCACGATAAGACCGTAACTGTAAATACCAAAAAAGGTGAGAGCTATCAGTTTGACGATATGCTAAAAAAGATCTAATAGTGAAGAAGTCGTATCGCATCAATCAGAAATATCCGTATCAGCTTTTCTACCGGAATGGATGGATGCTTTTTGTCGCGCTTATGGTCTTTTTTATTGACCAGTCAGCTATTGCCCAGCAAAGCATCCGTAATGAAATATTACTCAATGCCAATTGGCGAACCATCGCAGATACTGCCAGTATTAATGCACACGATGGTTTCGAGAAACAAGGATTTCGTGATCGAAATTGGGAAAGGGTTGATGTGCCTCATAACTGGGATAATTACGGAGGTTACCGGCGGCTGAAACATGGCAACCTTCATGGTTACGCCTGGTACCGGAAAACATTTATGTTAACTAACCAACCCTCAGGTAAACGATATTTTTTGTGGTTCGAAGGAGTTGGATCGTATGCTACTGTATGGCTAAATGGTATCCTTGTTGGTCACCATGCAGGTGGGCGTACTACCTTTACAATAGATGTTACCCAAGCCATAAAATCTAATGGCATTAACTTGCTTTGCGTTCGTGCAGATCACCCGGCGTTTATTAAAGATTTGCCATGGGTATGCGGCGCTGACTCGGATGATCCTGGTTTCTCTGAAGGATCACAGCCCATGGGCATTTTCAGACCGGTACACCTTATTGTAACTAATGATGTAAGGATAGAACCTTTTGGCCTGCATGTATGGAACGACACGACTGTTACGGAAAAATCGGCCACGCTTAACCTCGAAACTACGATAAAGAATTATGCTGCAAGTTCACGGAATACAATTGTTTTGAATAAACTCATTGATGCCAAAGGACAAACAATCAGCGAAACAAAGTCGGCATCAAAACTTAAGGCGGGTGAAACGTCTGTAATTAAACAGGTAATTAAAGCTAATCAGGTTCACCTGTGGTCGCCAGATCATCCTTATTTGTATACTATTGTATCACAGGTTATTATTGATGGGAAGGTGGCAGGTCAGACATCTACGCCCTACGGTATACGTTGGATAAGCTGGCCTATAGGAAGAAATAATGGTGATAATCGTTTTTATGTAAACGGGAAATCGTTTTTCATCAATGGTATTGCCGAATATGAGCACCTGATGGGTAACAGCCAGGCATTTAGCCCGCAGGAAATAAGGGCCAGGGTAATGCAAGTGAAAGCTGCCGGCTTTAACGCTTTTCGCGATGCCCATCAACCGCATAACCTGGAGTATCAGAAATACTGGGAAAAGCTTGGGATATTGTGGTGGCCGCAATATTCGGCGCATATTTGGTACGATTCACCCGAATTTAGGGACAATTTTAAGGCCTTACTGCGTGATTGGATAAAAGAACGCCGGAATAACCCCGCCGTAATTTTATGGGGCCTGCAAAACGAAAGCCGCTTGCCTCCTGACTTTGCCCGTGAATGTTCGGCTATCATCCGCGAGATGGATCCAACGGCTTCTTCGCAGCGAAAAATAACAACCTGCAATGGCGGCAGCGGAACGGATTGGGACGTGCCGCAAAACTGGTCGGGCACCTATGGTGGTAATCCGATGAATTATGCCGATGAACTGCAAAAGCAGATACTGGTAGGCGAGTACGGTGCATGGCGCAGCCTCGATCTTCACTCTGAAGGATCTTTTATACAAAACGGCACCTTGAGCGAGGATCGCATGGCTCAGTTGATGGAAACAAAAGTGCGCCTGGCTGAATCTGTAAAAGATAAAGTTGCCGGGCAATTTCATTGGCTTCTTTACTCGCATGAAAACCCCGGCAGGGTACAAGGGGGCGAAGGCTTTCGAGAATTGGACCGTGTCGGACCTGTAAACTATAAGGGACTGTTTACCATTTGGGGCCAGCCGGTAGATGCTTTCTACATGTTCAGATCGAACTATGCGCCTGCCGATAAAGAGCCTATGGTTTATATCGTATCACATACCTGGCCAAACCGTTGGCTTAAACCGGGTATTAAAGACAGTATTACCGTCTACTCAAATTGCGATGAAGTTGAGTTATTCAATGATGTAAACCGGATTTCATTAGGTAAAAAGAAAAGAACCGGAATTGGTACCCATTTTCAATGGGATGGGGTGAATATCAAGTATAATGTTTTGTATGCAGTAGGTTATCTGCATGGTAAAGCCGTCGCACATGATTATATCGTGCTAAATCATCTGCCTGCAGCGCCCCATATAAATCAGCTTTTCACCGGCGATTCTCAGATATTGAAACCGGCTCCTGGTTATAAATACCTGTATAGGGTTAATTGTGGTGGGCCGGATTATCTCGACAAGCGTGGAAATTTATGGATGGCCGATGCGCATAAAAACAGTAAAGCAACCTGGGGATCACTTTCATGGACTGATGATTACCCCGGCATGCCCGCTTTTTTTGGCAACCAGCAACGGACTTTCGATCCCATACAATCGACGGACGACAGTAAGCTGTTCCAAACCTTCAGATTTGGAATGAACAAACTCAAATATGAATTTCCGGTGCCTGATGGTGATTATCGTGTAGAGCTTTATTTCACTGAGCCCTGGTATGGTGCAGGTGGAGGGATGGACTGTACCGGCTGGCGGGTGTTTGATGTAGCAGTTAATGGTAAGACAGAGATTAAAAACCTGGATATATGGAAAGAAGCAGGTTATGATCGTGCGTTGAAAAAAGTTATAAATGTCCATGTTTCCGGCGGGCAGTTGCAGATTTCGTTTCCTCACACTTTGGCCGGAGAGGCCATTATTTCAGCAGTTGCAATAAGTACACTTAATCAACATGCTAAATCAGCGGCTTCTTCAGGTGAGGTGATCAAAAATTTTAGGATTAATAGCACAGCTGTGAAGCAATGGTCGCTGCAATCATGGATGGACATCGGCGATTCTGCATACACCGACGCTAATATAAGTTTCAGCCAATTGCCGCCTGTTCTGTATGGGGCCGGTTGGATAAAAACGCCGGAGCATATCAATCAGCATTCTTCGCCACCAACTTTTGCGGTAAGAGAGACGAGTGATGTTTACATAGCCATTAATGCAAAGGTCGAAGATCGGCCTGATTGGCTAAAAGAATATCAACCTACAGGTCTATCACTACAGACTGATGAGAGCGGGGGCACCGGCTTCGCGATCTTTAAAAAAAGGTTTACTGGCGGTTCAACCGTTACCCTTGGAGCTTGCCGCAATAATCAAAAATATACTGTCGCAGTGTTGCCTGTTACAACACTTGCGCCCGCGGTTGATTTAAAGAAAAGCGTAAACTATCCGGTGGATAATGCAACGACAAATGCCGGAGCTATTCGTGATACAATAGGAAGTAAAAAGGTTATCCGCTTTGTAAAACCGGGAGCTGAGATCAGCTTTATCATCTCACCTGGCGTCGCTGATAAATACACATTACGGTTCAAATATTATAATGCTGAAGAGAAAACCATTTCGGTAAAAATGCAATTGCAGACTGCTGATGGAACTGTAATGAAAACGGAGGAACTGAACTTTAAACCGGTTAAGAAGAATAAAACCGGAACGGTAACAACAACGACAGGTACCAGTATTAATGCCGGAAATTACAAGGTAATACTTACGGCGGTTGATGCTGATGGCCTGGCAATATCCGGGCTCGAAATGCAATGATATCAGATAATAATTAACGATCAATGACAAAGCTGTTTTATTTGATTCTTTTGATACTCCCGATACAGGTACTGGCCCAAAATCTGAAGCTGAGCAACCTCCGCTGTGAGTATAAAACGAATCCGATCGGCATTGAGTCGGTACAACTAAGACTGAGTTGGGAGATGCGGTCTGGCGAACGGAATGTAATACAGACAGCTTACCGTATACTGGTTGCTGATAGTCCTGAAGCGCTAAATAACGGGACGGGCAATGTATGGGATTCTAAAAAAGTGATATCTTCCGCCTCTATCCAGGTATCTTATAAAGGACGTCCTCTGCAATCATCAAAAGTCTATTATTGGAAGGTAAAAGTTTGGGATAATCATGGTCATGTTTCAGATTGGAGTGAAATAGCGAAATGGCAAATGGGCTTATTAAACCCGCTTGACTGGAAAGATGCAAAATGGATCGCTTATAATCGGATGCCTGACAGTGATCGCATTGTGCCCTTTATTCATGGTCGCGGGCCAAAAAAACGGGGTTATACTAATGACACACTGCCGCTGCTGCGTAAGACCTTCACGATAAACAAACCTATAAGAAGTGCAACCATTTATATTTCGGGACTTGGCCATTTTGATTTGAGCTTAAATGGAACAAAAGTCAGTGATGATTTTCTTAACCCGGGATGGACGCAGTATGATAAACAAGCCTTATATGTGCCGTTTGATCTGACGGACAAGCTTCAGCAAGGTGATAATACACTTGGGGTGATGCTGGGCAATGGCCTTTATTTTATTCCGAGAGACAAACGATACCGGAAGCTGACTGGCGGATATGGTTATCCTAAAATGATATGCCGACTGGTACTTGAATACCAGGACGGAACTTCTGAAAGTGCTGTAAGCGACGAAACCTGGAAAACTGCTGCCGGACCTATTACTTTCAGCAGTATTTACGGAGGTGAAGATTATAATGCCAACCTTGAACAAACCGGATGGGATACTCCAACTTTTAATGATGCGAAATGGCGAAATGCAGTAGTCGTTGGCGGTCCCGCTGAATTGAATGCTCAAATGGCTGAGCCAATAAAAATATTCGAACACTTTTCACCTATAAAACGCATCAGACTTGGGCCGGACAAATTTGTTTATGATCTGGGTCAGAATGCATCAGGGATCCCATTCATTAAAGTACAAGGAAAGAAGGGCGACACCGTGAGAATCATCCCCGCTGAATTGCTGAATGAGGATAGTACCGTTAGCCAAAAAGGTTCGGGCGGACCTATGTATTTTGACTATGTTTTAAAGGGCAACGGTGTTGAAACCTGGCATCCGCAGTTTACCTATTATGGTTTCAGATACCTGCAGGTGGAAGGCGCTGTGCCTGAAACAGAGGACAATCCACAGAAATTACCTGGGCTGCTGGAGATTATTGGCCTTCATATCCGCAATGCTGCGGAACGCGTCGGAACATTTAGCTGTTCCAATCAACTGTTCAATAAAACCTTTAACCTGATCGACTGGGCCATACAAAGCAATATGATGAGCTTGTTTACCGATTGTCCACACCGGGAGAAACTGGGTTGGCTGGAAGAGGTTCACCTGATGGGTAATTCGATCCGCTACAATTATGATATCGCCAACTTGTGCCGCAAGAGCATCAACGATATGAAACTTGCGCAAACCACGGAAGGCCTTATTCCTGAAATAGCGCCTGAATACGTAAAATTTGGCGAACCATTCAGGGATTCGCCGGAATGGGGGAGCAGCGCCGTGATCATGCCCTGGTATGTTTACCAATGGTATGGTGATAAACAGGAACTTGCGGGAAGCTACAATATGATAAAGCGCTATTTGGCCTATCTCGGGTCGAAAGCAGATCGTCATATACTTAATGAAGGTTTGGGAGATTGGTACGATATTGGACCCAAGGCACCCGGCCTTTCTCAAAACACGCCAAAAGGAATAACTGCAACTGCGATCTACTATTACGATCTCCGGATAGCAGCTCATATAGCCAAGTTACTGGGCAAAAATGACGACGCTGCTGCTTATGAAAGTCTGGCAAAGCAAGTTCGCAAAGCCTTTAACAAAACGTTTTTTAATATCGAAACAAAACAATATGGAAGCGGCAGTCAAACAGCGAACGCTATGGCGGTGTACATGCAACTGGTTGAGCCGCAATATAAAAAAGCAGTTATCGCGAATATTATAAAGGATATTCGGGACAGAGGCAACAGTCTTACAGCAGGTGACATCGGCTATCGATATCTATTACAAGTGCTTGAAAACGCAGGCCGATCAGATGTTGTATTCGATATGAACAGCCGGTCGGATGTGCCTGGTTACGGTTATCAATTGGCCAAAGGCGCAACCGCATTAACTGAATCCTGGCAGGCACGATCGGCCGTCTCGAATGATCACCTGATGCTTGGCCATTTGATGGAATGGTTTTACAGCGGGTTAGGTGGTATAGATGCTGCCGCCGGAGCCATTGCATCAAATAAAATAGTGATAAAGCCCGAGCCTGTCGGCGACATCACTTATGCGAAGACCAGTTATCACTCTCCTTATGGCGTCATTTCTACCGATTGGAAAAAATCAGATTCAAAGTTTGAGTTAACGGTTCAGATCCCGGCAAATACGAGTGCAGCAATCTATTTGCCTGCGAGGAAGGGTGATAATATCCGCGAAGGCCGAAAGCTGCTTAATACCAATAAGGACATAAAATTTATAGCCTATAAAAATGGCCGGGCATTAGTCAAAGCGGGCTCAGGTACTTACCATTTTGTAGTGATTAAACGATAGAAACTTAAAATGAAGTTAAAATATATTTTTATTACAATGTTGTTTGGCTTGTTGGATATAAGCTCAGGTTATGCGCAATCCAGGCCGGATAAAGTGCCTGATCAAGTAATGCAATCTATTTATGAACAAGTAAAAACTCCTTATAAATATGGTTTGGTGATAGCGCCGGATGATAATTCCAAAAAAGCTGATTGCCCGACAGTATTTCGCAAGGGCGATGATTGGTTCATGACCTATATTATTTTTAATGGCCGCGGGTATGAAACCTGGCTTGCAAAAAGCGTCGATCTGCTGCATTGGAAAACACAGGGGCGCATTATGTCATTTTCGGATACAACCAACTGGGATTGTAATCAAAAAGCAGGCTATGCCGCGCTGGAAGATATGAAATGGGGCGGCAGCTACAAACTGCAGAAGTATGACGGGAAATACTGGATGTCGTATTTCGGCGGGCATGAGCGAGGTTATGAGAAAGGACGAATGGGAATTGGAATCAGTTATACTGATGAAGACCCATCTGTTCCTCATGAATGGCTGAGGCTCGACCATCCTGTGCTGACGCCTGATGATCCGGATGTGAGCTGGTGGGATAACCATGTGCAATACAAGGAAACCATTATTTGGGATAAATCGAAACTCATAGGTCACCCGTTCCTGATGTATTACAATGCCAATGGCGATAGCGTCAATAAAAAGCGCGGTGCTGAACGGATCGGGTTGGCGGTTTCTGACGATATGCTGCACTGGAAGCGATACGGAAAAGACCCTGTACTCAATCATGGTCCGGGTATAACAGGCGATCCCGATATTCAAAAGATCGGTAATGTTTATGTGATGTTCTACTTCGGAGCATTTTGGAAAACCGCCCCCGGTGGCGTATTTAACCGTTTCGCCTGCTCGTACGACCTGGTGCACTGGACTGATTGGACCGGCGAAAAACTGATCCAGTCATCAGAGCCATATGATAATGAATTCGCGCATAAATCTTGCGTGATCAAATACAAAGGAGTTGTGTACCACTTTTATTGCGCGGTGAATAAAGCACAGCAACGGGGCATAGCTGTTGCCACATCGAAGGATATGGGAAAAAGCTCGCTCAATTTTGTTGCTCCTCCTGTGAAAGTTAAAAAATAAGCCAGCGATAAACGAGGATGAGAGCACTAAGCATTTTTATACTGACTATAGTTTTTGGTTGCACAATAGCTTCGGCCCAAAAGCCGCGCAAAGTTATTTCCTTCGATGATAACTGGCGGTTTATGTTAGGTGACAACGAACAGGCCAAAAATGCTAAATTTGACGACAGTAAATGGCGCAGGCTTAACTTGCCGCATGACTGGAGCATTGAAGGAAGCTTTGATGAAAAGAACCCAACTAAACAGGCAGAAGGTGGTCTGCCGGCAGGTATTGGATGGTATCGAAAAACGTTTATCGTACCAAATTCATCAAAAAATAAGAATGTCTTTATTGATTTTGATGGGGTCTATCGTAACAGCGAGGTTTGGATAAATGGTCATTACCTGGGCAAAAGGTCCAATGGTTATATTTCTTTCAGCCACAATCTTACACCTTATCTAAAATTCGGCGCTCAGAATAATGTGATTGCTGTTAAGGTTGATAATTCAGGTCAACCCAACTCGAGGTGGTATACAGGATCGGGTATCAACCGTAATGTGTGGTTTAGAACCGTAAACAAAACTCATTTTTGCCGGTGGGGAACCTTTGTTGTTACGCCACAAATAACAACCAGCGCGGCAACGGTTCATATAAGCGCAAGCATAGTACAAGGTGTAAGAGATCTTAAGCTGGAAACGATTATTTTGGATGAAGAAGGGAAGGAAGTTGCTTCATGTTTATCACCAGTAAAAAATGCTGTGGATACAGCGATAACTTTTGCCGAACAAAACCTTGTTATTAAATCCCCGGCTCTTTGGTCGCCATCGCATCCTTACCTGTACAAAATAGCACTTCAGTTGCTGCACAAGGGCAAGGTGTTGGATAACTATACCGTGAATACCGGTCTCCGCTCATTTAGCTTCGATTCAAAAAACGGTTTTTCACTGAATGGTGTCCAAATGAAAATAAAGGGCGTTTGCATGCATGAAAATTTAGGCGCACTGGGATCAGCCGTTAATAGTAGCGCTATTGCCCGGCAGTTGAAATTGCTGAAGGATATGGGATGCAATGCTATTCGCACGGCCCACAATCCGCCAGCACCGGAATTCCTGGACCTTTGCGATCAAATGGGTTTCCTGGTAATGGATGAGGCCTTTGATATGTGGCGTAAGAAAAAAAATGCCCATGATTATCATGAAGACTGGACCGGATGGTATAAACGCGATCTCACCGACCAGGTACTGCGCGACCGTAACCATCCCTGCGTTTTTATGTGGAGCATTGGGAACGAGATCAGAGAGCAGTTTGACAGTACCGGGACAAGCATTGCCCGGGAGTTGGTGGGCATTGTGAAAGCTATTGATAACACCCGACCCGTTACTTCAGCCTTAAGCGAACCGGATCCGCATAAAAATTTCATCTACAAGTCCGGAGCACTGGATGTTGTCGGTTTAAATTATCACCAGGATTTGTATCCGGATTTTCTGAAAAATTATCCCGGACAAAAATTTGTCGCTACGGAAACCATGTCTGCGCTGGAAACAAGGGGTTTTTATGACCAGCCGACCGATTCCACACGCTATTGGCCCAAAAGCTCAAAAATTCCATTTAAAGATGGCAATGCCGATTTTGCTGTTACTGCCTATGATAATGTTGCGGCATATTGGGGTTCGACACATGAAGAAACCTGGAAGATCATCAAAAAGTACGATTTCCTGTCGGGCTTATTTGTCTGGACAGGGTTCGATTATTTAGGTGAGCCGACACCTTATCCCTGGCCGGCAAGGAGCTCATATTTTGGTATAATCGACCTTGCTGGATTCCCGAAAGATGTTTATTACATGTATCAAAGCGAATGGACCAATAAACCTGTTCTGCATCTGCTGCCGCATTGGAACTGGAAACCGGGACAAATGGTTGATGTTTGGACATATTACAGCCAGGCCGACGAAGTTGAATTGTTTTTGAACGGCAAATCGTTGGGCATAAGAACTAAGCAAGGCGATGATCTGCATGTATCATGGCAAGTGAAATTTGAGCCGGGAGTACTAAAGATTGTCTCACGCAAAGCAGGAAAAGTGGTCCTTACAGAAGAAGAGCATACCGCCGGACCTGCGGCAAAAATTATCTTATCAGCTGATAGGAACTCGATAAAAGCAGATAGAAAAGACCTGTCGTTTATAACCGTGAAAATTGTGGATAAGAACGGCTTTATCGTTCCCGATGCTGATAACCAGGTTAGTTTTAGTGTAACGGGGTCTGCTCGAATTGCCGGAGTTGATAATGGTTCGCAGATCAGTATAGAGCCTTTTAAGGCCAATCATCGCAAAGCGTTCCATGGTTTGTGTTTGGCAATTATTCAATCAGGTAGCAAGACGGGGGCGATTTCTGTTACTGCAAAATCTCCCGGATTGGAACCTGCAAACCTGGAACTGAAGACAATCATGTAACAGTTTTAGTAACGATATTTGATAGAACGATTTTTAAGCATAAGCTAATATCTCATAATACAAAGGCAAGATTTCAGATTAATAGAAGGTGCAATGCAAATAGATTTGTATTTGGCACAGTCCATATAAACCCATATTTATAATATTATTCGCTGAAGAAATTGGATAATGAGCAATCAGTTGCAAATTATTGACCTGGTAATAATACTATGTTACCTTGCGGCCATGCTACTGGCGGGCTTTTATTTTTCCCGTAAAAATAAGAGTGCCGACCGGTTTACACGTGCTTCAGGGAGGATTCCGGGTTGGGCGGTGGGTATGTCAATTTATGCCACTTTTCTAAGCAGTAATACTTTTCTCGGGGTACCGGGGAAAACATTTGGGTCAAACTGGAATGTATTTGTTTTTAGTTTGTCGATGCCTTTGGCGGCTTGGGTAGCGGTTAAGTATTTTATACCATTTTATCGCAATAGCGGTGAAATTTCGGCTTACACACATTTCGAAAATCGTTTTGGGCCGTGGGCACGAACTTATGCAGTGATTTGCTTTTTGCTGACGCAGCTTGCCCGCATGGGATCCATTTTTTTTGGTATCGCGCTCACCCTGCAGGCGCTCACCGGTTTTGATATGAAAACCATTATGATGGTTACCGGCGCCTGCATCATTGTCTATACCGTATTGGGTGGTATCGAAGCCGTTATCTGGACCGAAGTTGCTCAGGCAGTCATAAAAACATTTGGCGCTTTACTGATTCTGTACCTGGTGGTAGTAAATATGCCCGGCGGTGTAAAACAAATCATGCAGATCGGCACCGATCATCAAAAATTCAGCCTCGGAAGCTTCCATCCTGATTTCACGCAACCAACGTTTTGGGTGATACTATTATATGGCTTCTTTATCAATCTAAACAATTTTGGTGTCGATCAGAATTATGTGCAGCGTTATCATACTGCGGCTTCACCTGCACAAGCAAAAAGGTCTGTCTGGATATGCGTGGCTATGTATTTACCGGCGTCATTAATATTTTGCATTATAGGATCTTCGCTGTTTGCCTATTACCAGGCCCATCCTGGACTGATAGACGCTATTAAGCACCAGGTAGCAGTCGAAAGGGCAGGGGCAGGCGCTTCATCAGCTACCGTAGCGCAAATTGCAGGTGCATTAAAACCCGGCGACTATGGCGATAAAATAATGCCTTACTTCATGGTTACTAAAATTCCGGTTGGATTGATCGGACTAATAGTCTCAGCAGTATTGTCAGCGGCTATGAGTACCATTAGCTCCGGGATGAACGCCTCGGCTACCGTGTTCTCGCTGGACATTTATAAAAGATATTTCAAGCCATCGATAAATGAAACGCAAAAGCTCAGGATACTTCACCTGGCGACAGTAGTTTTTGGCCTGGGCGGGATGTTAGCCGGGGTAGCCATGATTGGTATCAAAAGTGTGCTGGATATATGGTGGATGCTGTCGGGCATATTTGCTTCGGGAATGCTCGGGTTGTTTTTGCTGGGAATTATAAGCAAGCAAACAGGCAACGCAGCAGCTATGGCAGCTACTTTTATTGGTGTTGCTGTGGTTTTGTGGATGACGCTGCCATCTCTTATACCAGATCAATACCAGTATTTGCGAAATGGGTTAGATGTAAACATGACTATTGTTGTGGGTACATTATCTATTTTTTTAACCGGCATACTACTTACCCGGTTCAAAGCAACGCGGGGCTATAAAAAGGACTTACTAACTGAAAAATCTTAATTACTTATAAATACAATGATAACATCTCAGAAAGGCTTTATCCCGGTAATGCTGACACCGTTTAAGAACAATGGAGCGATTGATTATGACGCATTAACCAAGCTAACGGAATTCTATTTGGAAGCTGGTGCAGCGGGATTGTTTGCTAATTGCCTTTCGAGCGAGATGTATGAACTGGAGCCTGATGAAAGATTAAAAAGTATAAAACATGTGATTGATGTAGCCGAAGGTGTAGTGCCGGTTGTTGCAACTGGCACCTTTGGCGGTCCGCTTAGCAAACAGGCTGAATTTATAAAACAGGTGCATGATACAGGAGCCAATGCTGTGATTGTGATAACCGGTTTGCTTGCTGAAAAAGAGGAACAGGATGAGGTTTTTAATCAGCGTGTTTATGAGCTGTTAAGTCTTACAGACGATATTCCTCTCGGTTTCTATGAATGCCCTGAGCCCTACAAACGATTATTAACACCCCCTCAGCTTTCAGACTTCGTAGCCACGGGACGAATTGTTTACCAGAAAGATACTTGCCTGGATATCGACCAGGTTAAGCAAAAGGTAGCTGCAGGTAAAATCAATCCGCGGTTTGGTTTATACGACGCTTATATGGGGCATGCTGTTGAATCATTGAAAGCCGGAGTTGCCGGTCTTTCTTGTATCCAGGGGAATTTTTTTCCGGAGCTCGTGGTATGGCTTTGCAATAACTTTGCGGATGAAGCGCTTAAATCAGAGGTGACTATGGTGCAGCAATTTTTTACTGATCATATGGATGTGATGCATCACGTATATCCAATTATAGCTAAATATATGTTATCTAAACGCGGTATGGACATTTCTATTTTTACCCGGAGAAATGTGGGTGTGTTTACGCCATCTATTCGCAGGGCTATTGATGATCTGTATAATAATTACAACAGCCTTGCCAACCGGATCGAATTAAAAGTCTGTTAAGCAGAGACTTTGAAGTCCATATTAACTGTTTGCCCTTTCAAGTATCTTCTTTTATATTCAAGCGGCGTCATACCGGTCACCTTTTTGAAATGCCTGTAGAAATTGGAGATATTGTTGAACCCGCATTCAAAACAAATCACTTCGGCAGGTAATTTATCCTCAATTAAAAAGCGGCAGGCATGACTTATCCTGATCTCGGTTAAAAAATCAGAATAGGTTTTTTTTGTCATCAGCTTAAAATACCTGCAGAAAGAAGTAACGCTTAAATTGCTGATCGATGCTATTTCTTCCAGGGTGATTGCCTTTTTATAGTTTGCTAGGGTATAGGAGCAAACTTTGTTGAGCCTTACCGTATCAGACTCTGTAGATTGATGGAACTCGTTGTGGGATAAGGTGATAGGTTCATAGTCTTCGTTTTCGGCCAATACTTTTAATATGGAGAGTAAAACGATGATCCTGTCCAGGTTATTGGCATGAACCGCACGGTACATCAGCTGCTTTAATTCTTCTTTGGCTTTGCCTTGAACAATAATGCCATTTTTAGCCGTTTCAAAAAGCTTTGTGAGCATGTAAGCCTCCGGCAGGCTCAGCAGGTATTTCCCAAGGCAGTCGGGTAAAAAATGGATGACGATTACTTCAACGTTTAAACCCGAATCCGGTTGGAAATATTCCTCTTTACATCGCCAGCAATGCGGCAGCTTCTCGCCCAGCAGTAAAATCTCTCCTGCAGAGAAGTTGCTGATGTTATCCCCGATAAAACGTACGCCCTCGCCCTTTATAACATAGTGCAGCTCCAGTTCGGGATGATAGTGCCAGATACCTCTGAATGTTGGTAAGATATCATGACGAATACTAAACGAAGTTTGCGGTTTTACCGGAACCTTGAGAAAATGCGGCTTCATCTTTTACTAAATCATTTAAAGTTTATCCCTGGTAGTATTATACAATAGCAAATCAATAATTGGTATCTGTAAATCAGTAAGATTTACCTGTTTTTGCTTACAGAATGCAATATAAACAAAATCTTATAATCAATATATAATGTTATGATAAGATCGTACAGTAAGTTGATAAATACGGGTAATAATGCAAGGAACCTATACCTGATATTTGTTTATGCACACTTCACAAAGTGTTGCTGTTATATCTAACAATATAAACCAAACTAATAATTATAAATTTTATTGCAGACGTTGTTAAAGCTCGTCGGCAAAATTTTAAACCGGTGGTTTTTGCCTGATTATTTATCAAAATAATAAGCAAAAATTGCAGGTATTATTTAAAATATTATTATGAAAGTTCTATCTGCAAAAATTATGAAAAGATGTCTTCTGACAAGTGTTGTATTCCTGCTAAGCCTGACACTTGTTAATGCCCAGGATAGTAAAAGCGTCGAAAAATCAGATTACGTGCAGGTAATTACCAAACGGTCCGAGAAAATAGTGGACGTGCTTGGAATTACCGACTCGGCCAAATATAAACGTGTATGTAATATTATAATTGATCAATATCGTAATCTTAGTAATATTCATGACACGCATGATGCAAAGGTCAAGGAAGTGAAAGGAAACACTGCAGCGGATAAAGCAATAGTTAAAAGCGATGTAGCCAAACTTGATAGCAGCACGGATAAAGAGTTGAACCAATTACACTTAGTGTATTTGAGCAAGCTGTCAAAGGAACTTACCCCGGCACAGGTTGTCGAGGTTAAAGATGCCATGACTTATAAAATATTACCCTTAACTTATGCTGCTTACCTTGATGAACTACCAGCTTTAACCGATGTACAAAAGCAGAAAATAATGGATCTGCTTACCGAAGCCCGCGAACATGCGATCGATGCCGGATCGGCTGGAAAGAAGCATGAATGGTTTGGTAAATACAAGGGTAAAATAAACAACTATTTATCTGCACAGGGATATGATATGAAGAAAGCCGGTGAGGAATGGCAAAAGCGCATAAAGGAAAACAAACAACAGAAGGGATAAACCGGATCTCTCAAAATAAACATGCCAATTTACAACCTATATTAATATTAATTACATGAGAAAAATTTGCCTCTTATTTTCAATGTTACTGCTACTCAGCAGTATAGTTCATGCTCAAAACAGGACGATAAGCGGAACGGTCACCGACGACAAGAATCAAACGATTCCGGGGGCAACTGTCCAGGTGAAGGGGAGCACGAACGGCACTATGACCGACTCACTTGGCAGGTATTCCATTAAGGTAACCAATCTGCAAAATGTGGTAGTGGGTGTAAAATTTCTTGGTTATGTATACCAGGAAAAAACGCTAAGGGTGGGAGAAAAGAATGCAGACTTTCACCTGATACCTACAGCAAATAGTCTTAGTGAAGTGATCGTTGTAGGTTACGGTACGCAGAAAAAAGCGCATTTGACGGGCGCCGTTGCAACGGTAGACCTAAAAGAGATACAGGATATACCAACTACTAACCTTGCGGCTGCATTGAAAGGCACAAACGCTGCAGTATCAGTAGCCGGCGGAACAGCCAGACCAGGTCAAAATGCAGCCATCACCATTCGAAACCCTATTTACTTGGCAAAAAATGGTGCCAGTACAGATCCATTGTATATTATTGACGGAGTAAAAAGAACGCTTTCAGATTTCAACCTGCTTGATCAAAGCGAAATTGCAAGCATTTCAATACTGAAAGATGCGGAGGCTGCCATTTATGGTATCGAAGGCGCTAATGGCGTTATCATCGTTACCACAAAAAGAGGTAAAAATGGCGCGCCTAAAGTGAGTTTTAGCAGTTCTTTAGGTCTTGCCGATGCGGTTAAATTGCCTACAATGATGTCTGGTGTGCAATTAGCTACCTGGTTAAATGATTATGAACAGGGGGCCAATAATTTCAGCATAACTCCTGATGGATATATAGGCGGCGATCTTACCAAAAAGGACTTGAATTACTATACACCAGACGAACTAGCATATTTTAGCACGCACAATAACAATTTCGTTAACCAGGCATTTAAAACAGCCACAATAGAGCGCGAAGCAATAAACGTTAGCGGCGGTACTGAAAAGGTTACCTATTTTGCCGGAGCGACCTATGTAAATCAAAATTCAAACTTTTCAGGTGTTAATACAAATCACCTCGGTTTCAGAGGCAGTATGGATGCTAAAATTGCCAAAGGTTTGAAATTGAGTCTTTCATTAAGCGAAGATGTCTCAAAAAGTAAAAGCTACTGGTATAAATTATCTGGTACAACAGAAAGCCTTGATAACGACTTCTTATCATTAACTCAGGCACCACCCTGGCAGTCGTATTTTGTTGACGGTCACCCTGTATACCTGAGTGCAAAAACAGCTAAAGACAACATCAACTTTTTTGCCGTACAGAATTCAGACAACTATACCAGTTCTAACAACTACATCATGAATGCTACGGCAGCTCTTACCTACCAGATTCCGGGTGTCAGGGGGCTGTCTATAGGATCAACTTATAACAGAAATATCAACAATAGTTTCAATAAACAATATGGTACCAGCTTTATCTACTATCAATATTCAGGTTTAGGAGACAATGATCATATTCCGGGCGGAACCATAGTAGGAACACCTACAATCAAGAACGGCGACCGAGTAAGGTTGACTCCGGGCTATGCCGACAACTATCAGTGGGATGTTACCTTAAACTACGACCGCACATTCGGCAAGCACGAGATCAATTTTGTGGCGCTGTATGAGCAAATAGAAAATTACAATGAAGGCGTTGCGGCTGAGGCCGATGGTGTAATACTGAATGGTAAAGACAATCAGAACTTTACTACAGGTACGCAATCGTCAAACCAGGCTACAATGATCAGCGAGGGCGGAAAAGAAGCTTATGCTGCCCGCTTAAACTACAGCTATGCAGATAAATACCTGGCCGAAGTTGCTTTCAGGGCTGATGCGAATACTTACTTCCCGCCTAATAATCAGTGGGGATATTTCCCGTCCGCATCTTTGGGCTGGGTTGTTTCGCACGAGAATTTCTTTAAGAACAATATCCATTTTATAGACTTCTTTAAACTACGTGCTTCAATTGGTTCACTGGGAGGCTACAATACACAAGCTTTCCAGTATGCGGCTAACTATAAAATTGGTACAGGTAATAACGGCGGCGCTGTATTTGGCGGCAACAATGCTGACAGAAGCATCGGCCTTTTGCCAAATATCAGTATTCCTAACCCTTATTATACCTGGGATCACGTTACAAAGACTGACTATGGTATCGATATGGAATTCCTGAGAAACCGATTATCGCTTACCGCTGATTATTTCTGGGATCACCATTATGACATGCTGGCCAGTTTGACTTCATCAGTTCCTGTTGTGGTTGGAGCTGCACCATCTACAGAAAATTACGGTATAATCAACACCTTTGGCTATGAAGTTTCCTTATCATGGAAAGACAGAATTGGGAAAGACTTCTCCTATAACATTAGCCCATTCTTTTCATGGAGCGATAATAAATACATCAAATATGATGTAGCATCCGGTCTGGTTGGAACTTTCCAGGACCTGACAGGCAGATCAGGCGATCAGGGTGTGCTTGGCTATAAATCGCAGGGCATTATCAGAACGCAGGCTGATGCGGATGCGATCATTGCAGCAAGGGAAGCTGCAGCAGGCGGACCTAATAATGTCACTATCATGGGTCTTCCGGTTAAGCCTGGTATGATTAATTTCCAGGACGTTAACGGCGATGGCGTAATTGACTCGAAGGACTTACAGTTTTTAGGTCACAAAGCCTCGAATCACTATCAACTTGGATTTAATTTTGGTGGTTCCTATAAATCACTAAGTCTTAATGTTATAACAAGTATGTCGTGGGGAGGCATAGCCAGCCTGGATGGTAATTCAGCAGCCACGGCTACCGAAAACAGGCCTGTTTATTGGGCTGATCACTGGACGCCAACCAATACCGGTGCAGCTTATCCTGCTCCGTATTATACAGCTGATTATCAGGTTACTTCCGATTTTTGGTTTGTAAACTCCTTTCAGTGGAACATTACCAGTGCTAACTTAAGCTATACTCTGCCTGCAAAATATTCGCAAGCATTAGGCATAGCAAGCATTAGGGCATATGTGGTTGGAACTAACTTGCTGACGCTGTTTAATCCATATCCGGATCATTATCGTGATCCATCGTCACCGTACGCCAGCTATCCAAACCTGCGTACCATTTCATTCGGTTTAAACTTTGGCTTCTAAATCTCAAAATGATGAAAAAAATATTTAATCTGTCATTAATGGTTGTAGCAATAGGAGTTATTGCTACAAGCTGTAAGAAGGTCCTTTTAAAAGAAGACCTTCAATATACAACTCCATCCGAGGTGTTTAACGATTCGACCCTCGCAATAAGAAATATAAATTATTTGTACACAGCCAATCAGCCATCATGGTTTGGCAGCACAGCCGGAGCTATAGGCAGTGGCGGAGGCATGTGCGATGAGTTTTATTCGGACAATGCTTTTGTGAAGGGAAATGTAACGATAGAAACTGTCGGCGATATCGGTACTTCGGTAAGTACCAGCAATAACTACGGAAAAATAAGAACGATCAACCAAACTATAGCAGGCTTGACTGCCAGCACCTTGCCGCAGTCAACAAAAAACAGGTATATCGCCCAGGCTTTATTCTGGCGGGCATTCCGTTATTTTGATCTTGTGCGTTTGTATGGAGGTGTACCTATGGTAACTACACCGCTGCCCGCAATAGGCGCTGCAGCAAAAACAGGAGACTTGTTACCAAGAAATACTACCACCGAATGCTTTAAACAAATAGAAAGCGACCTGGATTCATGCATAAAATTCTTACCATCTACCTGGACTGGCTCTGATTACGGACGCATTACATCCGGAGCTGCTGCTGCATTCCTGGGAAGGGTTTTGTTAACTTATGCAAGCCCGCAATTTAACCCGACTAATGATCAGACACGCTGGCAGGCGGCTTATGCAGCAAACACCAAAGCTGTTCAGATACTTAGCGGAGCAGGTTATGGGCTTTATCCTTCATATGATGGCTTATGGTTTGTAAAAGGCATAGCCAATACGGAAGCAGTAATGGTAACGGAATACAATAACCAAACTGACGACCAGGGTTCGGACCCCAATACTTACGATAATGCAACACGGCCTGCCTATTTGGGAACAAAAGGTGGCTCGAATCAGCCAACATGGGATATTGTGAAATCTTATCCTATGCTTGATGGTCTCGCTCCGGGCACTTCGACCAAGTACACGTACTCAGATCAGTTCTTTTTCGATAACCGCGATCCTCGTTTTAATAAGACTATTGCTTATAATGGTTGTAACTGGCCGCTGCTGGGTAATACCAGCTATCGTTTGTGGACCTATTTTTATAGCACAAACGCTGGAGGCACAAAAAATAAATCTACCGAGCCGTCATCACCAACCGGAACAGGTTTTTATCTGCGCAAGGCCATCGATCCGAACGTCTCTTTGGATAACACACCTTACATTTCAACTGACTGGATAGAAATACGTTATGCTGAAGTCCTCCTCAATCAGGCCGAATGCGCCGCTGAGATCGGAAATCTCGGAACTGCCCAGGAAGCTTATACTAACCTCATAGCTATCAGAAAGAGGGCAGGTATTGAAGCCGGTTCAGATGGATTATATGGTTTACAGGCTGGAATGAACCACGACCAAATGATCACAGCAATCATGAATGAGAGAAAGATAGAACTGGCTTTTGAAGGCAAGCGCTATTGGGACCTAAGAAGAAGGAAGCTTCTTGAAAGCACGCTAAACGGAATAAAACGTACAGGCGTTACCATTGCTCTGAATAATACAGGAACCAGTTCAGATTACCTTATAGCAACACGGGATGCTGACGCGGTCACTTCATTAGATAGCGTGTATAGCAAGAATTTCACTGTAAATGTTAAAACGATGGATTCTTATAACCTGGCTATACAGTCCGGAGACTATTTCTTTGGTATACCGACGGCTGCCTTACAGAATAATTCAAACCTTCAACAGAATAATACCTGGGGTGGTCCTTTCGACCCTTTAAAATAATATCTGATAATTTAACTCGTAAAAGGGAAGCTTCGGTTTCCCTTTTTTGTTACCAGGATTTTTATTGGGCATTAACATCTCAATCGGGTATTGTAAATTTTGTATGATATTAACCCGAAAAGGTTGATTAAAATTGAGAATTATTCACTAGTAACGTAACGTTTAGGCCTCGATTAAAGGCTATTTTGAGCTTTTTTGTAATATAGCTGTGACATTTCCTCCTGCAAAGCCTCTTGAATAGAGCTAAGATAAAATCCTATAAAAACATGCGAACATATTATATGAAACATGATCGTTTGCCGCGCATATTTGATTTTATAATTGCACAACCAAATATTTATAACCTAAAGTTCTGAAACGTTGTAATAGACGCGCTAAGTGTATAAAAACAGTTTTTACACAATGAAAATGGTCTCCGACAGGCGGTTTATTACGAATGAAAAATGAAGCAAAATGAAAAAGACAATCTATCTTCTGATGTTATGTATTTCTGTTTTCTCTGTAAAGCAGGCTTTTGCACAATATCCACATGTTCCCGAAAAAGTTAAAGCCGAATCCGATTCTATAATGAAGGCAGCTTATAGCCATTCTGATTCTGCATGGCAGGTGGCCTGGCCGATTGTTCAGGCCGATATGCGCAAAGGAAAAGTATATGTGCCATGGGCATCGCGCCCGACAGATTTGCCGCAGGCAAAAATACCGGCGTTCCCTGGTGCTGAGGGCGGCGGTAAATATACTTTTGGCGGCCGTGGCGGAAAGGTTTATGTTGTAACCAGTTTAGCCGATAGCGGTCCCGGAACTTTACGCGATGCATGCGAAAAAGGCGGAGCCCGCATTATCGTGTTCAACGTGGCAGGTATTATACATTTGAAAACACCTATCATCGTACGTGCACCTTACATAACTATTGAAGGTCAGACCGCTCCCGGTGATGGAATTTGCGTTGCAGGTGAATCATTTTGGGTTAATACGCACGATGTGATCATCCGCTATATGCGGTTCAGAAGAGGAGAGACCAACGTAGGCCGTCGCGACGATGCATTGGGTGGCAACCCTGTTGGTAACATCATAGTAGACCACACTTCAACCAGCTGGGGATTGGACGAAAACTTCTCGATGTATCGCCACATGTTTGATCCGGGAGACGGTTCAAAAGAAGAAAAACTGGGAACAGTTAATATCACCATTCAAAACTGTATGTATGCCGAGTCATTAGACTACTGGAACCATGCTTTCGGAAGTACAACCGGTGGCGAGAACAGCACACTTATACGCAACCTCTGGGCAGATAATACCGGGCGTAACCCTTCAGTGGGATGGAACGGGGTTTACAATTTTGTCAATAACATAGTATTCAATTGGCATCACCGCTCAATGGATGGAGGAGATTATACCACTAACTATAACATCATCAACAACTATTTCAAACCAGGACCGGTAACGCCAAAAGACGAGCCTGTTGGGCACCGTATCGTAAAACCTGAATCGGGCCGCAGCAAGCTCAAAGAAAAAGTATTCGGTCGCGTATATGCAGTTGGTAACATTATGGAAGGTTATCCAAAAATTACAGCTGATAATTGGGCTGGTGGTATACAGGTTGAAGAGTTGCCTGATGCCGGTCAATACAAACCTTACATGTATTCTGCTACGCCATTCCCGATGGCTCCTGTCACCATCATGACAGCACAACAAGCCTTTAATTTTGTAACGGCCAACGTGGGTGCCACCTTACCGGTTCGCGACGCAGTTGATAAACGCATTGTGGAACAGGTACGTACCGGTAAAATTGCCTATAAAGAAGTAAAAACCGACACCGATTTTCAGTTCAAAGTGCGTAAATTACCTAAAGACTCCTACAAGTTAGGTATCATTACAGCGCCATGGCAGGTAGGCGGATATCCTGAATATAAAGGGACGCCATATAAAGACAGTGATAACGATGGTATGCCGGATTCATGGGAAGTTGCTCACGGTTTAAATCCCCATAATGCTGACGATGCAAGCAAGCTTGCTAAAGATGGCAAAGGATATACCAACATTGAAGTATACCTGAATACGGTTGCTTTAAAAGGCGAGCACCGCATGACAAATGGCGAGTTGAATTAATCAGAGTCGAACTGTGATCAGATTTAATAATATTAAAAGAGTTGGTTTAATTGTCGCGTTAATTGTTGGGGGTATGCTTGTTCATACTCCCGCAATTTGCCAAAAAACCAAAAAGAAGTCAGAACCTCCGGCTCCTGTTGCTGCTGAGAAAGACGGCAAATTGGTTTACCATGCCGAAAACAATGGCGACCGGGTACCTGATTTTTCTTATTGCGGCTACATGGCATCGGAAAAAACCATTCCTGATGCACCTGTGCGGGTTATTGTTCCTCTGAAAGCTGGCGATGCCACCTTACGCATTCAGTCTGCATTGGATTACGTGGCATCTCTTCCTGCTGATAAAGACGGTATTCGTGGCGCAGTATTATTGAATAAAGGCACTTATGTTGTCAGGGGCAGTCTTCATATTAATGCTTCAGGCGTTATATTACGCGGCAGTGGTATGGGAGCCAACGGTACCATATTGGTGGCAGCGGGGCAGGATAGAAGTACATTTATAGACGTAGCCGGAAAAAACGACCGGAAAGAATCAAAAGAAATTAAGATAACCGACGCCTATGTGCCGGTTAATGCATTTACCTTTCATGTTGCTTCGGCAGAGAATTTAAAGGCCGGTGATAAGATCATCATTCAAAGGCCAAGCACCGAGCAGTGGATCAACCTATTAGGCACCAAAACATTTGGCGGTGGTTTGAGCGCATTAGGCTGGAAACCCGGTGAACGTGACATTTTTTGGGATAGAACCATAAAGTCAGTAAATGGCAACGAAGTAACCATAGATGCCCCGCTTACTACAGCACTTGACAGTGCATATGGAGGCGGCAAAATAGCCAAATATGAATGGCCGGGCCGCATAGAACAAACGGGAGTTGAAAACCTCAGGCTGCATTCGGCTTATGATGTGAAAAATCCGAAAGATGAAGCACATCGGTGGATGGCCATCACGATGGCGAATGTATCAGACTCCTGGGTTCGCCAGGTAGTATTTGAGCATTTTGCGGGCTCAGCAGTATTTGTGCTGGCAACAGGTAACCGTATTACAGTTGAAGATTGTAAGTCGCTGGCGCCAATTTCGGAAATAGGCGGTCAGCGTCGTTATACGTTTTGGACTATGGGCGGCCAAACGCTTTTCCAGCGCCTGTATTCTGAAGAAGGTTTTCATGATTTTTCTACCGGATTTTGTGCACCGGGTCCTAATGCATTTGTACAATGTATGTCGATAGGTTCACACAACTCTAGTGGAGCAATGGACAGCTGGGCTTCAGGTGTATTGTTTGATGTAGTGAGAATTGACGGACAACCGTTAAGCCTGAAAAACCGCGAGCAGGACGGACAGGGTGCAGGATGGGGCGCAGCAAATAGTTTATTATGGAACTGTACTGCGGCCCATATCGATTGCTATAAACCGCCGATGGCCGAAAACTGGTCGTTTGGGTCTTGGGCTCAATTTGGCGGCGATGGTTATTGGGCAGAATCAAATGAAAACATTAGTCCCCGAAGTTTTTATTACACCCAATTAACTGATCGCTTAAATAAAAATGTTGACAAACAAGCAGCGATATTAAAAATTGAGACAGAGCCGTCAAGCAGTCCAACAGTTGCAGAGGCAGCGGCATTGATGGCCGCAGCAAAGAGACCCGCCACGACGATAGGTGATTGGATAGATCAGGCGCCAAAAAGAAACCCGATCAGCACCGGTGCACCTAACGCAAAAACGATTGATCAGATTGGCTATAAACAACCGGCGCAGCCAGAGAAAGCCCCGGCAATGAAAGTGCTGAACGGTGTTTTGGTGCGTGGAAGTACTTTGCTTGAGGGCCGTCATTTTGAGGCTCCGTGGTGGAACGGTACCGTGAAACCGGAGTACCTGGAAAAAACCGCGAAACCAGACATTACCCGTTGGGTACCGGGACGTACCGGAACAGGTTTAACAGACGACCTGAACGAGGTGGCCGACTGGATGAAGAAGGACAACATTATTGCATTGGAGCATAACTACGGATTATGGTATGACCGCAGGCGTGATGACCACGAACGTATACGCCGAATGGATGGTGACGTTTGGCCACCGTTTTATGAATTGCCTTTTGCGCGCAGCGGACAAGGTTTAGCTTATGATGGCTTAAGCAAATATGATCTGACTAAGTACAATCCGTGGTATTGGAGCCGCTTAAAACAATTTGCCGATCTGGCAGATGAAAAAGGGCTTGTATTAGTACATCAAAATTATTTTCAGCATAACATTATTGAAGCAGGTGCACATTACGTAGATTTTCCATGGCGTACTGCCAATAACATCAACGGCACAGGTTTCCCTGAGCCGGTGAACTATGCCGGAGATAAACGCCAGTTTATGGCTGAACAATTCTATGACGTGACCAATCCGCAAAGGCGTAAGCTTCATATAGCATATATCAATAAATGTCTCGACAATTTCGCCAATAACACTGGCGTAATACAACTAACAAGCGCCGAGTTTACAGGTCCGCTGCATTTCATGCAGTTTTGGGTTGAGACCGTTAAACAATGGGAGGCAACACATAAAAAGAAAGAGATAATCGGACTGAGTGCAACCAAAGATGTACAGGATGCTATTCTTGCCGATCCTTCCAAAGCCTCGGTTATCAATGTGATCGATATCAGGTACTGGTACTACCAGGCAAATGGAAAAGTCTACGCGCCGCTTGGCGGCCAAAGCCTTGCCCCACGCCAGGAAGAGCGCATTTTTAAACCCAAAGCTTCATCATTTGAGCAGGTTTATCGCGCGGTGCATGAGTATCGCCAGAAATACCCCGACAAAGGAGTGCTTTACTCAGCAGATGGCTCCGAGCATTTTGGATGGGCAGTATTTATTGCCGGAGGTTCATTACCTGTACTGCCTGCGACAACCGACAAAGCGTTTCTTACATCGGCTGCAACTATGCATCCTGTTGAATTACCTGGCACACCGGAAGGTCAGTGGGCATTAGGCAATGACACGAAAGGTTTTGTTGTTTATAACAATTCAAGCAATGCAATCCACCTTAATTTGGCCGCTAACGCAAATTATAAAGTACAGTGGATCGACCCGCAGAATGGTAAGGTTTTACCTGATGAGGGTACGATAAAAGGTGGAAATAATATCGAAATCAAAAGCCCGCAGAGCGGAACATCTATTCTGTGGTTAACCCGGATATAATTATGCTTAAATGGTTAATACCTGTATGTATAGTTACCTGCTTGCTTTTCTCAAATTATAAAAGCGATGAGGCTAAGGCTTTGCCTGTTTTGCAGATATCAGCAAATAACAGGTATTTCACGGCCGACGGAAAACCTTTCTTCTGGTTAGGCGATACGGGCTGGCTGCTTTTTACCAAAATGAAAAGAGACCAGGTCCAAAAATACCTTAATATACGCAGTGAGCAGGGTTTTAACGTTATACAAGTAATGGTGCTGCATGGGACCGGGGATGTAAATGCTTATGGGGATTCAGCTTTAACAAATAGAAATATCACCATACCCAAAGTTACTGCAGGCAGTGATTTTGACAAAAATGGCGAATATGACTACTGGGATAATATTGATTGGGTAATCGATAAAGCTGCTGAAAAAGGAATCTATGTCGCCCTTGTTCCTGTATGGGGTTCTGTTGTAAAAGGATCTCATATCAGTGCAGAAAATGCGAAAATCTATGCCGAATTCTTGGCAAAACGGTATAGGAATAAATCGAACATCATATGGATGAATGGCGGTGATATTGCCGGTTCTGATTCTACAAGGGTATGGAACACCATAGGTAATACCTTACATACACTCGATCCGGAGCACTTGATTACGTATCACCCGCGCGGTCGCACCCAATCATCAAAATGGTTTCATGATCAATCGTGGCTGAGCTTTAATTGTTTCCAGTCGGGACACCGCACTTATAGCCAGGATACTTCAAAAAACGATTTGCATTATGGCGAAGATAACTGGCGCTATGTACAGGCTGATTATGCTAAAACTCCTATAAAACCTACGCTCGATGCCGAGCCGTCCTACGAAAAAATACCGCATGGATTACATGATACCACACTGCCAAGGTGGACAGATGCCGATGTACGTCGGTATGGTTACTGGTCGGTATTTGCAGGCGCTTGTGGCTATACTTATGGGAACAACGATGTAATGCAAATGCATCAATCAGATGATAAGCATGGGGCTTATGGCTCAAATGGTTATTGGTTTCAATCGATCAATGATCCGGGCGCCCGGCAAATGCAATATTTGAAAAAGCTGATGTTATCAAGGCCCTATTTTGACCGCGTGCCCGATCAATCGCTTATTGCTGCCGGTCAAGGTGAAAAATATGACAGGCTGATCGCTACAAGGGGTAAGAACTATGCATTTATCTATACCTACAATGGCAGGACAATACAGATTGATCCCGGGAAGCTTGAAGGAAATCAAATAAAAGCCTCTTGGTTTAATCCGCGTAATGGACGGGTAACAGCCATCGGGACATTTAAGAAATCAAAACTGATGAAGTTCGATCCACCCGGTCAAAAGAAGAATGGCAATGACTGGGTGCTGGTACTCGATGCGATATAAAACAGACTATTGGTAAAAATGAGAAGATATTTTAAATACGTGTTTTTAGGTTTTGCGGGCCTGCTTTTGTTCGCCTGCAATGCCCGGAAAAGCGTATATTTGTTTACTTCTTTTCATGAGCCGGCAGACGGTGGATTGCGCTTGCTATACAGCTATGACGCCTATCACTGGACTGATCTGAACCACATTTTTTTGAAGCCTGAAGTTGGTGACGCAAAGATTATGCGCGACCCATCGATAGCGCAAGGCCCGGATGGCATTTATCATTTAGTATGGACAACAGGCTGGAAAAATGATAAAGGGATAGGTTATGCCAGTTCATCGGACTTGATCCATTGGTCGCCGGAGAAGCATATCGATGTAATGGGATCTGAACCGACAGCCATTAATGCCTGGGCACCTGAATTGTTTTATGATGATGAAGCCGATAGGTTTATAATTGTTTTCGCATCAACTGTGCCGCACCGTTTTGCCAAAGGTGAGGAAGATGAGAATAACAACCATCGCCTATATTACACCACTACAAAGGATTTCAAGAGTTTTGCACCGACGAAGTTGTTTCTTGATCCTGGTTTCAGCGTGATCGATGCCGAAATTGTAAAGCGGGCCAAAAATGATTATGTGCTGGTGATGAAAGACAATACCAGGCCTAATCGCAATATATTGGTTGCTTTCAGTAATAATCCGTTGGGGCCTTATACCAATTTCTCAAAACGGTTTACAGAAATGTACAGCGAAGGACCTACGATGACCAAAACAGGCAAAGATTGGCTGATCTACTACGATTCCTATCGTTTGAAAAGATATGGCGCTATGCGCACCACTGATTTTAAGACCTTTACAGATATATCCGACAGTATCAGCGTGCCGAAAGGCCACAAACATGGTACTATTTTTAAAGTAACCAGGAAGCAATTGAACCTGCTTTTGAAGGACAATGGATCTAAAAAAGATATGGAATAACATGAAGAAGTTGGTTTATATACTGCTTTTTACATTATCAGCTTACGTGGTGCAGGCGCAGGATACTGTGCATTATACGGGTAAGACACTGGCTAATGTAGATTACCATGATGGTGAGCTAACCCCGGCCGTAGGTGTACATAGTATGCAGATATTCAGGGCAAACCGCCAGCATCCTGAACTGGCTGATGGCTTTGGCTTTACCTATAACCACCAGCCTATGCTGTGTTATTGGAACAATACTTTTTATGTAGAATACCTGAGTGATAAAGTAGGAGAGAGCGTGCCACCGGGACAGACATTGCTGATCACCTCAAAAGATGGCCAGGTATGGTCAAAACCAGCAGTTGTTTTTCCGCAGTATAAAATTCCGGACGGCACGACCAAAGAAGGGCACCCCGGCGTAGCTAAGAACCTGTATTCGGTAATGCACCAGCGCATGGGTTTCTATGTAACCAAATCTAAACGACTGCTTGTACTTGGTTTTTATGGTATTTGCCTGGATGGCCATGATGATCCGAATGATGGTAAGGGCATAGGACGTGTAGTGCGCGAAGTATACCCTGATGGCAAATATGGCCCGATATATTTTATCCATTACAACCCAAAATGGAATGAACAGAACACCTCATATCCTTTTTATAAAACCAGTAAGGATAAGGGATTTGTAGAAGCCTGTGACGAATTGATGGCTAACCCATTGATGATGATGCAATGGGTGGAAGAAACAGATCGCAAAGATCCGCTGATACCATTGCACAAGGATTATAAGGCTTTCAATTTTTATCATTTGCCGGATGGACGCGTAGTCGGATTATGGAAATATGCATTAACAGCTATTAGTAATGACAATGGTAAAACCTGGCCCGCAAACGCCACACGCGCGCCACATTTTGTAACCAGCAATGCTAAGATTTGGGGGCAACGCACATCCGATGGGAAGTATGCAACAGTTTATAACCCGTCTGAATTCCGCTGGCCGCTGGCTGTTTCTGTTAGCCAGGATGGATTAGATTATACCAACTTGTTATTGGTGAATGGCCAGATATCAACCATGCGGTATGGTGGAGCTTATAAATCATATGGTCCGCAATATACACGCGGGATCATTGAAGGTAACGGAACACCACCCGATGGCAAGCTATGGGTTACCTATAGCATGAACAAAGAAGATATTTGGGCGACATCGATCCCTGTACCTGTCACCAATCATGTTTCGGAACAGGCAGATGAAGTTTTTAACGATATGCCTAAGGGTAAAGAGCTGGACAAGTGGAATATATATAGTCCGGAATGGGCAAAGGTAGGCATTGAAAAAATGCCAGACGGCACTAAGGCACTTGCACTGAATGACCGTGACAGGTTTGATTATGCCTATGCCGAACGGGTAGTCCCTGAATCAAAAAAGCTGGTAGCAGATTTTACAATAGTGCCCGGTCAAAATAACACCGGCATGCTTGACATAGAATTCCAGGACGCAAAAGGCCACGCAGCGATCAGGCTAACACTTGATTCAACGGGCACTTTCTTTGCCAAAGCTGGCTATCGTAATAAAGATCTGTTAAAGCATTATGATGCTAACGCACCTTATCATATCATACTCAAACTGAATACCGATACCCGTTTCTATACTGTCAATGTAAATGGGAAAGATTTATCGCCCAATTTGTTTTTTGCGCCGGTATCGAGTGTAAGGCGGATAGTCTTTCGCACAGGTGGTGTCAGGCGGTTCCCCAATGCGGATACACCAACCGATCAGAGTTATGATGTAGATCATACGGGTAATCCAGCAAAGCCGGCCGTATTCTTTATTAAGTCATTCAAAACAAGCAATTACTAACCAATGAACGCAAGCGGTATATTCTATTTGTTGGTTATGTTATTGCTTTATAGTTTAAATAGTAAAGCAGAAGTTATTTTACCCAAAATATTAGGCAATAATATGGTATTGCAACGCGATGTACCTGTACCTGTTTGGGGAACCGCGGCGATCGGGGAGAAGGTTGTTGTCACCTTTGCGAATCAAACTAAAACTGTGCTGACTGACCAGTCAGGGCAATGGAAAATAGTGCTGGACCCTATGCCGGCTTCTGCTCATCCACAGACATTAACCATATCAGGAACCAATACGATTAAGCTGGATAATATATTGGTAGGTGAGGTGTGGCTTTGTTCCGGGCAATCAAACATGCAGTATGAGATGCGCAAGAACAGCAAGGTGGCTAAACCGGATACAAGCACAGTTAATTCGCCTGTTGATGAACTGGGAAGGGCACATAACCCTGAAATAAGGATATTCCTGGCCACGCAAAAGAATTTAGGGAAACCCGATTCCACCCATTCAGGATGGAATATAGCTGAAGGTACTGCACTTCGTGATTTTTCGGCTGCCGGGTACTTTTTCGGCAAAAACCTGAGCCATGATTTAAAGGTACCGGTCGGCATTATTTCATCCGCAGTAAGCGGTAGCCGTATAGAACCCTGGGCGTCTTTGGAAGCCTTTAATTCGATAAACTATTTCAAAGCCAATAATATAAAAATTGATGGTGACCCGGGCAAGTTCTATCATAAAATGATCGAGCCGCTGGCGCCTTTTGCCATTCGTGGTTTCCTATGGTACCAGGGCGAATCGAACTGCTTCCTGGGAGAATCAATCTCCTATACCTATAAAATGGAGGCGCTTATAAATTGCTGGCGTCAACTATGGCGTAATGATAAAATGCCTTTTTACTATGTTCAGATAGCGCCGTACTATTATTCAAAAGCCAAAGGCATTATGCCTTATACCGAAGAGCGGGAACCGGAATTCAGGGAGGCACAAACCATCGCCCTTAAAATACCGCATACCGGTATGATCGTCACAACTGATCTGAATGATGATCTCAACAATATTCATCCTCCTTTTAAATGGGTAGTGGGCCAACGGCTTGAATTATTGGCTCTTGCTAAAACTTATGGCGAACATAATATCGTTTTTTCGGGTCCTGAATATAAGGCAATGAAGATAAAACGCAATAAGATCATTTTATCCTTCGATTCTGCGGACGGCGGGCTGGTAAGTCATGATGGCAAATCGCTAAACAATTTCACTATTGCAGGATCTGACGGTAAATTTTACAATGCTGATGCTGTTATCAAAGGTGACAAGGTTATCGTTTCTTCACCTGAAGTGGCATCGCCAACTACAGTTCGCTTTGCATGGAATGAAGCGGCGCAACCCAATTTTTATAATAAAGGCGGCTTACCTGCTGTGCCTTTCCGCACTGACAATCCTTTGAAATTTTCCTATACAAATACTGATCTGAAATGAAAAATACCCGGCTTAAAATCTGGTTAAGTGCTTTGCTATTGATTCCTGCCATAACTGTATGCGCCCAGCAAACACAGATACAATACCTTTCCGGTACGGGCAGCGATCATACTGTCAATTGGCAATTTTTTTGCACAGCAGGTCAGAACTCGGGTAAATGGACCACCATACCGGTGCCATCGAACTGGGAATTACAGGGCTTTGGAAAATACAACTATGGCCTGGACAAGGATAGCTTAAAAGGCCGTGAACAGGGGCTTTACAAATACCAGTTCAGCATACCCGCATCGTGGAAGGGAAAAGATATCAATATCGTCTTTGATGGCTCCATGACGGACACCAAAGTAATGATCAATGGCACACAGACGGGGCCAATTCACCAGGGATCATTCTATCGATTCAAATACGATATAACCAGGTTATTGAACTTTGACAAGCCCAACCTGCTTGAAGTAACCGTATCGAAATACTCAGCAAATTCAACTGTCAACGATGCTGAGCGCAAAGGCGATTTCTGGGTATTCGGCGGAATTTTCAGACCAGTTTTTTTGGAAGCATTTCCCCAAAGCCATATCAATCATATCGCAGTCGATGCGAAGGCGGATGGCAGCTTCAAGGCGAAGCTAAACCTGTCCCGAATAAAAAATACAGCTGCAATAAAAGGACAATTTTATAGCATCGACGGTAAAAAAGTCGGTGAACCGTTCACAGCCCAAGTTAGACCCGGCGACTCGTCTGTATTGATCAAAACACGTTTTAATGGTCCAAAACTATGGTCGCCGGAGTTTCCGAACCTTTATAATGTTGTATTTACATTGAGTGTTGGCGGAAAAACCGTGCATACTGTGAAGCAACGCTTTGGTTTCCGCACTATTGAGCTGCGGGAGCACGACGGCATCTACGTAAATAATGTAAAGATCAAATTCAGGGGAGTAAATCATCATTCATTCTGGCCGACAACAGGCAGGGCGCTCAATAAAAATCTAAGTACTGCGGATGCGAAAATGATCAAGGATATGAACATGAATGCAGTACGAATGTCGCATTATCCGCCTGATGATCATTTCCTGGATGCCTGCGACTCACTGGGCTTATTTGTGCTGGATGAATTGACCGGCTGGCACCACATTTACGACACACAAGTAGGTTCCAAACTGGTTAAAGAAATGATTGCGAAGGACGTCAATCATCCTTCGATAGTCATATGGGATAATGGAAACGAAGGCGGATTTAATTTCGACCTCGACCATTGGTTTGATGAACTGGATATTCAAAAACGACCACTTATCCATCCCTGGGCCATTTTCCGCGGTACCAATACCCAGCATTATATCAATTACGATTACGGAACCAATACGGATATACATGGCCACGATGTAGCATTTCCGACTGAGTTTTTGCATGGGCTGTATGATGGTGGCGCCGGTGCCGGACTGGATGATTTTTGGGAACAAATGTGGCATACACCAATATCGGCAGGCGGTTTTATCTGGGTTTTTGCCGATGAAGCGGTAGTGCGCACAGACAAAAATGGTTTGCTTGATTCGGACGGCGACCATGGCCCTGACGGTATCGTTGGCCCTTATCACGAGAAGGAGGGTAGTTATTATACCATTAAGGAAATCTGGTGCCCTGTTCACCTGGAACCAAAGGAAATAACACAGGCATTTAACGGAAAATTACGCCTCGAAAACCGTTTTGCTTTTACCAACCTGAAGCAATGTACTTTCAGTTATCGTCTTGCAAAGCTGAATAACCCTTATCAAAAGTCATCATCAACATCAGTTACAGGCACAATTGCTTCACCGGATGTGCAACCTGGTCAATATGGTTACCTGCAATTAAACTTACCCGCTAGCTGGAAAACCTACGATGTGCTGTATGTTACTGCATTTGATCCGCATAAACATGAACTATATACCTGGAGTTGGCCGATAAGCAGCCACGAGGCGATAACCAAACGCATTGTTGCGCTTGATGGTGACAGTAAACCGGCTATTAAAGAAACGGATTCGCTTTACAAAGTGACAGTAAAGGATATTGAATTGGAGTTTAACCGTAACTCAGGTATCCTGCAAAAGGTAAAGAATGCCAAAGGTACTATTCCGCTTAGCAATGGACCAGTACTGGCTGAGGGGCAGAATCAGTCAGGCTTTCAAAAGCTGACCAATCATTATGAAGGCGAGAAATTAGTCGTAGCGGCTGAGTTTGGCAAGAAGACCACCGAGCAGGAATTAAAATGGACGATTTACCCTTCCGGATGGGTGCAACTGGAGGTTAGATACTGGCCGGTAGGCGAGGAGGCCGATCTGCTGGGTGTTAGTTTTTCTTATCCCGAAAAAGAAGTTAAAGGAGTAACTTATATGGGCGACGGTCCTTATCGTGTTTGGAAAAACCGCTTAAAAGGCGTGACATTAAATGTTTGGGACAAAGCCTACAACAATACCATCACAGGCGAAGACAGCACTAAGTTGAACTATCCCGAGTTTAAAGGCTTTTACTCCAATTTGTATTGGATGAAACTGCAAACCAAAGAACAACCCATCACAATCGTTTGCAACAGCCAGGATGTGTTTATGCGCTTGTTTACGCCAACATATCCTAAGAAAACTTACAACGTTGCACCAACCTTTCCTACAGGCGATATATCATTTATGCACGGTATAGCACCAATTGGTACCAAATCGCAAAAGCCTGAGAAATTGGGGGCAAGCGGTGCAAAGAACCAGTATTTCAACTATGATAAGAACATACAAGACGCACTGGCGCTCAACTTGTATTTCGACTTTTCGGGCAAATAATTGATGAAAAAGTGTGCATTCCATATCGCCGCGATTTTAGCATGCATTCTTACTTGCGGCTATAGAGGTTTTGCGTCCACCCAAATAGGCCTGCAACATCTGCGTTGCGAAATGCTGGAGAATCCGCAGGGAATAGACGCTTTGCATCCACATTTAAGCTGGCAAATTGTTGGTAGCGGTCGCAACATCGTCCAAACCGCTTACAGGGTAATTGTAGCTTCATCCCCCGAAAAACTCAACAGGGGCGAGGGCGACCTTTGGGATTCTCATAAGATTACTTCGGGCCAGTCGATAATGGTTGCCTATGCTGGTAAACCACTTGTTGGTCGTACTGCCTGTTTCTGGAAGGTTTGTGTTTGGACTAATAAAGGGCAAAGCCAATGGAGCCAGTCTGCATTTTGGAGTGTGGGATTGCTAAACTCTTCAGATTGGAAGGCAAAATGGATCGGCTATGATGGTGGTTTTCCGTGGGACAGTGTTTCCAAATTTTCAAGATTGTCGGCACGGTATTTCCGTAAGGAGTTTAAAAGCGATAAGCCGATAAAAAAAGCTGTCGTCTATGTCGTCGGCCTGGGGCATTATGAACTTTATATTAACGGCAAAGCAATTGGTGATGAAGTGCTTGCTGAAACGCCGACAGACTATACCCAGGCGGTAAAATACAATACTTATGATGTTACCAATAACATCAGTCAGGGAGACAATGTGATAGGCTCCGTATTAGGCAACGGTCGCTTCTTTACAATGCGTCCCAAGTATAAGCCACAGAAAATAAAGGAATTCGGTTTCCCGAAGATGTTGCTGCAACTGGAGATTACCTACAACGACGGGACAAAGAAAGTTATCACGAGCGATGGTAGCTGGAAATTCACAGCCAACGGCCCCATCAGAACCAATAACGAGTACGATGGGGAAGAATATGACGCCACTAAGGAACTTACCGGGTGGAATGCAGTCGGTTATGACGACAGTAAATGGACAAACCCTCAACTGGTAGCTGCACCTGGCGGCAGGCTAGAGGCCAGTATGATGGAGCCGATCAGAATTGTCAAAACCATTAGCCCAATAAGCATCGTTCCGCTTAAGCCAGGCCTTTCGATAATGGATATGGGCCAGAATATGGCCGGCTGGGTTCAGATGCGGGTTAAGGGTAACCGCGGAGATAAGGTCACACTTCGCTATGCCGAAACTTTGCAAAAGAACCAGGAATTGTATGTTGCTAATCTGCGCGATGCAAAGGCCACAGATAGTTACACTTTAAAAGGTGAAGGAGAAGAAGTCTGGCATCCTGTATTTGTATTTCATGGGTTCAGGTATGTAGAAATAACAGGCTATCCGGGTACACCAAACATAAATGATTTTGTTGGCCAGGTGGTATCAGATGATATGGCGACAACCGGGCAATTTGAAACTTCGGACACGCTGATCAATCGGATATATCAAAACGCCTGGTGGGGTATCTTAAGCAATTACAAAGGCATGCCGATTGACTGCCCCCAGCGTAATGAACGTATGCCCTGGCTGGGAGATCGTGCAACTGGCTCGCTGGGAGAGAGCTTCGCTTTTAATAACGAAAACCTGTACGCCAAATGGCTCGATGATATCCAGGAGGCTCAATTGCCTGATGGCTCAATCCCCGATGTAGCGCCTGCATATTGGCATTATTATAGCGATAACATGACCTGGCCGGGTACTTACATCCTGGTAGCCAATATGCTCTATGAACAATTCGGAGATAAAGCGCCTATTGAAAAACACTACGCTTCGATGAAGAAATGGCTGAGCTACATGCGCCAGAAATACCTGAAGAGCGGCTTAATGACCAAAGATAAGTACGGCGACTGGTGCGTACCACCTGAGTCACCGGAATTGATCCATGCTAAAGACCCTTCCCGGATTACCGATGGCACGCTCATCGCGACAGCATATTACTATCGCATGCTGTATTTAATGCAGCGATTTGCAGGAATATTAAATAAGACCGCCGATCAACAGAATTTTTCGGACTTAGCAAAAGCGACAAAATATGCTTTCAACCAAAAGTTTCTGAATAAAATCACCGGCCAATACGATAACAATACAGTCACCGCCAACCTGCTGCCTTTATATTTTAAGATGGTGCCGCCGATGTCTGAGAAGCAGGTGTTCAGCAATATTGTGAACAAAATCCTTGTGGCTGAAAATGGCCATATCAGTACCGGCGTTATCGGAACACAATGGCTGATGCGGGGCTTGACGGACTATGGCCGCCCGGATATTGCTTTTCGCATAGCAGGTAACAGCGATTACCCAAGCTGGGGTTATATGGTAAAACAGGGTGCTACCACGATCTGGGAGCTTTGGAATGGCGATACGGCCAATCCTCAAATGAATTCCCGCAATCACGTGATGCTTTTGGGCGATTTGATCGCATGGTTTTACCAGGACCTTGCCGGAATCAAAGCCGGTGACCCGGGGTTTAAAACTATCATTATGAAACCAGCAATTATAAATGGTTTAGACAGCGTGAAAGCCTCCTATCAAACGTCTTATGGACTAATTAAAAGTAGCTGGAAAAAAGGACAAGGTCAATTTGAGTGGCTGGTGACCGTTCCGCCAAATACAACGGCGACAGTTTATTTGCCGACAAAAACGCTGAAAAATGTCCATGAAGGAGATATGGCACTAGGCACTGAAAAAGGGATCAAATATGCCGGGCTGGATAAAGACAAAACGAAAGTAGTGATCGGCTCAGGTGATTATGATTTCAGGATAAAATATTAAACGATATAAGTATGTATAAGAAGAGTTTTTGTATTGCCACGATTTTGATCCTTGGATTTGCGCTGAGCGGCCGGGCACAATTGAAACTGTGGCAACATGGTATCATAACAGATGAGTTCATTTTTGAAAAGGCGCCTTACCCCGAATGCCATGCCGCTACCATTGCAGAAACCAAACACGGACTTGTAGCCGCTTGGTTTGGAGGGACTAAAGAACGTAATCCCGATGTATGTATTTGGGTAAGCCGCTATGTTAATGGCAAATGGACCGAAGGCATCAATGTAGCCAATGGCATTCAAAATGATTCGCTGCGCTATGCTTGCTGGAACCCCGTACTTTACCAGGTGCCTAATGGCGATCTGCTGTTGTTTTACAAAATCGGTCCTAGTCCGGCTAAATGGAAGGGGTATGTGAGATCATCAAAGGATGAGGGTGTCACCTGGTCGGCACAACAAGCCTTGCCCGATGAAATTCTTGGCCCGGTTAAAAACAAGCCAATTACATTATCTAACGGCGATATTTTATCTCCATCCGGAACAGAAGATGGCGGGGCAAAAGTACATTTTGAATTATCTGCCGATAAAGGAAAAACCTGGCAAAAGACGAATTCTATTGACGACAGCAAAACTTTTAAAGCCTTGCAGCCTACCATATTGTCCTATAAAGACGGAAAACTGGAGGCCTTATGCCGCAGCCAGAACCGGGCGATACTGCAAACCTGGTCATCGGATAATGGAAAAACATGGTCGCCGCTGGAAAAGACGACTCTGCCTAATAACAATTCGGGCATTGATGGCGTGACTTTGAAAGACGGTCGTCAATTGCTGGTTTATAACCATGTATTGCCTCCGGACGGCAAGATAAAAGGGGCACGCACACCATTGAATGTAGCGATTTCAAAAGATGGAAAAACATGGTATGCAGCTGCTATTCTCGAGGATTCACCTATTAGCCAATACTCTTATCCGTCGGTAATACAAACTTCTGATGGCTTGGTGCACATTGTTTATACCTGGCGCAGAAAGCGGATAAAACACGTGGTGATCGACCCTAAGAAGCTGGAGTTAAAGGAAATAAAAGATGGTCAATGGCCTATTGTGCACGGTTACACAGCACCGGTGGCTAATAACGAAGACAATGAGAAACTATAAGGCATACATCCTGGCGGGACTGATGTTATTGTTGCCCATGCTCATTTGGGCCCAGCAGGATACGGATCATCAGTTCAGGAAAACATTGAAAGAAACCCTTGAGGAGATTGAAATAAGGTTTCATGTAAAGATCAAATTTACCGATGACCAGGTGAAAGGTAAGACGGTGACTTATGCCGACTGGCGTTTCAGGAACACAGTGGATGAGACGCTTGAAAATGTGCTTACCCCGCTGGACATGAAGGTAAACAAAACCGGCCCCAACACTTACAAACTCAAGGAATATGAATACAATGTTTGGTCGGAGCAGGACGGATGGGCCAGGCTGGATAGTATAGCTAAGCTTTATCACGATGTACCAAGCTGGGAAAAGAGAAAAGATTCGCTTCGCACCGCCTTATACAAAGCGTTGGATTTATACCCGTTGCCAGCAAAACCGAATAGTAAACCTATTATAACACCTGAAAGGATCTACTACGGATACTCGGTTCAAAACATCGCTATTGAAATTTTGCCCGGGTTGTACATCAACGGATCGCTCTATAAGCCTTTACATATAAAAGGGAAGATACCCGTTATGCTGAGTCCCGACGGACATTGGGCACAGCAACGCTACCGGGCCGATTGCCAGATTCGATGCGCCACACTTGCGCGCATGGGCTGTATAGCTTATAGCTATGACCTTTTTGCCTGGGGCGAATCGCTGTTGCAATTTAAGTCGGAGGATCATCGCACCAGCATTGCACAGGTGGTGCAAACATTGGGTGGAATCCGCATTTTGGATTATGTGCTGAGCCTCAAAGAAACCGATCCTGCACGCGTTGGCATTAGCGGGGGATCGGGTGGCGGAAGTCATACTGTGTTAATGGCCGCGCTGGATTCCCGCATTAAACTGAGTGCACCTGTTGTATCGGTATCGTCTTACTTTTTTGGCGGCTGTCCATGCGAAAGCGGCATGCCTATTTTCTTTTGCGCCGGAGGGACCGACAATGTGGAGCTAGCTGCCATGGCTGCCCCTCATCCCCAATTGCTGATCTCGGATGGCAAAGACTGGACGGCACACATGCCCGAACATGACTTCCCATACTTGGAAAAAATATACGGCTATTATGGTAAAACCAACCTGGTTGAAAATGTACATCTTCCCAATGAGGGTCACGACTACGGCCTCTCAAAACGCAAAGCGCTTTATGCGTTTGTAGCAAAAAACTTCCACCTGGATATGAGCAAGATCGAAGATAAGAGCGGGAAGATCGATGAATCGGAAGTGACAATTGAAAAAGAGCCTATGATGTATGTTTTCGGTGATCACGGTCAATACTTGCCCAAGGATGCCATCATGGGGTACAATAATTTATTAAAAGTCTTTGCGTCAACCCCGCGCGAGAAAAAACCAATTGAAAAATAACTATGAAAAAACTATCTCTTAATTTCTTAACTGCCCTTGCAGGCATAATCATAACAGTCGGATTATCGCCGGAAAAAGTTACCGCTCAATCAAAAGGACACCGTTACAAAGTTGCGGTGGTCGACCTGATGATACTGAAACGCCAAAAACTGGGCGCCTTTAAGCTGGCCAAAGATTTAGGTGCCGATGGAGTAGAGGTGGATATGGGAGGATTAGGTAACCGCGAGACATTTGATAATAAACTGGCTATAGATTCGGTACGGAACCAATTCCTGGCAACAGGCAAGGAAATGAACCTGGATATCTGCTCGTTGGGCATGACCGGTTTTTTTGCCCAGTCTTTTGCACAAAGGCCCACAGCTGTTAAAGCGGTACAGGATTGCATCAATACTGCAAAACAGATGAACCTTAAGGTGGTTTTTTTGCCGCTTGGTGTTCAGGGCGATCTTGTTAAAAATCCCGAATTAAGACCTGCTATTTTAGAGCGATTAAAAGCCGTGGGTAAGATAGCCGAAGAAGCGGGTGTTGTTATAGGACTCGAAACCTCGCTTGATGCGAAAGAGGAATTGAAATTATTGAAAGACATTGGTTCACCGGCTGTCAAAAGCTATTTCAACTTTGCCAATGCCGTAAAGAATGGCAGAGATATCAGCAAAGAGCTGGAGATATTGGGCAAAAACGAGATCGTGCAGATCCATTGTACAGATGAGGACGGCGTATGGTTGCAGAACGATACCAAGATCGACCTTAAAAAAATAAAACACACGCTGGACAAAATGGGCTGGAGCGGATGGCTGGTGATCGAACGCTCGCGCGATGCTAATGACCCGCACAATGTCAAAAAGAACTTTACAGCTAATACCACCTACGTTAAATCAATTTTTCAATAACCTGGTTTGAAGCCTTTTTGTATCGTATCGATTTGTATTTGTTTGCTGGCCGGTTTCGGTCTGCAAGTCAATGCTGCTCAAATATGGGTGGCAACAAATGGTGATGATGCAAATCCGGGTACAAAAGAAGCTCCTAAGCTTACAATTGCAGCCGCGCTGCGCCAGGCGCGGGAACTGCGCAGGCTTAAGGATACTTCTATTGAAAGAGGAGTTTATATCCTGGTCAAAGACGGCGAATATATACTCGATGAACCCCTGTTTGTCCGTCCGGAAGATTCGGGTACGCCGACATCGCCAACAGTGATAGAGAATGCCCCTGGAGCAAGCCCGGTAATCAGCGGTGGGATTTACATTCATAACTGGCGTAAGGTTTTAGATCATATTCCTGGTTTGCCATCCGGTGCACAAGGCAAAGTCTGGGAAGCGTCGGCGCCGCAGATAGACGGAAGCACTTTGCTCTTCAGGCAGCTTTGGGTAAACGGACAAAAAGCTATTCGGGCAAGGGATGTTGATCGCGATGATGACATGAGCCGCATTTTATCAGTGGATAAGCAAAAGCAGGAAATATGGATACCCATTCCTGTAGGCGGTTTGCCAAAAAATCCCGATCAAATGGAAATGGTTATCCACCAGATGTGGGCCATAGCCAATCTTCGGATAAAATCGATAAGGATTAATGGGAATAAAGCCGGGCTTACTTTTTATCAGCCTGAGAGCCGCATTGAGTTTGACCACCCCTGGCCTGCGCCTGTGATCGATAAGGATCATAAAATGAATGGCAATTCGGCATTTTACCTTGTTAATTCGCTGGCATTCCTAGATAAGCCGGGTGAGTGGTACGAAGATGTTAAAGCCGGAAAAGTTTATTATCTGCCCCGCAAAGGTGAGGATATGTACAATGCTAACGTTATTGCGCCATCGCTGGAAAAATTAATGGAAGTAAAGAGCTCCGCCGACAGGCCGGTGAGCTACATTTATTTTAAAGGAATAAAGTTTGAAAATACGACATGGCTCCGCCCATCGCTTAAAGGGCATGTACCATTACAGGCAGGGATGTTCTTGCTCGACGCTTACAAGTTGAAGATTAAAGGCACACCCGAAAAAAGCGGTCTCGAAAACCAGGCCTGGGTAGGCCGTCCACCGGCAGCTGTAGAGGTCAGCTATGCTAACCACATCAATTTTTCTGACTGCACCTTTACTCACCTGGCTTCAACCGCACTTGATTTTATGCGGAGTACCCATGATGATGAAATAAAAGGTAATTTGTTTAAAGACATTGGTGGTACGGGGATACTAATCGGTGTTTTTTCCGACGAGAGTTTTGAGGCCCATCTACCGTATAATCCTTCCGATTTCCGTGAGGTTTGCACTAACGAGCACATTATCGATAACCTTGTTGACGATGTCACCAATGAAGACTGGGGATGTGTAGGTATAGGTGCGGGCTATGTGAAAGGGATCAACATAGAGCATAATGAGGTGTGCGATGTTTCCTATACGGGTATAAGCGTTGGCTGGGGATGGACAAAGGCAGCCAATGCAATGAGTGATAATATCATTCGCGCCAATAAGGTACATCATTATGCAAAACACATGTATGATGTGTCGGGCATTTATACCTTGTCGGCTCAGCCGCGCTCGGTCATCGATAGCAATTATGTTGACAATATCTACAAAGTATCATATGCTCACGACCCGAAGCATTGGTTTTATATCTACACGGACGAAGGCTCATCTTTTTTTACAGTAAAAGACAATTGGTGCCCGGCAGAAAAATTCCTTAAAAATGCCAATGGTCCTGGTAATGTTTGGGAGAATAACGGTCCGCAGGTGGCAGAAAGCATAAAGCAATCCGCTGGTTTACAGCAACCCTATAAACATTTGCTGAACGGTATAATCGTCAACTCCGGCAACGAGGCGATCAACCACTTAGCCCCTTAGAAGCATGCAGACGATTATCAAAACATATCAATTGAGACAAGTATTGCACATTTTGCTTTGTGTATTTGTTATTTCTTTTTTCAACCCCTCGGATATCCGGGCACAAGATCGCACGCCATCAATAATAGAAATTACAGGGCCGATAGGTTCACAACCTGATGCACGCTTATTGATACCGGTATTAAAGGCGTCACATATTCCTTCATCTGCTCTGTATCAATGGAAAAATCACCTGGTTATCTACGCCTTTATGAATGATCCGGTCAGGTTGGAAGGGCGGCTTGCAAAGTTATACCCCAAATACGCTTTAAAAATTTATCAGCACCCTTATTATGATTTTAATCGCAGACGGTATTGTGGCAAAGCCAGTGTTGCTAAAGAGTGGGATAATATCCTGCTAACTGCCAACCTGGTCGACAATCCCCGAATGCAGCAGGAATACCTGCAATATCATGCAACCCAGTTTAAGAAATGGCCTCAAGTGGCCAAAGGCTTTTGCCATGCCAATTTCCAGCAATTGCTTGGGTTTAGGAACGGGCGGCAACTGATGCTGGTCATCAGTATTCCAAAAGGGGAGAGCCTCGACAAATTAAATCCAAAGACGACAGAAAATAACCCTCAAATGGTGCAGTGGAACGCCCTGATGAAAAAATACCAGGTGGGCATACCGGGCACCAGGCCGGGAGAGGCATGGGTGTTTTTGAAGCCGGTGAATAATTTATAATGCCAAACAGATTATGCTAAAATTAGGAGTACTAGGATTAGGAGAAGGTCGCAGCACCATGTCAGCTGCACTGCATAGTCCAAAATATGAATTAAAAATGGTGTGCGACAGAAATGTCGAATTGTGTAAACAACGGGGAGAAGAATTCAATTTTCACAGCTACACCACCAATTACCAGGAAATGCTTGACGACCCTGAAATTGATGTGATTGCCATTTATACGCCCGATCATCTGCACGCCGAACATGTGAAACAGGCGCTTTTGCATCAGAAGCACGTGGTATGCACCAAGCCTTTTATTGATGACTTATCAAAAGCTCAGGAGTTACTCGACTTAGCTGAAAAAACAGGCAAAAAAGTATTTATCGGCCAAAGTTCCCGTTTTTTCGAGCCGGCAAAAAGACAGCGGAAAGATTTTGAACAGGGACTAATTGGTGATCTGATCACCGTTGAAAGCCATTATCATGCCGATCACCGGTGGTTCCTGGAAAAGCCATGGGCGCTGGAAGATGCTTTCAAATGGCTGTATGGCGGGTTAAGTCACCCGGTTGATTTTATACGATGGTATTTACCAGAGATTGAAGAGGTGATGGGTTATGGCATGATCAGCAGCAATGGGAAGAAAGCCGGGCTTAAAAATGCTGATACTATGCATTTCATTTTTAAGGCGACCGATGGCCGGATTGCACGCGTAAGCGGCGCTTATACCGGTTATACCCAGCCAACCCAACGCGACAGCGGTATGAGTGTGATATTAAGATGCACCGAAGGCGCATCACAGGCTGATTATCACGAGTTGCGTTATGCCGTGACCGATAAAACAGGAGAAGAAAAGATCATTTATTGGGGCGACAAAGCATTAAAATATTACTACAGGTTTGAGGGGCAAAGTCACCACGCAGGCGAATACCAAAACTATCTCGAATATTTTGCCGACTGCCTCGCAAGCGGTGAAACTGCTTATCCCGATATAAAAGAAGGTATTGGCACCATTGTGCTGCTACAAGCCATGGACAGGTCATTGCAAAGCGGCGCACCGGTAAAAATAGCTGATGTTATGAAAGAGTATAGACTATCAACCGGATTGTTAAGCGTATGATATTGGCAATGGGACACCTCGGGGCGAATCTAACAGCGCTTGATTATGCCATCGTTTTCATCTATGTCGTAATACTCATTATTATCGGGTACAGGGCCAGTTTTTCCAAAAAAGAAAAGAAGGACGAAACGCTATTCCTGGCAAATAAATCCCTGGGTTGGGCGAGCATCGGGTTTAATATGTGGGGAACCAATGTAGGGCCGTCAATGCTGCTGGCATTTGCCAGTATTGGTTATACCACCGGCATCGTCGCTGTCAATTTCGATTGGTATGCTTTTGTTTTCCTGTTACTGCTGGCGGTTGTTTTCGCTCCGAAATATCTCGCAGCTAAAGTGAGCACCACACCTGAATTTATGGGCAACCGCTATGGCGAATCGACCCGGAATATACTGGCATGGTATGCGCTTATTAAAATACTTATTTCCTGGTTGTCGTTAGGGCTGTTTGCAGGTGGTTTCCTGGTAAGGCAGATATTGGGAATCCCGATGTGGCAGTCGGTTATTGCCCTTGTGTCATTTGCCGGGCTGTTCACTTTTGCAGGCGGATTGAAAGCTATCGCCAAAGTGAATTTTTTCCAGATGATATTGCTGATAGCGGTCTCGCTCATGCTCACCATCATAGGAGTGGTAAAAGCCGGCGGATTATCCGCGGTATACAATAAAGTGCCGCATAATTTCTGGAACCTGATCCATCCGGCAAGCGATAAAAAATACCCATGGTATGCCATACTGCTGGGTTATCCTGTTTCAGCAGTCGCTTTCTTTTGTACTGACCAGGCCATGGTGCAATCAGTACTGGGCGCAAAGAATCTGGAGCAAGGCCAATTAGGCGTAAACTTTATAGGATGGCTGAAGATATTATCATTGCCGTTATTCATCCTTACAGGGATATTGTGTTTTATCCTGTTTCCGGGACTTAAAGATCCCGCCGAGGCATACATGACCATGGTTACCCATCTCTTCCCGCCGGGATTAAACGGGTTGGTGATTGTAGTACTGATTGCGGTTCTTGTTGGCACAATTGGTTCATCCCTCAACTCACTGAGTACCGTGTTCACAATGGATGTGTACTCGAAGAAGATCAACCCTAATGCATCCAATCAGCAAATTATAAAGGTTGGACGGATATCGGTGGTTGCTGGTTGTGTTTTCGCCATCATTGTGGCATTGGCAATTGACAATATTAAAGGACTCAATTTGTTCGATATATTTCAATCGGTTTTAGGCTTTATTGCGCCACCGCTAGCAGTAGTTTTTCTGTTAACTGTATTTTGGCCAAGAACTACCCGGACTGCAGTCAACCTGGTTTTATCTGCCGGATCGGCTTTCTCACTTGGAGTCGGCGTTTTGTATCTGTGGGTATTCACGCCTGATAAATATCATTTCTGGCCGCATTACCTGATGCTGTCGTTTTACATTTTTATTTTCCTGCTGTTAGCAGCCGTCATCATTTCCCTCGCTGACCGCAACCCGATCATCTACCTGCGCGACAAAATGGTTAAAGCCAATGTGTCGCCAACAACCAGGCGGGTAAAAATCACATGGGCGGCGCTTGTTATAGTCATGATCTGCCTTTATATCATATTTAACGGACACTGATCTTATGAAAAAAAATAATGTCGTTGAGCTTAAGAGGATTGTATTAATTACAGGATTTCTGTACCTGATGCTGTTTTGCGAGAACGTCAAAGCACAACAAGCCTCCTGGATTTGGTACCCGGGAGACTATTCAGTTTGGCTAAGCAATAAAATGCAGACAAGGCGTACCGAACGCGGAACATTTCTGCCGCCTTTCTGGAAATTGTATAGTCCTTATCCGTTAATGGAGTTTCATAAAGATTTCGTACTTCCTAATGCAGAGGATGCCCGCTTGTATGTTGAAGGGCAATACAATGTTAGCCTTGATGGAAAAACGGTTAGTGGTTATCCTAAGATCATTCATATCCCCGCAGGAAAACATCGAATCAATCTTAAAGTTTACAATCAGACTGGAGTACCGGCAATCTACCTGAAAAGCGCTCACCTGGTTTCTGATACCTCATGGCTGGTGACTTTTGAAGACAAAGAATGGATCGACGCTACGGGTAAAACGTCCGATGTGTCGGCCACTAAATATATGCACGCGGATAGCTGGAATTTTACCGATCCGACTATGCTTCCATCAACCTATCATTTGCCTGTTCAACCCGAAAAAGCAGTTAAAATAGAGCGGAAACCACACTCTCTATTTGTTGATTTTGGTAAGGAAACCTTTGGCTATTTGAAATTGAATGGCATAAAAGTCAAAGGCTCAGTTCATGTCTATTATGGAGAGTCGCCCTATGAAGCAGCGGATACAGGCAGGTGTGAACTTGCAGATAAAGTTATTATAGATCAGAACAGTGGCGATTATACTTTTAAAGGTTCAAGGGCATTTCGCTATGTGACTGTTTATTATAGCGATAACATCGGCATAAATGATGTTTCCATGCTGTATGAGTATTCGCCGGTTAAGCAATTGGGTAGTTTTACTTGTTCCGATCCGGAGATTAATAAGATATGGGATGTAGCTGCTTACACATTGCACCTGAACACCCGCGAATTCTTTATTGACGGTATAAAGCGCGACCGCTGGGTTTGGTCGGGCGATGCTTATCAAAGCTACCTCATGAACTATTACTTATTCTTTGATTCGCCCGAGGTAACCCACACATTGCAGGCGTTAAGGGGGAAAGATCCGATCACAAGTCACATCAATACGATACTCGATTATACATTTTATTGGTTTTTGGGCATCAATGACTATTACCTGTACACAGGCGATAAAGCATTTGTCGAACAAAATTACCAGGGGATGAAAACCATGATGGATTTCTGCCTGGCAAGGCGCGATAATGACGGACTTGTACAAGGTCTGCCCGGTGATTGGGTTTTTATTGACTGGGCCGATGGTTTAAGTAAGCAGGGTGAAGTAAGTTTCGAGCAGGTTTTATTTTGCCGCAGTCTAGAAACAGTTGCCGAGTGCGCGAAGATCGCAGGCGACAATGCCGGAGCTACTAAGTATGCCGGTCTTGCTGCCGATATAAAAGAAAAGATATTTAAATATTACTGGAATGACCAGAAGCATGCTCTGGTACACAGCCGCATTGATGGAAAACCAACGGATAATGTGACGCGCTATGCCAACATGTTCGCCTTATTTTTTAATTATTTCAATCAGGCTCAAAAGCAGGACGCAAAAAAATATGTATTGCTCAATAACAACGTGCCGGATATCAATACGCCCTACATGCGCTTTTATGAACTGGAAGCATTGTGCGCTATGGGCGAGCAGGATTATGTATTGAAAGAGATAAAGGATTACTGGGGCGGCATGCTCAAACTGGGGGCAACCACCTTTTGGGAGGAGTATAATCCCACCAAAAAGGGAGCTGACAACTACTCCATGTACGGTCGCCCTTATGGCAAAAGCCTGTGCCACGCATGGGGTGCCAGTCCGATCTATCTTTTGGGCAAATACTATTTAGGCGTGAAACCGCTATCGCCGGGATATCATGACTATATCGTTGAGCCCAACCTTGGTTCACTACGATGGATGCAGGGTGCTGTGCCCACCCCCCATGGTAAGATCAATGTTTATTGCAGTACAAAGCAGATAAAGGTGAGCAGCGATGAGGGGCAAGGTGTATTGCGGTTCAAAAGCAAAACTGTTCCTGAGTGTAAGTTAGGACAAATCACCAGCAAAGGAGATGGCGTTTACGAGCTGCAATTGGAAAAAGGAAAGGATTACATCATTAATTACAACGCCATCTGATGAAGGGTTTAAGTTATTATTTGCTATTGGGATTGTCTGTTGTATGTCCATTGCTGGTTCATGCACAGTTGGTTGATGAAACGCCTGCTCCGCTGCCTCATTTGCCATCGGTTTATAAGTTCGATCCATGGGAAGATCCTGCTATAGATGGCATTAACCGGCTTCCTGCGCATGCAACTGCATATTCGTTCAGCAATCTGCAGGATGCTTTGACCGGCGACCGCGAAAAATCCGGCCGTATGATGTCGTTAAATGGCTCATGGGATTTTCTTTATTCCCCGACTCCGGCGGACACACCCAAAAGATTTTACCTGAACCGGGTGCAGGGTTGGAAGAAGATCACTGTTCCATCCAATATGGAAATGCAGGGATATGGCAAGCCCATCTATAAAAGCGCGGTTTATCCCTTTAGACCGGTCGACCCGCCGCATATGCCCGTTACCGATAACAGCGTAGGTAACTATCAGTGCACATTCACCATTCCTCAAAACTGGAAGAATATGAACATTGTGCTGCATTTTGGCGGCGTCAGTTCGGGGTTTAAGGTTTGGCTTAATGGCAAGTTTTTGGGGTATGGAGAAGACAGTTTTTTGCCCTCTGAATTCAATATAACACCATATCTGCAACCCGGAGAAAATGTGTTATCGGTGCAGGTAGTCCGCTGGACATCCGGTTATTTCCTGGAAGACCAGGACCAATGGCGTTTGAGCGGTATCCATCGCGAGGTAATGCTGCTGGCTGAACCTCCGCTGCATATTGCCGATTTCTTTTATCAAACCAAACTGGACAAAGATTATAAAGACGCCACATTTGAGTTGAGGCCGAGGCTGGAAAACTTAACCGGCAGGCGGGCAAATGGTTGTAAACTGGAAGCGCAATTGTTCGACAAAAATGGTAAGCCTGTTTTTGAAAAGCCGCTGGAAAAAGATGTGGAAAGCATCTTGAATGAAGTTTACCCGCGACTCGGCAATGTTAAATTTGGATTGATGGAGGCAAGGGTTAAAAACCCTGCTAAGTGGAGCACTGAAGAACCTAATTTGTATACGCTCGCACTTTCATTAATAGATTCTGCCGGGCATACACTTGAGGTAAAAAACTGTAAAGTTGGCTTTAGAAGTATCGAATTTTCCAAAACCAATAGTAAGTTATTGATCAATGGGAAAATAACTTACCTGTATGGTGTAAACCGGCCTGATCATGATCCAATAAAGGGCAAGGCATTATCAAGAGAAGATATTTTAAAGGATATACAAACTATTAAGCGGTTTAATTTCAACTGTATACGCACCAGTCATTACCCGATGGATCCTTATCTGTATGATCTGTGCGACCAATATGGCATTATGGTAATTGACGAGGCCAACCTGGAAACACACGGCCTCGGTTCAAAATTGAGTAATGACCCGGCGTGGACCGGCGATTATATGGACAGGATGACGAGGATGGTGATGCGCGACAAAAATCATCCGAGTATTATCATCTGGAGCCTGGGTAATGAAGCAGGTCATGGGCCCAACCATGCAGCAATGGCAGGCTGGACGCACGAATTTGATATAACCCGGCCGGTGCATTACGAACCGGCACAGGACTCGCCGCAGGGAGAGGGCTATATTCCGCCTGATGATCCGCGCTATCCCAAAAAGAACGATCACTCGCACCGGTTACAAAATCCGATCGATGAGCCTTATGTGGATATCGTAAGCCGTATGTATCCCGGTTTGTATACAGCCGGGTTGCTTGCCACCCAGCAGAATGGTGATCATCGTCCGATATTTTTTTGTGAGTATTCGCATTCGATGGGAAATTCAACCGGCAACCTCAAGGAGTTTTGGGATATATGGCGTAATACCAAACGGGTGATAGGCGGCTGTATTTGGGAATTTAAGGATCAGGGCCTGCTGAAGAAAGATGCCAAAGGCGTTCCATTCTATGCCTATGGCGGTGATTTCGGAGAAAAGTATTATGATGATTTTACTATTAAAGGACTGGTGAGCGCTGATGGGAGGCCTAAGCCTGAGATATATGAATGCAAGCATGTTTTTCAGCCAGCTGTTTGTACGTTGGTCGATACTGTGAAAAAAATAATTAGTATAAAAAATTGGAATTCAGTTAGATCACTTGGTTATTATACAGTAAAACTTGAAATACTGGAAGACGGAAAGATCATCTCAGAAAAAACACTGCCATCTATTAATGTGCCGGCTTTCAGGGATACATTGTTTTCGTTGGCGCCTTATTTGCCGGTAATGAAAGTCGGGCATGAATACCTGGCCAATATTCATTTTTGTCTTCCTGAAAATGAACCCTGGGCAGCCAAAGGGTATGAGATAGCAAGCGATCAGTTTTCATTCGGTCATATTCCGGGTGTTAAAAATGAAGCTAAAAATTCTGCATCGGTTACCCTGACTGAAATTCCGATCGCATACGTCATGAGTGGGAAAAACTTTAAAATCGCCATAAGCAAAATCAATGGCGCTTTAAATTCCTATATCATCAACAATCAGCAACAAATATTTGCACCGCTGCTGCCGCATTTTACCCGGCCACTAACAGACAACGATCGTCGTGGTTGGAAGGCAAATAAAGTGCTTAAGCCCTGGTATAAGGATACGGTGAAATTCAAAACCATCACCGCGAAAGCATTGAACAAAGCCCTGGTCAAAGTAACAAG
>NZ_DATCRU010000087.1:0-23540 GCF_036568825.1 Mucilaginibacter sp. | reverse complement strand
AATACCACCACAATTCCTCAGTCGGGATGCCCATTTCGGCCATGCGTTCTTCCAGTTTTTCCAGTCGTTCTTCACGCTGTGAGCCGCCTACGATCTCACCGATACCCGGGAACAGGATATCCATTGCCCTAACGGTTTTACCGTCGTCATTCTGGCGCATGTAGAATGCCTTGATCTCCTTCGGATAGTCGGTCAGGATAACAGGTTTTTTAAAATGTTTCTCAACCAAATAACGTTCGTGCTCCGATTGCAGGTCGGTTCCCCAACCTTCAACCAGGTAAGTGAACTTTTTCTTTTTATTCGGGGTCGATTCTTTTAATATATCAATCGCCTCAGTATAAGTAAGGCGTTGGAAATCATTATCCAAACAGAACTGCAATTTCTCGATCAGCGTGTTTTCCGAGCGCTCGTTTTGCGGTTTCTGTTTCTCTTCTTCCGCCAAACGTTGGCTCAGGAACTCAATATCCTCAGCATTGTGTTTCAACACGTGGCTGATGAGGTATTTTAAAAATTCCTCAGCCAGGTTCATGTTATCTTCTAAATCATAAAAGGCCATCTCCGGCTCAATCATCCAGAATTCAGCGAGGTGACGTGTCGTGTTGGAGTTTTCGGCACGGAAAGTTGGTCCGAAAGTATAGATATCACTCAGGGCCATCGCACCCAACTCACCTTCCAGCTGACCGGATACAGTAAGATTGGTAGCGCGACCGAAGAAGTCCTGTTTAAAATCAACATCCCCGTTTTCCTGTCTCGGTGGGTTTGCCAGGTCGAAATTGGTCACATGGAAAGTCTCGCCCGCACCTTCAGCATCCGAAGCGGTGATGATTGGCGTATGCAGGTAAACAAAACCGCGTTCATGGAAAAAGGTGTGCACTGCGTATGATAAACTGTTACGCACACGGAACACCGCACCGAAAGTATTGGTACGGAAACGCAGGTGAGCAATCTCGCGCAAAAACTCCAGGCTGTGTTTTTTAGGCTGAAGCGGGTATTTTTCAGGATCGCTGTCGCCCAGTATTTCTATTTGTTTTGCTTTAACTTCTACCTTCTGACCTTTACCTAATGATGCTACCAGTTCGCCAACGACGCTGATGGCAGCGCCGGTAGTAATGCGTTTCAATAAATTCGGGTCAGTGTTTTCAAAATCAACCACGATCTGGATATTGCTATTGGTCGAGCCATCATTTAAAGCGATAAACTGATTATTACGGAAGGTACGTACCCACCCTTTAACCGTTACTTCAATGTTGGTTTGCTCGCTCTCAAGCAATGCTTTGATCTTTGTGCGCTGACTCATAATAATGATATTTTGAGGCGCAAAAATACGATTATTTGCTGTTTGTCTGAACCTTAATTTGTAGAATTTAAGGCGCTAATTATAGAACTTCCTTGTCTGTGCTCTCTGCGTTTTTTCCTTTGTGATCTCTGTGGTTAATCGATTTAAACCACAAAGTTCACAGAGGTTTTGCACTGAGGAACACAGGGCAGGATTTGATTCGATAATTCTGATTCAGAAAATTACCTTTGAGCAATGAACCCGAAAGCCAGCCTCATCATCGGCATAATTTGCATTTCCTTCTCACCGATATTTGTCAAACTTTCCGTTGCACCTGCTATTACCTCGGGTTTTTACCGTATATTTTTCGCCTGGATACTTTTGGCGCCATATTGCATCGTCAAAGGCCAATTGAAAATAGACCGGAAAGATTTACCAATTGCCTTATTAGGTGGGGTAGTATTCGGAGCCGATATAGCTGTGTGGAACCTTTCGCTGATGAAGATAAGCGCGACCATTTCAACACTGATCGCCAACCTTGCACCACTTTGGGTTGGGTTACTGAGCTTCTTAATACTTCGCAAAAAATCCGGGGCTTCATTTTGGATAGGCACCTGGATAGCCATTTTTGGTATGGTGGTTTTGGTAGGTTACCAACAGATATTTCATCTGCAATTCAATATAGGGTTAATTCTCGCTTTAATAGCCAGTTTGTTTTATGCAATCTATGTCATGATCACCAAAGGCATTTTACAAAGGGTCACGACGGTCACTTTCATGTTCTACAATATGCTGAGTGCATCGGTCTTTTTGTTTCTGATCTCGATATTTCAGCATAACGAAATGCTTAATTTCCCCACTTCGACCTGGTTATATTTATTAGGGATGGGATTGATTTGCCAGTTGGTTGGTTGGATCACCATCAATTATTCATTGAATTATCTGGATGCGACCAAAGTTTCCGTTGCCTTACTTAGCCAAACCGTGATTGCAGGTTTCTGGGCAATGCTCCTGCTGGGCGAGAAGCTTGAGTTTAAGGAAATTGCAGGCAGCATTATCGTATTAAGTGGAATTGCTGTTACATTTTTGAAGTTAAATAGTGCACAGAAATAGTTTTCTATTGGTAAACTATGTATCTTTGTATAGATGAATGTTATTGCTAAACCTACAATAATTTATTATACTAAGAAATATCCGGTTGCAGCAACAGCATTATTGTCGTGGTATAAAGATATCCTGGAGGCAACATTTCATAGTTTTAATGAATTAAAAAGTGTTTATCAAAATGCAAGTATTGTGGGCAATAACCGTGTTGTTTTTAACATAAAGGGAAATTCATTCCGTTTAATTGTTTCTTTTGACCTGAAGCGGCAGGCGTTATATGTGATCTGGTTTGGAACGCATCACGAATATGATAAGATTGATGCTGCAACAGTGCCATACATAGAAATATAATTTCCATGAAGAACAAGCAGAGCCAGCTTGTAAAAACGGGCAAAAATTATGATCAATAAATGGAAAGTATTAAAAACAGAAGTCGAATATAAAGCGGCGTTAAAAAGAAGCATTGAACTTTTTAATGCTGACGAGGGCACTCCGGAAGGTGAGGAACTGGATCTGTTGCTATTATTGGTAAAAGATTATGAAGGCCGTCACTATCATATTCCGGATCCGGATCCAATCGAAGTAATAAAGTTAAAGTTGGAAGAAAAAGGCTTAAAACAAAAGGACCTGGAACCGATCATCGGCTCAAAAGGTTATGTATCTCAGGTACTATCGGGGAAAAAGGAGCTGACGCTGAAAATGGTTAAAGGGCTCCATCAATTTTTGGGTATATCCGCCGAAATATTTTTAACAAACAGCAAATAATTCAAGTTTTATGATCACCAAAACCACCATCGACCGCATAATGGAAGCCATCGACATTGTCGAGGTGATCGGTGAGTTTGTGCAATTAAAAAAACGCGGGGCTAATTATGTTGGTCTTTCCCCTTTCGCTAACGAGCGTACCCCGTCATTTACTGTATCTCCGGCAAAAGGTATTTTTAAGGATTTTTCATCAGGGAAAGGTGGGTCTGCAGTTACTTTTTTGATGGAGCTGGAGAAGTTTACCTATCCTGAGGCCCTGAAATGGCTGGCCAATAAATACGGCATCGAGGTTGAGGAAACCGTCGAATCGCACGAAAATAAAGAAGAAGAAAATCACCGCGAAAGCCTGATGATCGTCAGCGCGTATGCGGCAAAATTCTTTCATGAAAGTTTATTGAATAGCGAGGAAGGACAGAATATTGGCCTCAGCTATTTTAAAGAACGCGGTTTCAATAACGAAACGATAAAGAAATTCGAGTTAGGCTATTCACCTGATCAGTGGGAAGCTTTTTCGAGTCAGGCTTTAAAAGAAGGTTACCAGGAAGAGTTTTTGGTAGAAAGCGGCTTGTCGGTTAAGCGCGATAATGGCGGACTATATGACCGTTATCGTGGCCGGGTAATGTTTCCAATTCATGGCTTTACCGGGCGGGTAATCGCCTTTGGCGGACGGACATTGAAGACGGACAAAAACGTCCCAAAATATGTCAACTCGCCTGAGTCGGAGATCTACCATAAATCCAATGTTTTATACGGACTTTATTTTGCCAAAAAGGCGATAAGGGACGAGGATAATTGCTATCTGGTAGAAGGTTATGCCGACGTATTGTCTGTTCACCAGGCGGGGATAGAAAATGTAGTAGCCTCATCAGGTACTTCGCTTACCGTTGAGCAGATCAGACTGATCAGCAGGTTCACCAAAAATATTACTATCCTGTATGACGGTGATGCCGCCGGTATCAAGGCATCCCTGCGTGGGTTGGATATGATCCTGGAAGAAGGTTTGAATGTAAAAGTGGTACTGTTCCCGGATGGCCATGATCCGGATTCGTACGTTCGGAGCGTTGGTACCAATGCTTTCAAAAACTATATCGATCAAAACAGGAAAGACTTCATTATCTACAAAACCGATATTCTTTTAAAAGAAGCAGGTACCGATCCGATAAGACGAGCAGAAGTGATTCGCGAAGTTGTGGAAAGTATCGCTAAGATTCCAGACTCGATCAAGGCATCGGTTTTTATAAAGGATTGTAGCCATATCTTACAGATCGATGAGCGTGCATTACTTTCTGAGCTTAACAAAATGCGTCTTGCTAAGTCGAAAAAAGATGCGCAGCAGGGAACAAAGCAGGCTGAGATAGTTGAGGAATTCCCGGTTGAAGATATCCCATTCGAAAAACCTGTTAGGGAAGATTATTCACAGGAGAAGGAAATCATCCGTTTGCTATTGTTATATGGCAGCAGAATGATTGATTGGGATGGCATCGCCAATACTTATATCGGACCGTTTATGATAGCCGAACTGGGGGATGTGGAGTTTGAGCATAGCCCGAGCAAAAAGTTTGTAGAGCTATATAGCAAAGAGGTGGAAAATGGCGTGTTGCCCGATGAACAATTATTCATTCACTACCCTGACAAAGAAATAGTTGATTTGACAGTCACACTATTAGCCACCAAATATACGTTAAGCGAAAACTGGTACGAGATGCACAAGATTTTGGTGCCGGATGAGCAGGTGAATATGAAGGCAACTATTTTAGGGGCGATATTTCACTTGAAAAAACATAAAGTGGGCAAGATACTGGATAACCTGCGTACTGAATTACAAAAGGCCGAAGGGGATGAGAATACTGAAATTTTGCTGACGCAGTATATGCAAATGAAAAAGGTGGAGAAAAGTATTTCGGACTATTTAGGCTCAGTGATCATTAAATAATGGCTGTACACCTTGACCTTGGTCGCAAAGGCGAAAGTTTGGCAAAAACATTCCTGGAGGGTTTGGGTTACGAGATATTGGATGAGAACTGGACGCATGGAAAGGCAGAGGTTGATCTGATAGCTTATAAAGACAGAATGATCATCTTTGCCGAAGTAAAAACCAGAACAGGCAACGGATTCGGTGAGCCGGAAGATTTTGTAGACCTGCGCAAGCAAAGGTTATTGGCCGATGCTGCGGATGAATATATTTACCTGATGGATCACCAGGGCGAGGTGCGGTTTGATATCATATCCGTTTTATTTGACCGGAACGAAAATTATACACTAAAACATATTGAAGATGCCTTTTGGCCATCTGCCGATTAAACTATGAGAAATAATACCATCCTGCTTTTAACAGCAGTTGCTATGCTGGCTTTTGGTTGCGCCGGCTGTAATAAAAAGCCCGAATCTGCTGGTTTATCAATCACCCCCGAAGCCGGTACCAGCTACAAACAAGGACAAGCCGTCTCAGTAAAACTGAGCTATCCTGCAGATATCAAACCTGATTCTATCGTTTACTTGGTTGATTCCACACGGTTTGCATCAAAAAAAGACTCTTCGGCAGTTAGCCTTAAAACGGATTCGATGCGTTTAGGGCCAAGGGTTATCACCGTCAAATTATACCAGGGTGGTAAGAGTCAGGATGCGTCAACCAATATCGTATTGCTTGCACCTAAAGCACCAGAGCTTTATACCTATAAAGTTGAAAAAGTTTATCCTCATGATACGAGCTCTTACACCGAAGGCTTGTTGTACCAGGATGGCTATTTATATGAAAGCACCGGAACTAAAGGACAATCTACTCTGCGTAAAGTAAATCTTGAAACGGGTAAAGCTGTGCAGGTGGCCAAACTGGATACGCAGTATTTTGGGGAAGGCAGTGCCATTATCGGCAACAAAATATTGATGCTGACCTGGAAAGATCCTAAAATGGCTTTGGTGTATGATAAAAATACTTTCAAGTTGTTGAGTACAGCCCCGAACAATGTGGGTGTTGAAGGCTGGGGTATGACCAACGATGGTACCAAACTTTACATGGACGATAGCACCAATCGCATCTGGTTTTTAAATAAGGATACTTATCAGCAGATAGGTTATATCGATGTGTACGACGACAATGGCCCGATTCAGGAATTAAACGAATTGGAGTATGTAGACGGAAAGCTTTATGCAAATGTGTACACCACCGACAACATCCTTGTGATCGACCCTAAAACGGGCGTTGTCTTACAAAAGATCGACATGAAAAATCTTTACCCGGAAAATCAACGTCCTAATGGTTTCGACGAAGGCAACAATGTACTAAATGGTATTGCATGGGACGCAAAAGGCAAGCGCATGTTTGTTACCGGTAAAAAGTGGCCGCATTTGTACCAGGTAAAGTTTATTAAAAAGTAGTTGGCGGTTTCCGGTTGGCAGTTTGCACCTTAAGGCTAACAACTTAACTACTCACTTAATCAACCATTCAACTATTCAAACAATCAACTAATTTAGCCTCATGATCTCTTTTGCTCATCGTGTGTTTATGGAAGTGGCTGCCAATTTGAGCTTCTCGAAGGCGGCGCAGGTGCTATTTGTTACGCAACCAGCTATCAGTAAGCATATCAAGGCTCTGGAAGATCAGTATAAAGTGCCTTTGTTTGAGCGTAAAGGGAATAGTATTTTGCTCACCGAGGCCGGCAAGCGTTTATATGAAAACTTACTCCAGGCTACCGAGATCGAGCGGAAGATAGAATATGATCTATCCATACTGAGCAATGTATCGCAGGCAGCAGGACATTTGCGTCTTGGTGCCAGCACAACTATCGCCTTATATATTTTGCCATCCATACTTTCTGGTTTTCAGCGTGAATATGCCAATGTGGATATACAATTGGTAAACCGTAACTCAGAGTATATTCTTAATGCCTTGCTGAACCATGAAGTAGATATAGGCATTATCGAGGTAGATAATAAACTGACTACTGTTTCCTACAATCCGTTTATGAGTGATGAGGTGATCCCGGTTTGCTCGTCAAAAAGTCCGCTTGCAGGAAAATCGTTGACGTTGAAACAGCTTTTGAAAACGCCTATTGCCTTGCGCGAGCGTGGATCTGGAACATTGAATGCCTTATTAAAAGCTTTATCTGATCACCATATCAAACCGGCTGATCTTTCAGTGAAGATAAGGCTTGGTGGTACTGAGGCACTGAAAAATTTTCTGCTGGCCGATCAATGTTTGGGCTTTATGCCACGACCATCTATTGTGCGCCAATTGGCAGAAGGCGACCTAGTAGAAGTACCAATTGAAGGACTAAAGATCACCCGAGATTTCTATTTCATCCGCCGCAAGGGGACGGAAGATTTCGGTCTGACCAGCAATTTTATGAAGTACGCTATGCAGTTTGTATAGATGTTGCCTTTCTGAAAAAATCGAAAACCATGCATTTTGCCAAATGTAGTTTATAGAAAGAAATTTAATTTTCAATCAATAAACACAAACATTATGGCAAGTTTAAATAATCGCAGGGTAGCGATCCTTACCGAAGAAGGATTTGAGCAGGTAGAGCTGACCAGTCCTAAACAGGCTTTGGAAGAAGCAGGAGCTAAGGTAGATGTAGTTTCTCCCAAAACCGGTAAAATAAAAGCATGGGATAAAACCAATTGGGGCATTGAGGTTGATGTAGATAGAAATCTTAACGATGTAAGTCCGGATGAATATGATGCATTGGTTTTACCGGGTGGTGTTTTGAATCCCGATAAATTGCGCCAGAATAAAGAAGCAGTGGCTTTTGTTTCGGCATTTCTGGATGAAGGTAAGCCTGTTGCAGCCATATGCCACGGTCCGCAAATGCTGATCGAGACAGGTATGATTGGTGGACGCACACTAACTTCTTATCCGTCTTTGGAAACCGACCTCAAAAATGCCGGAGCTCACTGGATAGACCAGGAAGTTGTAGTTGATAATGGGTTAGTAACCAGCCGACGTCCTGACGATCTGGAAGCATTTAACCGCAAAGCGATAGAAGAGATTGGTGAGGGGACGCATTATCATGCGTAAGTGTTTAGGGTGTCATGCTGAGCCTGTCGAAGCGTGGTGGGCGAAGGCCTTTACGCACTGCGTTTCGACAAGCTCAATGTGAGACCCGCTTTAACCATCAGCGAAAGCCCTCAATCAAAGTAATCAACGGTGTATATTTGCGCCATGCCTGCCAAAAAAGCTTTGATCATTGGTGCCGGGATTGCGGGGATAGCTGCGGCCATCCGCCTCGCTGTAAAAGGCTATTCGGTTGAAGTTTTTGAAGCGAACGATTACCCGGGTGGTAAACTGGCTGAGATAAAACAGGATGGCTTTCGTTTTGATGCTGGCCCAAGTTTGCTGACTATGCCGCGATATATTGACGAACTATTTCAATTGGCAGGCAAAGACCTATCTCAATTTTTTAGTTATCAAAAGCTGGATATTATCTGCAAATACTTTTACGAGGATGGCAGTCGCCTTACTGCCTATGCAGATGAAGAAAAGTTTGTTAACGAGGTAGATAAACTTACAGACGAAGGAAAAGCGCTTCAACAATACATCAAAAAAAGCAGCCGGATTTATGAGTTGACTGATCACTTATTTCTGCAACGGTCACTTGATCGCCTAAAAACATTTCTCAGTTGGAAAGCTTTTAAATCCTTGCTGCATTTTGGCGAGATCGATACATTCAGAACCATGCACCAGGCTAATAGCCAATTTTTTGAAGACAAGCGTTTGCGGCAATATGCAGACAGGTACGCCACCTACAACGGATCGAATCCTTACCAGGCGCCAGCGACATTGAACGTAATCCCGCATCTGGAGCAGCATTTTGGCGCTTATTTTCCGAAGGGAGGAATGTATCAGATTACCAACTGCCTGGTGGAATTGGCAGAATCTTTAGGCGTGAAATTTCATTACCGATCAAAAGTTGACGAGATCGTTTTAAAAGATAAAAGGGCTGTCGGCATTAGGGTAAATAATGAGGTGATTGAGGCGGATGTGGTTGTATCTAATATGGATGTGTGGTTTACTTATCATAAGCTATTGAGCCAATATTCGCAGTATCAGCTTAAAAAAACCCTTGAGCAGGAAAGAAGCAGCTCAGCACTTATATTTTATTGGGGCATCAAAAGAGAATTCCCTGAATTGGATTTGCACAATATCTTTTTCAGCGATGATTACAAGGCCGAGTTCGAGCACATCTGGCAAAAGCAAACCATTTATCACGATCCGACAGTGTATATCAATATCACTTCAAAATTTAAACTGGACGATGCACCGCCAGGCTGTGAAAACTGGTTTGTGATGATCAATGTGCCATTCAATAAAGGACAGGATTGGCAGCAGTTGATTGATGATGCGAGAGTTAATATTCTCAAAAAACTATCACGAATATTAAAGACCAATGTTGAGGAGTTAATCATTTCTGAATCCACTCTTGATCCGTGTTCTATTGAAAGCAGAACATCATCCTATCAGGGGGCTATTTACGGTACGAGCTCTAATAGTCGTTATGCAGCGTTTTTACGGCATGCCAATCGGTCATCCAAAATCAAAAACCTGTATTTCTGCGGAGGGAGCGTGCACCCGGGTGGTGGGATACCGTTGTGTTTGTTATCGGCGAAGATTGTGAGTGAGTTGATATACTAAAAGTGCGTTGTCATGCTGAGCTGGTCGAAGCATTGGCGGGCAAAGGCCTTTGCGCGCGACACTTCGACCATGCTCAGTGTGACACGCCCTCTACTTTTCGTTATTATCTTATCATCTCCGCCAAAGCCTCAATAAACTTTGGAGAATCATTCAGGCTTTCTACCAGCTGAACATGTTCACCGCCTAAGGCTTTAAACTCATCACCATATTCGGTGGTCACTTCATAAACTGTTTCGAGGCAATCGGCCACAAAAGCAGGGCAAAACACCAGCAGGCGTTTTTTACCTTCTTTGGCCATTTGGGCTACTACCTCGCTTGTATAAGGTTGAACCCATGGATCGCTGCCTAACCGCGACTGGAAGCAAACGGTGTATTTTTCTTTAGGAATATCTAGTTCTTCAGCAATCAGTTTTGCTGTATGGTATGACTGCGCCGAGTAGCAGAATTTGTTTTTATCAGTGAGCGTCTGACAGCAATCAGCCGATTTTAAGCAATGGTTATGTGTATGATCAGATTTGATCATCTGGCGCTGCGGCAAACCATGGAAACTGAACAAAATATGATCGTAAGTTTCGTGGCTATGCTTGCGTGCGTTATCCGCAAAAGTCTCGATCATCAATTTATTATCGTGGAACGAGTTTACAAAAGAGATAGTCGGACTCGTGGGCCATTGACCAATTAAACCCATCACTTTCTCATACACCGATCCTGTGCTTGCTGATGCATATTGCGGGAACATCGGGATAACCTGTATGCTATCTACCAAAGCTGTCTTCAATCGCTCTAATGCTGATTCGATGTTGGGGCTTTGATAACGCATAGCCAGTTCGACGATATAATCATCCCCCAGGCGTTTTTGCAATAATTGTTGCTGTAGCAGGCTATAATGCAATAAAGGCGAGCCCGTCTTTGGGTCCCATATTTTCTGATACAATTTAGCCGATTTTGGGGCGCGTGTAGGGACAATAATACCTTTAACCAGTAATGTACGCGATATCGGGTTAATGTCGATCACCCGGGGGTCCATCAAAAATTCACGAAGATATTTACGCACATCGGCAGTCGACGGACTGTCGGGTGTGCCCAGATTAACTAATAAAACTCCCTTTTTGCCCATATTGAGGCGCAAAAATAAAATAAATTTCTCCGCGACGGATTCCGGAGGTAAATTATTGCTAATAAATGAGAAAGGTAACAATGAGGATCATGCCATCAATTGAAATGTAGTGCGGGCCTTATCCGCCGATGCTTCGACCGGCTCAGCATGACAACGCTCTTTTATTAACGAACTTTAAACCGGGTGTCACACTGAGCCTGCCGAAGTGCGGTGCGCAAAGGCCTTAGTCCGCCAATACATTACTGGCGATAATAACAATAGTGTTTTGAGAATGGACTTTTAGAATTTTTCCAGTGCAGCTTTCACATCTTCCATCAGCCACATCGGGGTTGAAGTAGCTCCGGCAATGCCTACTTTATCACCCGGCGCGAACAGGGATTTATCCAATTCATCAGGCGATGAGATGAAATAAGTGTTTGGGTTATGCTTTCGGCAAACTTCAAACAATACCTTGCCATTGGATGATTTGCGGCCCGATACAAATACGATCTTATCAAACTTAGCCACAAACGCAGGCAGGTCTTTATCACGGTTGGATACCTGACGGCAGATAGTGTCATTCGCTTTTACCTCGTATCCACGTTCGATCAGTTTGTCTTTGATATCGTAGAATTTTTCGGTGCTTTTGGTAGTTTGGCTGTACAGGGTGATCTTTTGCGGAAGCTCAACCTCATCCAGTTCAGCAATATCCTGGAAAACTAAGGCTTCATTATTGGTTTGGCCGGACAGGCCTATCACCTCAGCATGACCATGCTTTCCGAAAATTAAGATCTTCTCGTTGCTGTCGTGGGAGGTTTTGATGCGGTTTTGCAGTTTCAGTACCACAGGACATGAAGCATCGATCAGCATAATATTATTTTCTAGTGCCAGGCGATAAGTTTCAGGAGCTTCACCATGTGCGCGAATCAATACTTTTTCGTTGCGCAGGTTCTTCAAATCATCATGACCAATGATGCGTAGCCCTTTTGCTTTCAGGCGTTCCACCTCTTCGTCGTTATGTACGATATCACCTAAACAATAAAGGTAGCCGTCTTGCTCCAAAATTTCCTCCGCCATGTCAATAGCATACACTACTCCAAAGCAAAACCCTGAATCCTGATCGATAGTTACCTTTAACTGATAATCGCCCATAACGCTGCAAATTTACACACGATTTTATGAATTAAGGAAAATATTAACTGCTTATCAAATGAAGCAGTCCAAAAAAGGCAAATTGAGTTAGAAGAAAAACGATAGCGACAATACTTTGCGGTTTGAATTTGAATGCTTCAAATACTAATAGCATCAGAAAACTGACCCCAAACCAGCACATATAATTTTTTAAAGGAATGACTGAGTTGGTCCAATGCCAGTAATCGAGATGAATAGCCACAGGCTCGATCAAAAGATCCAGTAAGACCAGCAGTAATGCCCCGATTAATGCTCTGATTAAAAAATTTTTCAATCGGCTGCGTTGCATGAAAACGCCGGTAGAATAGATCAGCATAAACCAATTGCAACCGATAATTAGGGGAACGCCCGATAGTTTAAGGCCTAAGGTGCCGCCATAATTATAATCGCCGAAAAGCCAATGTTGATGTATCCCAAGCCATTCAGCACTAAAGCCCAAAATGCAAATAATGAGGAAGAAAAATATAAAAACGGTATTTATCGGTTTGTGATTTAGCATGATCACCCCAAGCATCAGCAATAAATGAAATGGGACGATATACAAAAACAGTGGCCTGATAAATGGCACTGCCAAGCCTATTAGCCCCACTCCATGAAAGATAAGAATGATAGAAACAGCCCGTTTATTTGCTAATAGCTCCTTTTTTAACGGAAGCGGCTTCATATTTTACGGCCCTTCCAAACAGTAGTTTTGGTGAGGTGTTTTTGAATAGCCGAAAATGCGATAAGGACCATGCTAAACATTTGGACCGGATGCAGCACCACGTTTAAGGCGGCACTTTGTCCTGATTCCAGAGAGATCATGATGCGGGTAAGCAGAATTAAGCCGATCATCATTAGTATAAGCTGAAAGTTTAAAGTCATGATGACGATCATCGGACCTCCGATGAGCAGGATCAGGAAAATCAGGAAACTGAAAATATTATAGTTAAAAGCTGCTAAAAAATTCTTGCCGAAACCATTGATCGCTGTGTTATAACCTGTATACATGCGACAACTGATCATGCCATTGGCCAGCAGACTTTCTCCGTTGAACCCACGCACTTTTACTTGCTTCATGATCTCCACATCTTCTACGATCTTGTCCTTGGCTCCTTTATGCCATTCGTACTGGCGGTAAACTTCGGCATCGAATAACATAAATTGACCGCTTGCTGCAGCAACAGCGGGGTTTTTTGCCAGGTACACCAAACGTAACGGAAGCAAATTAAGCAACAGATAATGCATTAACGGGACCGTCAGCAACTCGCCTAAGGTTTTCATTTGCTGATTGGTAAACAGGCTCAGCAGGGCCAGCTTGCGGAAATGCATACGATGAACAGCGCTGTTGATCAGTCCGTCGTAGATCTGCTCATCTGCATCAAGAAATAATAAAAAATCTCCCTGTGCCTGTTTGGCTAACTGGTAGCAGGCATAATTTTTACCAAGCCATTGCCCGGTCAGTTCTTTGCCTTTGATCACCCTGAAAGCGGAATGCTTTACGGCAAACTCAGCACAGATATCGTAGGTATGATCGCTGGAGTCATCATCGAGGATGATCACCTCGTAATTGCTGTAGTCCTGCCGTTCGATGGACTTTAAAAGTGCAAGTATATTTTTTTCTTCGTTTCGTGCGGGGACGAGGATAGAAACCAGGCTATCATAATTCCTGGTGACGCGGCGCAGTTTGGGATCCGAAATAAAATTGAATATCGTTACGGCAAAGCGCAAAATGATGAAAAAGAAGGTTGCGTAGATGACGATGAGCACGTTTATATCACAATTTCGGTTTGCTGCAATTTAGCATTATCATAATGCATTTGATAGGCGTTTTTTAAATCTTCAAAATTTTTATCCGTGTAGAGTTCAACCTGCAAATAAACAGTTGCTGTAGGCTTTTTATGTTTCAGGTATTGAACAAAAGTTGCAGCGAATAATAGTTGAAATTTTCCCTGGGCTTTTTCCATCACCCGTGTCATCCCTTTTTCAAATTGAATTGTGTTTACAAAGTTGGAGTACAATTTCCCCTGTGGAAATATCAGCACGAGGTTTTGCGGATCGTTTAATAACTCAGCAGCATAATCCAGCGATTGCAGCATATCCCTTGATTGCTTATTGATTGAAAATGCTCCGCCGTATTTTACGTATTGAAATTTGACAGTGGTGTCCTCGCGAACCATCACGTAAAAATTCTTCTTTAACAATTTGCAACAAATGATGTAAAGAATAAGCGAATCCCAAAAACTAAAATGATTGGCAATAAGTAATATTGATTTATTTGGGTCGACATCAACCGGATCAAATTTCAGATCATGAAAATGACGCTTCACTATCCATGTGACATAATAATGCAATAGTTGGCGAATGAAAAAATTATTGCCGGGTTTTATCATAAATTATTTCGACATGGTATCCTCATTTTCAAATTTTCAAATCGCCGCATTTCCAAATCAGATCAATGCTCTGCATTTACCTGTTCCTTCAATCCTTTTTTATGATGCTCGTTGATCATAGCCTTTAATCTTTCAAAATCGAAATCATGGTTAGTGCCACAATTAAGAAACCGGAAATAGACGGACGGTTTCAAGCTCTCAAAATATTCAACAAAGGCTGAGTAATAAATGATCTGGCAATCGCCTTTGATCTTTTTAACGATATAATCGATGCCACGCTCGATATTGATCTTATCAATATGATTAGATTCCAATGCGCCCTGCGGAAAAACAGTGACCAGGTTATTGGGGTTATTAAGCAATTCTGCAGCGTATTGCAGCGACCTTACCACCTCTTTTGATTTTTGATTGATGGAAAAACCACCGACCCGGCTAAAGAACATCCTTTTTTGCAGATGGTCTTCCTGCATCATAATAAAGAAATCGCGTTTCAGATAATTATGAGCTAAATGCCCGGCGAAAAAGCCATCCCACCAGCTAAAGTGATTGCACAACAACAATATTGAGTGCCCAGGGAGTACTTCAACCTCATCATACTTTAATGTTTTAAAAGCTTTGAGCAGCCTGTAAGCCAAATATGGGGCGAACAGTTTTTTGATGAGCCGGTTGCTGCGCTGAGGTATCATTCAGACAAATCTAATAAAAAGCCTCACCTAAATCCTCTCCAAAGGAGAGGACTTTACCTCTCTACCTATTTTTACTCCCTCTCCCTTGGAGAGGGCCGGGGTGAGGCTAAATACTCGTCCAATGCAGGCACCACCAGCCAATGGCCTAGGGGTACCTCATGTATTTCCGCTTTGGTTAATTGATCTGTAAACGATTTGGCAGCTAATTTTGGGAACAATCTATCATCCCTGCCAAATATAATGGTGCATTTGATAGGATGCTGTTCGAACAATTTGATCACCTTGTCAGTGTCTGGTTGCAGCCTGCGTATCAGGTTGAGCGTGTAATACACATCCAGGCGTTTTTTCTCAGTATCGATCTCGTTATAGGCGATATTGTATAGGCTGTCATCAATAAACCGCAATCGTCTTAAGGTTTTTAATAGTGACGGAGTCAACCATTTGCTTTTGGTAGCATTACGGAAAAAGTATTTGCCGATGGGTTTGTTTGTAAGAAAATCAAAGCCTTTGTAAACTGATAAGCCATCTGGTGCCATTAGAATGATCTCGTCAATCCACTCAGGAAACTCTTCCAACAGGATTAAAGCCAATTTTGCCCCGATGGAATAGGCCATGAGCGATATCTTTTGCTTTCCATAAACTATAAACCACTCTTCCAGGTAGCTTTTTACGAGCGTTTTAGGCATGCCGGCGAGGATATGTTCTTCAGCCCAGCCTTCTAATTTACTTTCGCCATGAAAAAAATGATCGAAGCCGTAAACGCGGTATTTGGTCAAGATGGAATCCTTTAGTACATGGAACTGCTTCCCGGTCATGCCGTAGCCATGAAAGGCCAGCATCGGTTTATCGCCGCTGCCGTATTCATGATAATGTACCCTGCCTAGTCCGGGGATTTGTAGAAAGCCCATAACGGGCAATATTAAGGATAATGCTACATTAAAAAAATATTGTCATTTCGATGAGCAGCAGAGGTGAGTGGGTAAGGACGAAGAGAAATCTTCTCCGACTGCAAAGTCTGCTGATCGCTAGCAGAAGATTTCTCCTCATAGGCCAGCCTTTGCTCTCACGCATATTTGTCGAAATGACATGATTTATTATTCGGAAGTAAGATACTCCATAATCATATCCGTCGCGCCAGTATGATCTTTTACATACTTCTTGATCTTGGTGCTGATAGATTGATACCGCAATTCGTCTTCAGTCAAAAAGTCGAAGGTCTTCTTTAATCCATTTTCGTCAGTAATACTAAAACCGACTTGCAACGCAATTAAATCCTTAGCTTCTTTGAACTTATCGTAATTTGGGCCAAAAATAACCGGCAATCCGAACGCCGCAGCTTCGAGCGTATTGTGTATCCCAACGCCAAAACCACCGCCGATGTAGGCAATTTGTCCGTATTGATACAAAGACGACAGCATACCGATGTTATCAATGACCAGCGTTTGTGGTGAATAGTCAGTAGTGAGTTGTGAATGTCGTATCGATGAGTTGGCTGGTAATAACTCAATCAACCTATTGATCTTCTCATCTTTGATCTCATGTGGCGCGAAAATGAATTTCCAATCAGGATGATCAGTTGCTAGCTTTGCTAACAATTGTTCATCCTCTGGCCAGGTGCTGCCGGCTATGAAAGTTTTTTTGCCCTGCGTAAACTCAGCTATTGCCGGGAATGATTTCGGGTTTTGAGCATTGGCCCAAACCCTGTCAAAACGGGTATCGCCGCTTACAGAAACATAGCTGATGCCAATGCCCTGCAGCAGGTGTTTTGAATTCTCATCCTGTACAAAAAATCTCGTCACACAATTGAGCATTTTACGATGAAGGCCGCCATACCATTTAAAGAATATCTGATCAGGCCTGAATATTCCTGAAATGAGATATAAAGGGATTTCCCTTTCATGCAGCTCGTCAAAAAAGTGGTACCAGTACTCGTATTTGGTGAACACGGCTATAGCCGGATCGATAGCATCAATAAACTTCCGGGCGTTTGATTTTGTGTCCAGCGGAAGGTAATAAACGGCATCCGCATGAGGTGTATTTTTCCTGATCTCAAAACCAGAAGGCGAAAAAAACGTTATGATAATTTTTGTGTGGGGATACTTCTTCCGGTAGGCGATCAATACAGGCAGTCCCTGTTCATACTCGCCGAGGGACGCAAAGTGGAACCATGCGCTTTTGCTGAACTGCTTGTAGTCGGTGTTTTTTCGGCCATTGATCCAAAGTTTTGCTTTTTTATTAAAAAAAGAAGCAATAAATATCAAAATGAAATAAAACCGGATACCTAAGTTGTAAAACAGCAACATTGAGTTTGAAATTCTTACCTTCGCGGGGGTAAAAGTACTAACTATAAAAACATAAATAAGTATGAAACCATCATGGCTGCCGCTAAAAATTAAATAGCTATGATTGCTTCATATCCACCTAAAAAAATTATACTATGAAAATTGCTGTGGTTGGAACAGGTTACGTAGGGTTAGTTACGGGCACCTGTTTAGCCGATACCGGAAACCAGGTTATATGTGTAGATATTAACGAGAAAAAAGTACAGATGATGAAGAACGGCCAGGTGCCGATCTATGAACCTGGTCTCGAACAATTATTTAACCGGAACATCAATCAAAACAGGTTACATTTTACTACCAACCTTGCTGATGCAATTGCTGAAGCAAAGATCATTTTCCTTGCATTGCCCACCCCTCCGGGCGGTGATGGTGCTGCCGATCTGAGCTATGTACTTGGTGCTGCAAAAGATATTGCCAAACTGCTAAAAGAATATAAGGTCATCGTTACCAAATCGACTGTGCCGGTTGGTACTGCAGATAAAGTAACCGCCATTATGAAACAGCATACCGATGTAGAATTTGCTGTGGTATCCAACCCGGAATTTTTGCGTGAGGGTGTTGCCGTAGATGATTTTATGAAACCTGACCGCGTAGTAATCGGTACGGTAGATGAGCGCGCACGTAAGCTGATGGGCGAACTATATGCACCGTATGTGCGCCAGGGTAACCCGATCATTTATATGGACGAGCGCTCATCTGAGCTGACTAAATACGCAGCTAACTCATTCCTGGCTACAAAGATTTCTTTCATGAATGAGATCGCCAATATGTGCGAACTCGTAGGCGCTGATGTAGACATGGTACGCCGCGGTATTGGTGCAGATGACCGTATTGGTCGCCGTTTCCTGTTCTCAGGTATTGGCTATGGCGGCAGCTGTTTTCCTAAAGATGTACAGGCCTTAGCTATGTCGGCAACGGAAAATAACTATGATTTCAAAATACTCAACTCAGTAATGAAAGTGAACGAGATCCAGAAGAAACTACTGGTTGAGAAGGTAAAGAAATATTTTAAAGGCGATATCAAAGGCAAAAAATTTGCCATGTGGGGATTGGCCTTTAAACCTGAAACGGACGATATCCGCGAAGCGCCATCATTATATGTGATCGAAGAATTATTAAAGGAAGGCGCATCAGTAACTGCTTTTGATCCTGAGGCAATGAATAATGTAAAAGCACTATTGGGCGATAAGATCACCTATGCTGAAAACCAATATGATGCCCTTATTGGTGCTGATGCATTATTGATCGTAACGGAGTGGTCAGTATTCCGTACACCTGATTTTGAATTGCTTGAGAATCAACTAAAAAATAAAGTTATTTTTGATGGCCGCAACCTGTATGATCTGCAAAAGATGATCGATTGCGGATTCTACTACAACAGTATAGGCCGAAAAGTAATTGAATAATGGACAACCGTAAACGGGTACTGATAACAGGCGCCGCAGGCTTTTTGGGTTCGCACTTATGCGACCGCTTTATTAAGGAAGATTTTTATGTCATCGGGATGGATAACCTAATCACCGGTGACTTGCGTAACATCGACCACCTGTTTAAGCTCCCCAATTTTGAATTCTATCAGCACGATGTGTCCAAATTTGTGCACGTGCCCGGCGAATTGCATTATATTCTTCATTTTGCCTCGCCAGCCAGTCCGATAGATTATTTAAAAATCCCTATACAGACTTTAAAGGTAGGTTCGTTAGGTACGCACAACCTTTTGGGTTTGGCAAGAGGGAAAAAAGCACGGATGCTGATCGCCTCTACATCAGAAGTTTACGGTGACCCAACGGTTAACCCGCAGCCCGAAGAATATTGGGGCAATGTAAACCCGGTTGGCCCGCGCGGTGTGTATGATGAAGCTAAACGTTTCCAGGAGGCTATCACTATGGCTTACCATAACTTTCATGGCTTGGAAACACGTATTGTGCGGATATTTAATACTTACGGCCCGCGTATGCGTCTGAATGATGGCCGCGTACTACCCGCATTTATTGGGCAAGCTTTAAGAGGCGAACCATTAACCATGTTCGGCGATGGCTCACAAACCCGTTCATTCTGTTATGTGGATGATTTGGTTGAGGGTATTTATCGTCTGCTATTCAGTGATTATGTTTGGCCGATGAATATCGGTAATCCGGACGAGATCACCATAAAGGAATTTGGTGAGGAGATCATTAAACTTACCGGAACCGATCAAAAACTGGTGAGCAAACCCCTGCCGGTAAATGATCCTAAACAACGCCGTCCTGATATCACCAAGGCTAAGCAGATTTTGGGATGGGAGCCAAAAGTTCCCCGCAGCGAAGGTTTGAAAATTACTTATGATTATTTCAAATCACTTCCCGCGCAGGAAATTCAACACAAGGATTTTACCTATTACAACAAAAGATAATGTCGAAAATATTAGTTACAGGCGGCCTGGGTTACATAGGTTCGCATACAGTGGTCGAACTGATCAACGCGGGTTTTGAACCGGTGATCGTGGATGATCTTTCCAACTCGCAGCCTAAAATATTAGAGCAGATCACCAAAATAACAGGCAAACGCCCTGTATTTCACGAGCTTGACCTGAGTGATGAGAATGCTGTGGAAAACCTGGCAACCGCCGAGCCTGATATTGCAGGCATTATCCATTTTGCTGCTTTTAAGGCGGTAGGTGAGTCGGTTCAACAGCCTTTGAAGTATTATCGCAACAATATTTATTCGCTGATCAACTTGCTCGAAAGCTATTACGGCAAGCCGGTCAACTTTGTGTTTTCATCAAGCTGTACAGTTTACGGTCAGCCGGATGAATTGCCGGTTACCGAGCTGGCGCCTATCAAACCGGCGCAATCGCCGTATGGCAATACTAAGCAAATAGCTGAAGAAATTTTATTTGATACTGTATCGGCAGGATCAGCTTATAAAGTGATAGCACTAAGATATTTTAACCCGGTAGGTGCACATGAGTCAGCCTTAATTGGCGAGTTGCCTATCGGTGTGCCTCAAAACCTGGTGCCTTTCATTACACAAACTGCTATTGGCAAACGCGAAAAAATTACTGTTTTCGGTGATGATTATAATACAAAAGACGGTAGCTGCGTTCGTGATTATATCCATGTGGTCGATCTGGCAAAAGCACATGTGGCTGCTTTGCGGTTGATGGAGAAAGCAGAGTTTAAAGGTTATGATGTATTCAACATCGGTACCGGCAATGGCAATACAGTATTGGAGATCATCAAAGCTTTTGAAAACGCTACGGGAGAAAAATTAAATTATACAATTGGTCCGCGTCGCGCAGGCGATGTAGAGAAAGTATGGGGCAATGTATCCAAGGCAGAACAAAAATTGCATTGGAAAGCCGAGCTTGGTATTGATGCGATGATGTCATCAGCCTGGGCCTGGGAAAAGTACATTTCACAAAACCCTATCCAATAATTTTAGAATAAGAACATGCAGAAAATAGTTATTACGGGCGGAGCAGGATTTATCGGGTCGCATGTGGTGCGCCGGTTTGTGAAAAATTACCCGGACTATACCATTATAAATCTTGATAAACTGACTTACGCCGGCAACCTGGCCAACTTAAAAGATATTGAACATTTGCCAAACTATCGTTTTGTAAAAGGCGATATTACAGATACGGTTTTCATTGATGAGCTTTTTGAAAAGGAACAACCCGACGCAATGATCCATTTGGCTGCTGAGTCACATGTAGACCGCTCAATTACCAGTCCGCTGGAGTTTGTGATGACCAACGTAGTGGGCACAGTTACTTTATTAAATGCGGCCCGCAATTACTGGAAGGGTAAATATGATAAAACTCGTTTTTATCATGTGTCGACGGATGAGGTATATGGCAGTCTGGGCGAAAACGGTATGTTTACGGAGACTACCAATTACGACCCGCACTCACCCTACTCGGCATCAAAAGCAAGTTCAGACCACTTTGTAAGAGCCTATCATGATACTTATGGATTGGATACCGTAATCTCGAACTGCTCAAATAATTACGGTTCTTTCCACTTCCCTGAGAAATTGATTCCCTTAGCCATCAATAATATAAAACAAAATAAACCCGTTCCCGTATATGGGAAAGGGGAGAATGTGAGAGACTGGCTTTGGGTAGAGGATCACGCACGGGCCATCGACCTGATATTCCATAAAGCAAAGGCCGGAACGACTTACAATATCGGCGGTCATAACGAATGGAAGAATATCAACCTGATCCGTTTGCTTTGCTCTATTTTAGATAAGAAACTGGGCAGGGCAGAGGGTGAATCAGCAAAATTGATCACATTTGTAACGGATCGTGCCGGGCACGATCTAAGATATGCTATTGATGCTACCAAACTAAAAAATGAATTAGGTTGGCTTCCAAGTATTACTTTTGAAGAAGGATTGGAGAAAACGGTTGATTGGTACCTGGCCAATGAGGAATGGCTGACCGATGTAACATCGGGACATTACCAGCAATATTATAATGAACAGTACACTAACAGGTAATAATGTTTAGTTTTTTTAAGAAGAAAGATACCCTCACTTCGGTGAACTATGAATCGATAGCGGTTGATATGCATTCGCATGTCCTGCCGGGAATTGATGATGGTGCGCAGGATGTAAGCCAGTCCATTGATCTGATCGTACGGATGATGGAATCGGGTATCAAAAAGATCATTGCTACGCCTCATGTAATGGCCGATTACTATCGGAATACACCCGAGACCATTGGCAATGCGCTTGCTATCTTAAAAACAGAACTAAAAAGGCAGATGATCGATATCGAAGTAGAGGCTGCTGCCGAACATTACTTCGATGAAACCTTCGAAGCCCGTGTAAACGAGCATAGGTTGCTTACTATGGGCGATAACTATGCACTGTTCGAGCTTTCATTCATTAGTTTACCTATGAATGTTATAGGCGTAATACAACGAATGAAGGAATTGGGTTACAAACCTATCCTCGCTCACCCTGAAAGATATTCTTACCTGGATATCGAACAACTAAAAAACCTGCGCGACTGGGGCTGCGACCTGCAGATCAATACCATATCATTAACCGGTTACTATGGCAAAGACGCCAAAAAAATGGCCGAAGCTATGGTAGACAATGAAATCGTAGATTTCATGTCGAGCGATATGCACCATTTGCGCCATGCATCAGCCTTTAAAAAGGCGCTTGATACTTCTTATGTACAACGTTTGCTGCAAGATTATCCGCTGAAGAATACACTTTTAAAATAGAAGCAAGAGTCAAGAATCAAGAGCCAAGACTTTCTTTTTTCTTGACTCTTGCTTCTGTTCCATACTAATTTTTCACTATCGGATCCTGCTTTGTGGCTTTATCTCCTTCTTTTGAAGAGTCCGTTGGTTTTGTTGTGTCTTTAACCGGTTCTTTAACGGTGGTTGTCGCAGTAGCATCAGTTGGCTTTTGTTTCAGTGAATTTAACTGAGCGGTTAAGGTATCATTTTTACTGGTCCATTCTTTTTGCTGTGCCTGCAATCCACTCAGATCTTTATTTAACTGGGCTATTTTGGATGCCTGGCTTTCGACAGTCATGTTCCTGGTAATAAGTGCATCCTTCAGACTGTCAACTTTATTTTCAAGTCGTTGTATCTCTTCATCGTGGGCATCTTTTGTGCCCTCCATCTTTGCTAATTTTATTTGTGTTTGAACTAAACTTTCGTTTTTAGCAGATAATTGCTTTTGAAGACTGTCTACCTTTCGCGTTAGATCTTCAATTTTTTCCTTTTTGCTTTGTGCAAATGCATTGGTCAACCCTAACATTACCATGCAAATCATCATGACAACTAATTTTCCCCTTTTCATATCAATTAAATTTAGTTAACACACCTATAATTGCTATCTATTCATTCAAAACCAGTGCGTTAACCAGCCGAAATGAATGGAAATACCGGATGAAAATTTAGGAGGTTTTATTACAAGGACTCAACACTTTAACATATACAAAAATTTTATTGTTTAAAGATTTGTAAGTTTTATTTCGGAAGTCGGAAGTCGGAAGTCGGAAGTCGGAAGTCGGAAGTCGGAAGTCGGAAGTCGGAAGTCGGAAGTCGGAAGTCGGAAGTCGGAAGTCG